>JACRKB010000071.1 GCA_016235545.1 Verrucomicrobiota bacterium | reverse complement strand
GGCGGCCGACACATTCTGGCCCGGAAAGTAGATTCCCCCCGATGGGCAGAGTGGCAGCACGCTTCCTTTGAGGTAGGGCAGGACGCCTCGCAACTCCACCGGACTGGCTGCCACCTTGCGATTCTCCAATGCCCACTGCTGGATTGCGCCGTCAATCTGCTTGAGGTTTGCGATGCAGGAATTCTTCTGCGCCTGGCCCGGTTGCCCCACCGCCAACGCCTGGACGTGCTGCAAATTCTGGGCGACCGACTGGACTTGCCCACGCAGGGAACTGTTCTCCGCCTGCAACTGCTGGGCCTGCTGCGCGGCAACGCGGAGCTGCGCGTTCTCTGCCTTCGCCCGCTCGAACTGTGTCTTGTCCTGCCGCAACTGCGTCACCTCCCCGCGCAGCCGGTGGACTTCCTCTGCCTCCTTCTTGAAGTCCGCTCCCTCACGAACTTGGGCGCGGAGCTTCTCCACTTCCTTCGGGTCCGCCGCCTTGGCTTCCATCTGCCGGACCTGCTCGCTCAAAGCTGCGAGCTGCGCCTGTAGTGCTCCCTTCTCCTTCTGCGAGCATACGAACATTGCGCCGGCTCCGCCGATGGCGGCGATCAGGCACAGCAGCGGGGTGCGGGCGGAACCGGAGTTGCGGCGAGTGGATGTGTTCATGCCGGTGCGGCTATTTTGCCTTGTCGGCGGCGGGCGCGGCAGCCTTCTTTTTTTCCTCGGCCTTCTTCTTGGGCGCGGGAGTGATGAGCTTGCGCGCGGCGTCCACCCCGCCGAGGGATTGCCATGTCGGCACGCCGGGTGTCGCCGGCAGCTCCTCGACCGTCACATCCTTCACCTGCACGAGGCAGACACCGCCGCTGTGGACCTGTGGTCCGATCCGCCCGTCCAGCGCGATGTTCTTGTCCGTCTCGGTATAGTCAATGGCCAGCACGCCGTTGATCCAGGTTCGGATGCGCGGCCCCTCGGCGCGGATGCGGTATTCGTTCCAGCCGAAGACATCCACCACCTTCGCGAGCGCGGCGGCGTCCACCGGCTCGGCGATGACGCGGTTGCGGCGGAACTCGTCGTAAATTTTCCCGAACCAGCCCGCACCGCAGTCCACTTGGTAGCCGCTCATGTGGTTGCCGCCGGGCACGCGCACGCTGCGGACCTGGATGCCGCTGTTGATCATGCCGGTGGCGGGATCACCGCTGCACTTGATCTTCATCACCAGCTCGAAGTTCTGAAAACTCTTCACGGTGGCGATGAAGAAGTTCGCCCGAATCTTCTCCGTCGTGGAACCGCCGGTGATCAGGCCGTCCTCCACCCTCCAGACCTTCGGGTCGTAATCCCAGCCGTCGAGCGTCTTGCCGTCGAAGAGCGCGACGGGTGCGGAGCGGGCGGCGGGCGTGAGCGAGCAAAGTGCGACAAGCAGCGAGAGAAGTGAGGTGAGGTTTTTCATGGCGACGGGCATTTGATGTGGGGAGATTGACGCATTTCCCGCGCGCCGCCAATGGGCAAAAGCAGCAAGTGGCCTCCCGCTGGACTCTCCCCTGCCCCACCGATACACTCGGCGCACATGAATTTGGAAGACCACGTTGGAGATGTGATTCGCAAGGCACGGGCGATGACAAATGTCCCTGCTGACGTCGCCGCAAAGGCCGCGGGACTTGCCGCTGATGAACTCGCCGCGCTGGAAGGCTCCGGCAAGTCCGCGCGCAAACCCGACTTTCAAGCGATCGCCTCGCTCCTCGGCCTGAACGGAGCGAAGCTCGAAGCCCTTGCAAACGGCTGGCTCCCCGCGCCCACTGACAACGGCACCTGGCGCGAGTTCCGCCAAATCACCACGACGCGCGCCGGCAACACGGTGCATTGCTACCTGGTATGGGATGAAGTCACGCGCGAGACAGCGCTCTTCGACACGGGCTTCGAAGCGGACGCGGTCCTCAAACTGGTGCAGGAGGAGAGCCTCGACCTGCGCCACATCTTCATCACGCACTCGCACCACGACCACATCGAGGGCCTCCCCGCGATTCGCGAGCGCTACTCGACGATTCGCATTCACACCGACACGAAGGGTGCGCCGCCGCAGCATCGCAACCGCCGCAACGACTGCGTCCACCTCGGCAGCCTGCGCGTGTCCAACCGCGAGACGCCCGGCCACGCGGAGGACGGCGTGACCTACGTCGTCGGCAACTGGCCCGACGACGCGGCGCACATGGCCGTCGTCGGCGATGCCATCTTTGCCGGCTCGATGGGTGGTGCGAAGGACCAAGGCGAACTGGCAAAGGCCAAGGTGCGCGAGCAAATCCTCTCCCTGCCGCCAGCCACGTTGATTTGTCCCGGCCACGGACCACTTACAACGGTCTCGCAGGAGCGCGCGAACAATCCCTTTTTCTGAGCCTGAGCGCGACGACCGATTGCGTTCGTTCGACTTTCAACCCAATCTCACTCCATGCCTATTTACGAGTTCCATTGCAGTGATTGTGAAAAGGACAGCGAAGTGCTGGTGCGCTCCAGCCGTTGGGAAGGCACGCCATGCCCGCACTGCGGGTCGAAGAAACTGGCGAAGAAGTTTTCGACCTTCGCCTCCACCAGCGCGGGCGGCGAAGCCCCGTCCTGCTCCGGCGTCCCGAGCTCCTGCGGGATGTGCGGCACCGGCAAGCCGCACTCGCACTGAAAGCGGGACAGGCAACCTGCCTGTCCTACTTTTCCCGCTTCAACTCCGGCTTGCCATCGCCCGGAATCTTCACGGTCGGTTCGCCCTGAAGGTAGCCCAGAGAAGTCAGGAACGCGTCCGTCTGCCGCAGGGTTGCCTCCTGCCACGGGGGACGGTTGAAGAAGCCGTGCGGTTGCTCGGCGGCGGTGAACACCTCGCAGCGGTTGCCCAGCGCCTTGGACTTGTCCGCGAACACGCGCGCGTGGTCCAGCATCCGGTCCGCTGTGCCGAAGAAAATGACGGTCGGCACAAGGTTTTTCCTGATGAAGCGCGCCGGGTCAATCAACGGCACAATGTCCTTTCCCTCCGGCCACTTCGCGGCGACATCCAGCGCGGCCAAGTCCAGCGCGGGGTTGAACAGCACCATCGCGTTGGGCTGCGATGAAACTTTCACGTCCTCGCCCTTCGCCTCGTAGGCTTCCGTCATACCTGTGCAGGCAGCGAGGTGTCCGCCTGCCGAGCCGCCAGAAGCCACGATGCGATTTGGGTCTATCCCCTGAGACGCCGCCTGCGCGCGCAGCCAGCGCACTGCGCTCTTCGCATCCTCCACCGCCTTCTCCGGAGTGGTTTTCTGGCGGGATTCCACCCGATAGTCCGCCCGGGCCGCGACCATTCCCCGGCTAGCGAGGTAGGTGGCCTGGTTCAAGAACTGCGTCGGCAGCCCGTTCTTCCAGCCCCCGCCGAAGAAGAACACGATCGTGGGCCGCTGGTCTGTCGCCTTCCAATCCGGCGGGTAGTGGACGAAGAGCTTCAGCTCACCCTGCGGCGTCTGCTTGTAGGTGAACTCCTTCACCCCTGCCGGCAGCGGCGCATCCGCAGCCTTCGCGGCGCGGCCCTTGCCTTTCTCTCCGTCCTTGGATTTGGGTTTGTCCTGCGCGGCGGCAGCAAACGTGAAGGCAAAGTTCGTGACCAGGGCGATGCGGAGCCATGTGTTCATTTTGTTGTGCAGGAACTGACGCCAAGATGCCGCGAAGCGTTACACCGAGCGCAACTATCCCACCACCTGTTTCCTCTTCGCCACCCACTCGGAGCCGAGCGTCTGGAGCGTCTTGGGCTTCAGCCATTTCTCAGCAAGCGGGAAGATGACGCGCTCCTCGCGGTCGAAGTGCTGGCGGGAAACCACGACGGCGGTGTGCAAAAGCTTTTTCGCCTGCTTCAAATCGCGACTGGATCGCACCTGGGCGAGCACCTCCTCGATGTGCTGGTGCTCGGCGTGAATGGCCTCGTTCTGGCCGAGATTATCCAGGCAGTGCGCCAGTGGCTCCATCACAAGCTCATCCTCGATTTGGCCGTGCGACTCCTGCATCGCGTTGAGCAGGCCGGCAAGCGTTCGGATTTCTCCGAGCGTGCGCAGCCTGGGCGCGGCGCGCTCCACGTAGTCGAAGAGGTTGTGGAAGACGACGTGCTCGGCAAGCAGGGCTTCGGTGATTTTCATTGGCGGGTGAGACTAGGCGCGGGACGACTCTGTTCAAGGCTGGCGGGTAAACGTCATTTTTGCCGATGCTTGAGTTCCAGTAGTCGGACCCGATCCCACGCGTCGTTGTCGCGATAGGTTTCCTTGCTGGCAATCAAGTCGTCCAGACCAAGGAAGGGGATGGTCACCTCGCCGAGCTGCTTGCTGAGCGCGTTTGGCGCGGCTTCGGTGTAGGTGACTTTCCAAGCGTGGGTGCTCACGTCCACCTCCACTTCGTCGGCCACTTTGACAACGACGTTTTCGAGAATGTCCTTCGGTGTCAGCTCGCGGGCCGCGCCGTCAGCCAGGCCGGAAAGCCCGGTGATGACGCGCTGGCAATTCTCCTCGGTTGCTTCCACCAACAAATCCACATCTTCCGTCGTTCGCACCAAGCCGTGGAGGATGCACGCCTGCCCGCCGATGATGAGGTAGCGTGCACCCGCTTCGTTGAGCAGCCGACAGACGCGCACGAGCGAGAGGTCTTCGGGCATGGCTACCAGAGGCGAGGGTTGGACTGGGCTTTGCGCCACGCCGCGTAGTCTTCCCACGTTTTCGCCTTGAACACGAAGCCCCTTGGTTTGGGATACGGGTTGAGCGCGTCGGCCTGTGCCTGCAAGACCGCCGCGCGGCGCAACGCCTCCTCGGGCGTCAACCGCTCGGGACTGAGCGAGTGCGGGCGTGTGCCGACAATTTTCATCGGCGGAAAGCTAACAGAGGCCGCACTGACCGGCTATTGATAGTTCTCCATCCCCGCGCACGAGCACACGAGGTTGCGGTCGCCGAAGACGTTGTCCACGCGGGCCACGGGGGGCCAGAACTTGTAGTCCACGAGGCTCTTCACGGGGAAGGCGGCTTGCTCGCGGGTGTAGGGACGCTGCCAGTCGCCGGCGATTTGGTCGGCGGTGTGGGGCGCGCCTTTGAGGAGGTTGTTCGCCTTGTCGGCCTTGCCCGTTTCCACGGCGGTCATCTCGGCGTGGATGGCAATCATCGCGTCGCAGAAACGGTCCAACTCGCACTTCGGCTCGCTCTCGGTCGGCTCGACCATCAGCGTGCCGGCCACTGGCCAGCTCAACGTCGGCGCGTGGAAGCTGAAGTCCATGAGCCGCTTCGCCACGTCCTCGGCGGTCGTGGCCTTGAAGCCGCGCAGGTCGAGAATGCACTCGTGCGCGACGAGTCCGCCGGTGCCTTTGTAGAGCGTGGGGAAATACTTCTCCAACCGGCGGCTGATGTAGTTCGCGTTGAGAATCGCATACTTCGTCGCCTCGGTGAGGCCGGCGCTGCCCATGCACGCGATATAGACCCAGGAAATCGGCAGAATGCTCGCGCTGCCCCACGGCGCGGCGCTCACGGGGCCGATGGGGTCTTCGCCGCCGAGCGGCACGACGGGATGGTCCGGCAGGAAATCCACGAGATGCTCCGCGACGCCTATCGGCCCCATGCCCGGCCCGCCGCCGCCGTGCGGGATGCAGAAGGTCTTGTGCAGGTTCAGGTGGCAAACATCCGCGCCGATGAAACCGGGCGACGTGAGGCCGACCTGAGCGTTCATGTTCGCGCCGTCCATGTAAACCTGCCCGCCGGCGTCGTGGATGATTCCGCAAATCTCGCGGATGGTGCCCTCGAAGACGCCGTGCGTGCTGGGGTAAGTGACCATGAGGCACGCGAGGTTCGCGGCGTGCGCGGCGGTCTTGGCGCGGAGGTCGGCCACGTCAATGTTCCCCTGCGCATCGCACGCGACGGCGACGACCTTCATGCCGGCCATCACGGCGCTGGCGGGGTTCGTGCCGTGCGCGGAGTTCGGGATGAGGCAGATGTCGCGGTGCGCCTGGCCGTTCGTCGCGAGATACTTCGCGATGACCAGCAGGCCCGCGTATTCGCCCTGCGAACCGGAGTTGGGCTGGAGCGAGATGCCCGCGAAGCCGGTGATTTCCCCGAGCCACTGCTCCAACTGCTTGAACAACTCCTGGTAGCCGAGGGTTTGCTTCAGCGGCGCGAAGGGATGGATCTTGCCGAACTCCGGCCACGTCACCGGCAGCATCTCGCTCGTGGCGTTGAGCTTCATTGTGCAGGAGCCGAGCGGAATCATCGCCTGGCAGAGCGAGAGGTCGCGCGACTCGAGCTTGCGCAAGTAGCGCAGCATCTCCGTCTCGGAGTGATGGCGGTTGAAGACCGGCGCAGTGAGGAACTTCGTGGTGCGCGCGTGCGCGTCGAAGCCAGCGGCTGCGGCCTCCGCGTAAAACTCCTCCAACTTGAACGGCAGCTCGAAGCCCGCGTTGAAGATGCGCGCGAGCAACTCCACATCCGTCAAGTCCGTCGTCTCGTCGAGCGCGACGCCGAGGGTGGCCTTGTCGAGCACACGGAAATTGACGCCGTGCTTCTCGGCGATGGCGACGATTTCCTTGCTCGTGTAGCCCTTGAGCTGGATGGCGAGCGTGTCGAAGTAAGTTGTGTTCAGCACCGAATGCCCGAGCTTCGCGACGCCCGCCGCCAGCACACGCGTGTGCCGGTGGACGCGCTGCGCGATGGCCGTCAGCCCCGCCGGGCCGTGGTAAACCGCATACATCGCCGCGATGTTCGCGAGCAGCGCCTGCGCGGTGCAGATGTTGGAAGTGGCCTTCTCGCGGCGGATGTGCTGCTCACGCGTGCCGAGCGAGAGCCGCAGGCCAGCCTTGCCGCGCGCGTCCTTCGAGACGCCGACGAGCCGGCCCGGCATGTTGCGCTTGAAGGCATCCCGCGTGGCGAAGAAGGCCGCATGCGGCCCGCCGTAACCCAGCGGCACGCCGAAGCGCTGCGCGCTGCCGACACACACATCCGCGCCGAACTCGCCGGGCGCGCGCAGCACCGTGAGCGCGAGAATGTCCGCCGCGACGACGACGAGCGCGCCCGCCGCGTGGGCCTTCGCTGCAAAGTCCGCGTAGTCCAGCACCGCGCCAGTCGTGGTCGGGTATTGCACGAGCGCGCCGAAGACGGAGTTGTCGAACGCGAACGTCTCGTGATTGCCCACGATGACTTCGAGCTTGAGCGCCTCGGCGCGGGTCTTCACCAGCGCAATGGTCTGCGGATGGCAGGCCTCGGAGACGAAGAACTTGCTGCGGCTGTCGCCCGGCGGCATCGCGCGATGGCAGAGCGTCATCGCCTCGGCGGCGGCGGTGGCCTCGTCGAG
>JACRKB010000068.1 GCA_016235545.1 Verrucomicrobiota bacterium | reverse complement strand
GAAAGCCCGTCATTCGTCAGCCTGGGGTGGAGTGAACGTAGTGAACGCAGCCCCAGGTGGCCCCGCCAGGCCGTGCCGAGGGCTGTAAGCCCGCCACGCCGCCGCCCGGTTGCCAAGGTGACGCGCTTACAGCGCTCGGCTTCACCGTGGCCTCGTTGACCTGGGGCTTCACCCCAGGCTAGCGAATGCCGGGCTTTCAGCCCGAAGCACCGACTCGCGTCCGGTCTGCAGGAAAGTGAGATGCGCCCCCCGGAGTTCGGGCGCAGATTGGTTTCTTGCAGCCCCAGCGGGGCTGAGGCTCCAAAGCCCAGGGTTGGCGCGCGAGCGCCTGCCTTGGCTGGATGCGGGAATTCGACACAGCCCCTGAAGGAGTTGTGGCAGGCGGACCTGTGGACCGGAAGCGGATCGGACGCAACCCCGTTGGGGTTGTGAGCTGCGTCGGACACAGACCCAGGCTGGCGTTCTCCCAGCAACAATGGGCTTCGGAGCAGAATCCCCTTGGGATTCATCGCAATCCGGATTGAAAGACACTGAGACGCGCCCCGCGCGCCCACTTGCTCACTTCCCCACCTGCTCACCTTTCTCTAGCCGCGCCGCACGCGGAGCCACTACTCTGCGCCCCGCACCATGCGCGCCCGTGCACTCATACGAATCGTCCAACTCGGCATCAAGAGCCTCCTGCTCCACAAGATGCGCTCCGGGCTGACCATGTTGGGCATCATCTTCGGCGTGTGCTCAGTCATCGCCATGCTGGCCATCGGCGAGGGCGCCAGCTACGAGGCGCAGGAGGCCATCAAGAAACTCGGCTCCAGCAACATCATCCTGCGCAGCATCAAGCCCGCGCAGGACTCGAAGGCCGGCTCTTCCGGCCGCAGCTACGTCAACGAATACGGCATCACCTATGGCGATGTGGCCCGGCTGGACAGCACCATCCCCGGCATCAAGCGCGTCCTGCCCATGCGCATCATCCGGGACGAGGTGCGCTTCAACACGCTTGTCCAGCAGGCGCAAATCATCGGCACCCATCCGATTTACACGGAGATGGCCGGCGTGGACATCCTGCGCGGCCGGTTCCTCACCGAGACCGACGAGACTCACATGAACAACGTCTGCGTGCTGACCGTGGGCCTGGCGGAAAACCTCTTTCCATACCAGGACCCGATGGAGGCGGAGGTGAAAATCGGCTCCGACTACTTCATCGTCGTCGGCCTCCTGCGCGAGCGCTCCACCGCCGAGAAGCGCCCGCAGTCCGGCCAGATGGAAGGCCAGCCGCTCGACAACAACATCTACGTGCCGCTCTCCACGACCAAGAGCCGCTTTGGCGAAACCATCTTCAAGCGCAGCGCCGGCTCCTTCGAGGCCGAGAAGGTCCAGCTCCACCAGGTCACGGTGCAGTTCAATACGGTGGACGATGTCGAGGTGGCCGTGCCGATGATTCGCACGCTTCTCAAGCGCTTCCATCCGAAAAACGACTACGAGGTCATCGTGCCGCTGGAGCTGCTGCGGCAGGCCGAGCAAACCAAGCGCATCTTCAACATCGTGCTCGGCTCCATCGCCGCCATCTCGCTTGTCGTCGGCGGCATCGGCATCATGAACATCATGCTGGCGACCGTCACCGAGCGGACGCGCGAGATCGGCATCCGCCGGGCTTTGGGCGCGAAGAAGAAGGACATCATCACGCAGTTCCTCGTTGAGACCGTGGTGCTGTCGGTCGGCGGCGGCTTGATTGGCGTCGTCGTGGGCGTGGCGACCCCGCTGCTGGTGTCGCAGCTCACGGACATGAAGACCATCGTCACACCGATGTCCGTGATGATCTCCTTCAGCATCTCCGGCGCGGTGGGGATCGTCTTTGGAATTTATCCGGCTTCCCGCGCGGCGGCGCTCGATCCCATCGAGGCGCTTCGGCACGAGTGAGTGGCAGGGTGAGACTCCGTCGCACCCTCGACACCGCCACCGGCGGTGCGAGTGAAGCGGTCAACTCGGACGCAGTGGTCGATCCGTAGATACTCACTTCGCTCGAAAAGGGGCTCGACGGAATCTCGCGCTGTCGTCACTTCATCAGCTTCCTCGCCCGCGCCACCCACGGCTGCTCCTGCTTCCGCTGGTATTGCGGGGCGTGCTTGTCCTCGGCGACGACCTCCTCAGCGAGCTGGCGGGCGCGCTCCGGCTGACCTTTCGCGGCGAGCAGCTCCGCCAGTTGCACGCGTGCGCGGGCATGGGAGTGCTGGCTGACGACCTGTTCCCAGGCGGCCACCGCGCCGTCCGCATCGCCAAGCGCGGTGCGAGCCTCGGCCAGCGCCATCAGCGAGTGGCCGTAATCGTGTTTTGGATTCTCGAAGCAGACGGCTTCGAGGTAAGGCCGCGCCTCCGCCGCGCGGTTCAGCCGCAGCAGGCATTGGCCGTAGTGCGCGCGGGCGTCAACGTCCTGCGGCTCGCGCTCGAGTGCGCGCAAGTAGGACTCCTCGGCCAGCTTGAACTTGCCGCGCTGAAACTGGATGTCGGCCAGCTCCAGATGGTGGTGGGCCTTGTCGAGGAGATGGATTTGCTTCGCGAGTTCCGCGATGCGCTCGCGCTTGTGCTCGCCGGGCAGCTCGAAGCCGCGCGCGGGCGAGGACGGCGCGGCGCGGTGGACCATGAAGTAGTAGAGCACCGCGTTGAGCAGCGGGAACAGGATGATGAACGCCACCCAAATCCACTCCGCGCGCCGGACCGCGTCCACAAGCATCCAAAGCGTGAAACCGATGGCCAGCCAGCCCAGCGGGTGCGCGAGGAAGAAAGCCAGGTCGGTGAAGATGAAGGCGAGCACGGGCTGGTCTTGGTTCCGAGTTCCGGGTTCTGGGTTGCTGGTAGTTGGGGCGCATTCAGCCGTGGTCACGGCACAAGGGACACGCAACACGCAGTGTCATGCCTCGACCCAGTGCGCGTCCGGCTCCAGCGCGGCGGATTTCTTCTTCTCCTGCTTCAACTGTTTGTTCAAGTCCGGCGGTGCCTTGATGTCATCCGTCAGGGGAGCGGTGGGGTTCCTGAAATCAATCCCCGCGAGCTGCGTGTAGTGGCGGAACACGTCCACATTCTGGATGAAGCCTTGGAAGCGTTCCGCCCCGGGGCCGAGAGCGAGTATGGGCACGTAGTCCGCCGTGTGGGCGTTGGCCGTGGCGCTGATGCCGATATGGTTGGCGAGCACGAGGCCGAGCTGGGCGGACCAGTTGTTCAACTGGCCGTAGAGCGAGAAGCCCTTCTTCTCCATGAACGGCATGAGCGCCTTGAGCTGGTCAGCGCGGATTTCGTAGCCGGTCGCGTCTTTGAGAACGTCGGCGACGCGCTCCGGGGCGGCGGGCTGCTTGAAGTCCGGCACTTCTGCCTCCGAGCCGAGCTGCATGGCGATGTGGCCGAAGCTGTGCCTGACCTGGAGCAGGTTGTGGAAGAGCGGGGTGCTGAGATTGTATTCCCGGCCCGCGCCGTTGAGGCCGAAGTTCGCCGTGCCGTGGTCAGTCGTGAACACGAGCAGCGTGTCGGGATGCCGCTTTTGGAAGTCGAGGCACACATCCATCGCCTCGTCGAAGGCGATCTGGTCGTGCAGCGAGGCGGCCGCATCGCTGGCATGCCCGCCGTGATCCACGCGGCCACCCTCGACCTGCAAAATGAAATGAGCCTCGCGCTCGAGCTTCTGGAGGGCGCGCGTGGTCATCTCGGCCAGCGTCGGCACGGCGGCCTTGAGGGCAGGGTCCGCGACGTGGTCGAGGGTGAAGGGCAGGTGGCTCTTCGCGAACGTGCCGAGCCACGGAGAGTCCAACGGCGCGGCGCGCAGTTCCGCGGCGGTCTTCATCACGGTGTAGCCGGCCTGCGTGTAGTTCGGATAGAGGTCGGTCATGCCCTTGCGCTTGGCCGGGTCTTTGATGAGCGAGGGGTCCATGAACATCTGCCCGCCGCCGAGCAGGACCTCGATCCTGCGCTCGAGGTATTGCTTGGCGATCTCGTGCGTGCCCTCGCGCTTGAGGCCGCTCGCGACGAAGCCAGCCGGCGTGGCGTGGGTGATCTCGGTGGTGGTGACGAGGCCGCGTTTCCAGCCGGCCTGGCCGAACAGCTCGTAAAGCGTGCGCAGCCTCGTGCCGTCGGGCAGGACGTTCACCGTGCCGTTGACGATGCGCGAGCCGCTGCCCCATGCGCAGGCGGACGCCGAGGAATCGGTCACGAGCGAGTTGAGCGAGCGGACGTTCATCATGCCGGCGTGGACTCCGGGGCGGTTGTAGAGCTGCATCCAGGTCAGGCCGCGCTGGCGGAGCAGGTGCGACAGATGATCGGCACATGTGAGCGTGCCATTGCTCATGCCATCGGAGACGAGGTGGATGATGTGGCGCGGCTTCTGTCCGGGCTTGGCGTTTCCGGGCTCGGCGGCCTGGATGACGGCGGGCGCGCCGAGCGAAGTGGCGGCAAGCAACCCCGAGCGGCTGAAGAATCGGCGGCGGTTCAAAGACATGGCGGGAACCTAGGAGTGCCCCGGAGATTTGCCAATGCTGAACCCGTGCAGCGGGCTGCGCCTGGAAACAGGGGCTGACGCAAGAACGCGCGGAAAAGCTCGCGGTTCGAGGGTCAGCCGGCCTCGGAGAATTTGTCGCCCAGTTCCAGCTTCAGCGCGACGAGCGAGAGGTGGATATCATAGAGAAAGGCGAGCACAGCCCCGATCAGGCACAGGAGAGAGCCGATGAAATTGCAGACGACGAGCAAGGACCACTCTTTCGCCAGCAGCGCCGTGGCGAACAGCAGAATGACGAGCAGCGCCGCCAGCAGGACGCTCAACGACGCCAGTGCAAGTCCGATTCTCATGCAGCGCGCACGGCAGAGGAGGATGGCGATCTGAGCACGGATGCTGGCGACGTCCTCCGTGGGTGCGGTGGCGAGTTCCTTCGACAGCACGCGCGCCCGGTCGATCATGCGCCCGAAGCGGCCCGTCATGACCAGCAGCAGCATCCCCACGCCGGAGATGAGGATGACCGGCCCGATGGCGGTCTGGAGGACGGGGATGATCTCGTGGAGCGTGCGGGACATGGCTTGAAAGAAACGGCCCCGCCCTGTCGCCAGCGCGGGGCCTTGCTGAACTGAAAATTTAGTTCGTCAGATATTCCCTCGGGTCCGTCACGCGGCCTGTAATGGCGCTGGCGGCCACGGTCGCGGGCGAGGCGAGATAGACTTCGCTTTCCTTGCTGCCCATGCGACCGGGGAAGTTGCGGTTCGTCGCGCTGATGCACTTGAGGCCGCCTTGGTTCATGCGGCCGAAGGTGTCCACCGGGCCGCCGAGACAGGCAGAGCAGCCGGCGTTCTCCGTCATGCGCACGCCAGCGGCTTCGAGAATTTGCCAAATGGTTTCGTTGCCCCAGCGGGTCGTCTGGAGTTCGTGCACGATGTCCGGCGTCGCGGGCACGCCGAAGGTATCAATGCTCACCTTGTGACCGCGCAGCACGCGCGCGACCTCGATGAAATCGCTCGTCTTGCCGCCGGTGCAGGAGCCGACATACGCGCGGTCGAGCTTCATGCCGTTCATCTGCTTGGCCGTCTTGCGCTGGCCGGGGTCGGGATGGCACGCGACGGTTGGCTCCAGCTTGCTGAGGTCAATGACCGTCTCGAAAACGAACTTCTGTTCACGGTCCACTTCGACGGGTTCGTAGCTGGTCTTCGTGCCGTTCAAGCGCGTGCGGGCCTCGACATACTCGGCGGTGCGCGCGTCGAACTCGAAGATGGCGTTCTTGCCGCCGGCTTCGATGGCCATGTTCGCGATGGTCATGCGGTCATCCATCGAGAGTGTGGCGATGCCGGGGCCGTCGAACTGCATCGCGCGGTAGGTCGCGCCGTCGAAGCCGATTTCGCCGATGCAATGGAGGATGACGTCCTTCGCCATCACGCCGGGCTGGAGCTTGCCTTCGAGGCGGAAGCGCATCGTCTCGGGCACTTTGATGAGCAGTTTGCCGGTGCCCATCACGAAGCCCGCGTCGGTGTTGCCGATGCCGGTGGCGAACTCATTGAACGCGCCGGCCATGCAGGTGTGCGAGTCGGTGCCGAAGAGCACTTCACCGGGGCGCGTGTGGCCCTTGGCGGGGAGCGCGGTGTGGCAGACGCCGGCGTAGTTGGAGCCGTATTGGCGCTTGGTGTTGCCCTTCGAGGCGTCGAACTTCCACGAGCCGTTCGGGTCGTCAATCACATCGTAGAAGTAGGGCAGGTCCTGCTCGCGGACGAAGTCGCGGAGGATGTCCACGTTGCGATTGGACATCGAGTCGGCGGTGAAGATGTAGTGGTCGGGGATGATGACGACACGCTGCTTGTCCCAGACCTTCGCCGTCTTGCCGAACTCGCGTTTGAACACGCCGATGGTCCCGGGCCCGCACACGTCGTGCGTCATCAGGACATCGGCCTTTACCCAGATGTTATCGCCCGCCTGCACGGAGGCTTTGCCGGAGGCGCGGGCGAGAAGTTTTTCAGTCAGCGTCATAAATCAGGGGCGGCACGTTACCGGGCGGTCAAGGCTGGTGCAATCGGAGAAACCACGCTCAACCGGACCGATGAAGTTGACGCGCTCCAATTGCAGGGTTCCGCGTGAAATGCTGCGGATTCGCCTGCGGATGCCCGTTCGCAGAAGCCGCCTTGTGTTTCAGCAACGCAGTGGAGAAGGTTTCGCCCCTAATGCGTTCCGTCGTGGGTCTTGCAGAACCTTCATGGTGTCACGGCTTGTTCGTAGCCCGGTGGCGGCTGATGCCGGCCAGCGTGTTTGCCTGCGTCAGCGCACTGGTTTTCACGCTGGCCATGATGCTGGGCACGTATCCGTTCACTGAAACCATTGACTGGGTTTTGCACGGCGAACCCAATTTTCACTTTCTACGAACGAGCCTGCTGGGAGGGGAATTTCCCTGGTGGAACCCGCATGTGGGACTGGGCCGCCCCTACGCGTCCGATTTGCAGAGCGCGGTGTGTTATCCCCCAACCTACCTGCTCATGCTGGGCAAGTTCGCTGGCCCGAGTCTCTTCCTGGGTCTGCACGCGTTCCTGGCGATTCTGGGTCTGCACCTGCTGTGCCGGCAACTGGGCGGGCGTGGCGTCTTTGGCTTGCTGGGAGGTTGTGCGCTCCTCGCCTCGATGGGGTTTGGCGGGCGGCTTCTGGTTGGCCACACGTTTTATTTCGCCGGGTTGTGCTACCTCCCGTTGATGCTGGTCGCGCTGGTCAAACTTCGGCTGCGGCCCACCGGCAGGCGCATTGGCGCACTCTCCATTCTGCTGGCACTCCAGTTTCTGACCGGACACCCGCAGGTTTTTTGGAACACTGTCTTTGGCCTTGGGCTGTTTCTCACCGGCCTGTTGTTCCGGCCTGCACCGGAGGTCGCTTGGCAGCGGCTTCCTCGTCTCATCGCCGGGCTTGCAGGCGCGCTGCTGCTGTCGGCGGGCATTTCAGCAATTGCTTGGCTCCCGTTTCTGGACCTGATTGCCGAGGGAAACCGGCAGGCCCCCACGTTGGAGTTCGCCTCCTTTGGGTGTTTTGGGTGGGAGCAGGCTTTTGGCATTGTGACGGACCCGCCGATGAGCCGCATTGACTGGGAGCATAATTACCGGCTGGGCTTCGCGTGGACGGTGCCCGGGCTGGTGGGGCTGGCCATGCTGCGAAGCACTGCCATGAGAGCGTTGCTGTTCATGGGCGCGCTCGCGTTTTGGTTTTCGTTCGGGGAGCAGAGCGGGCTGTTCCGCGCGTGCTTTGAATTGCTCCCCGGAGCCAGTTCGTTTCGAGTGCCGGCCCGCATCAATGTCCTGCCCGTTCTGGCGCTGACAAGCGCCGCCGCAGTTTTCTTGAGTCGCCCCAGGCCGCTGCCGGGGGTGCCTTGGACCGGGCTGGCAACTGTCGGTTTGTTGATGGCTGGATTGCAGGCTGCGTATCCATTCGAGGGCCCTCCAGCGCGGATTGGAATGGCAGAGCCCGTGTTGGCGCTGCTGCTGGCGGCCGGAACCGTCTACGTTTGGCAACGGCGCAGTGGCTGGTCTTCCGCTATGCCTCCAGCGGCTTTGCTGCTCTGGCTGGGGCTTCAAATCGTGGAGCTCTCCGGCGCACATGGACGTTACGGGTGGCTCTATTCCCGCAAGTCGGTGGCCGGGTTCACACACGAATTCCCCGTGGTCGGCCAGTTGCGAGAGAAACAGTCATCCTCGCCAACAGACACGCCGCTCCGAGTGATGGTGCCAAGAATTCTGGTGCCTCCGAATTTCGGGATGCGGGACGGATGGACCCATGTGGACTCCTACACCGCGCTCTTTCTGAGGCGCCCGTGGGATTTTCTTCACAGCGCGGCCGGCGTGGAGCCACCAGCGCTCCTCAACGCCTCACTGTCGCAGGTGTTTTATTGGCAGCCGCCCTTCTTCACTCCCAACTTGAGCCTTAACCTGGCATTGGACCCCGGCACGGGAGGAATTCTCGTGAACGCCAACCCTGTGCCACGCCTCTGGATCACGTTTCAACCCCGCTTGGTCGGGCGGCCTGAAGAAGCCTTGGCTGCCGTCACCAACCGGCTCGATCTCCCGCGCGAGGGCATCATCGAGTCCGCCTTGCCGTTTCCTGCGCTGGCAACGGACGAGACATCGGGCAGCGCTTCCATCCTTCGCTTCCGGCACAGCGAGATCGATGTCAAATGCCAGCTCTCCCATCCCGGCATTCTGGTGTTGAATGAAGCGTGGTTTCCCGGCTGGCACACCGTGGTCGCGGGCCGGCGGATAGAAAGCCAGCCGGTCAACTACTGGATGCGCGGCTTTGCCCTCCCGGCGGGCGAGCACACCCTCAAACTGAAGTTCCGTCCACGCAGACTGGCCGAAGCCATCGCGTTGAGCATCCTCTCGCTGGGAATCGGTTTGGCTCTGGTTTTTCGCGGCAGACGGTTCTGGAGGCGACCCGCTGCATGCGCGCAGTGAATTCGAACTCCGAAGAGGAATGTTTTGAGGAGAGCAGGAAGGCAGGAGGAACGACGGCGCTCCATCCCCAACTCCTCTCCTGCGCCCCTGCTCTCCTTATCAAATGCCACATCTCTATCCATCCGGGGTTCGGAAGGTGGAAAAAATCACGGCTCGAATAACACAGGCTTCCAGTTCTCAACCTCCTGTGACACCCTCCCGCGAGACCAATCCGATGCCCGACCCGATTCAACATTGCCGCCTTTGCGCGAGCGCCCGCTGCGAGGCTGTCCTGCACCTCGGCGAGCAGTCCCTCACCGGCGTCTTTCCCGCGAATCCCGGCGTGCCCCTGACCAAGGGGCCGCTCACGCTCGTGCGCTGCGGAGATTGCGGCCTCGTGCAACTGCTCCATTCCTTCGCGCCGACGGAGCTTTACGGCGCTCACTACGGCTACCGCTCGTCCCTCAACGCCTCGATGGTCGCGCATTTGCGGCAGAAAGCGGCATGGCTCCAATCGCTCGCATCGCTCGGCCCCGGCGACTGCGTGGTGGACATCGGCTGCAACGACGGAACTTCCCTCGGGTTTTATCCCGCACACACGTTTCGAGTGGGGTTCGATCCCTCGGCGGAGAAATTTCGCGCCCACTACCCAGCCGGTGTCCGTCTGCACACCGACTTCTTTTCCGGGCGGGCGTTTCAGGCGGCGCATCCCGGCAAGTCCGCACGCCTCGTGACATCCATCGCGATGTTCTACGACCTCGAGGAACCGCTCGCCTTTGTGCGCGAGGTCGCCGCCATTCTTCATCCCGAGGGTCTGTGGCACCTCGAGCAAAGCTACCTGCCGGCCATGCTGCGCGTGAACGCCTACGATACCGTCTGCCACGAGCATCTGGAATACTACGGCCTGGAACAAATCCGCTGGATGGCGCAGCGCGCGGGCTTGAAGATCGTTCATGTGGCCGAGAACAACGTGAACGGCGGCAGCTTCGCCGTCACACTCGCGCACGCCGCCTCCTCGCATCCGCCCGCCACCGCCGAGGCGGATGCAATGCTCGCAACCGAGCGGGACTTGGGACTCGACGCGTTCGCCGGCTTCCGGTCGCGCATCGAAGGGCATCGCGAGGAATTGATCGCCACGCTTCGCGACCTGCGTGACCGCGGCCAGCGCGTCATCGGCTACGGCGCCTCCACGAAGGGCAACGTCATCCTCCAGTATTGCGGCATCACCCCGGAGCTGCTGCCGTGCATCGCGGAGGTGAACGAGGAAAAATTCGGCTGCGTCACGCCGGGGAGCCACATCCCGATCGTCTCCGAGGCGCAGGCGCGGGCGATGCGGCCGGACTGCTTCCTCGTGCTGCCCTGGCATTTCAAGGAGGGCATCGTGAAGCGCGAGGCGGAGTTTCTCCGTGGCGGCGGACGGCTCCTGTTCCCGCTGCCCAACATCGAGTTCGTATGCTCGTAGCCGGGCCGCCCGGAGTCGCATGAGTCCCTCGCGCCTCCTCATCGCCATCCCCACCTTCAACGAGGCGGGGAACGTGGAGCCGATGTGCCTCGCTTTGGTGCAGCTCGGGTTGCCGGCGGACATTCTGTTCTGCGACGACAACTCCCCGGACGGCACGGGCGCGATCCTCGACAAGTTGAGCGCGGCGCATCCGCAAGTGCGCGTGCTCCACCGCGCGGGCAAGGAGGGCATCGGCTCCGCGCATCAGGCGATGATCGCGCACGCCTACGACGGAGGCTACGACCAGTTGCTCACGCTGGACTGCGACTTCTCCCATTCGCCTGCGGATTTGCCCCGGCTGCTGGAATCCGCGCGCGGAGCCGCCGTCACGGTCGGCTCGCGCTGGCATGGGGCTGAAAGTCTGCCGGGCTGGTCGCTGCTGCGGCGCATGCTGACCGGGCTGGGGCATTTGATGACGAAGCATTTCCTGCAAGTCCCGCAGGATGCCTCGGGGGCGTTGCGGCTGTATGACCTGCGGCAGATTCCGCGCGAGCTGTTCGCGCGGGTCCGTTCCCGCAGCTACGGATTCTTTTTCGAGTCCATGTTCGTGCTCGTGCAAAACGGCTTCCTTGTCCGCGAGGTGCCCATCGTCCTGCCGGCGCGCACGTATGGACATTCCAAGCTGACCTTCGATGAGGCGGCGCGCAGCGGGCGCTTCCTGCTGCAACTCGCGTGGGAGCGGTGCCGGCGCCCGGAGCAGTTCCGCCTGCCAGCCGGAGTGCGGCGGGTGGACCCGGCGCTGCACGACCCGCAGCACTGGGACTCGTATTGGTCCGGCAAGACAGACACGAGCGGGTGGCTCTAGGACCTCGTCGCGGGCATTTACCGGCGGGGCGTCATCATGCCTTATCTCGAACGGTTCGTGCGCCGGAGCTTCCCGCCGGGCGCCACACTGTTGCACGCGGGCTGCGGCAGCGGGCAGGTGGACGTGCGTTTGCATGGTCGCGTCCGCATCACGGCGGTGGACATTTCTCCTGCCGCGCTGCGGCTTTACGCCAGGCACAACCCCGTCGCCGCACGCATCGAGCAGGCGGACATCTTCCACCTGCCATTTGCGGACGCGACCTTCGATGGCGCCTACAACCTCGGCGTGATGGAGCATTTCACGACCGACGAGATCGCGCGCATCCTCTCCGAACTCCGCCGTGTGCTGCGGCCCGGCGGCAAGGCCCTGCTGCTCTGGCCCCGGACAAGCGCGCCCAGCGTCTGGGTGCTGCGCGTCGTGCACTGGTTCCTCGCCCGTGTGGTGGGACGGGCGGCACCGCTGCATCCGCCGGAAATCTCGCTGTTGCGCGGACGGGCGGATGCCGAGGAGCACCTGCGCCGCGGCGGGTTCGACCTGGTGAATTATCACTACGGCCCGGGAGACCTGTTCATTCAGGCCGTGCTGGTGGCCGTGCCCGCAGGCAAGGTTCCCCCCACCGCCACTTCCCCCGAATCTTAATCCGAGTCCTTCCAATTGGAGGCACCGTCGCTTTTTTCGCAGAGGAGGCAAGCAGGTCGTGTTTGCCATTCAGTGTCCCTCTCCGGCGTCTTCTCCGCGCAGTTCCGCTTTCTTCGCGTCTCTGCGATGAAGCGATGCCGGGGGATCTCAAGGGCATGATCGCGGCAAATGCTAACCTTGGCCGAAACCATGCAGTTCAAAGCCGACGGCTCCGCACAATCCGATTTCCGAAGTTGGCGACAAAGAGCGCTCCAACTGCATGGTTCCGGATAAGCTTGAAACCCACACCCCACCGGCTATCTAAAGGCCAACGCTATGCCATCCTTCAGCTACGTGGCCCGTGAGGCCGCCTCCGGTCGCGAGATTCGCAACGTCATCGAGGCCAACACCGAGCAGGAGGCCATCGCCGGCTTGCTGGGCCGCAACCTCCTGGTCGTCACCATCCAGGAGGCCAGTGGCAAGAAAGGCAAGGCCGCCGGCGGCGCTGTGCCGCTGAGCGATCTGGTGATGTTCACGCGCCAGCTCGCCACCATGATTGACGCGGGCATCGCCATCGTGGGCGCGCTCCAGGGGCTGGCCGAGCAGACAGACAACAAGATCATGCGCGATGTCATCCGCGACATCTGCGCGCGCGTCGAGGCCGGCGACAACTTCTCGGCGGCGCTGATGAAGCACCCCAAGACCTTCGAGCGCCTCTACTATTGCATGGTGGATGCCGGCGAGAAGGGCGGCTTGCTCGCAGAGATTCTCGCCCGCCTGGCCACCTATCTGGAGAACACCATGCGCCTGCGCAAGAAGGTGAAGTCAGCGATGATGTATCCCACGATCGTCACGCTCGTCGCCATCACGATCACCTGCTTCCTGCTCATCAAGGTCGTGCCCACCTTCGGTGAGATCTTCTCCGGCTTCGGTGCCAAGCTGCCCGCGCCCACGCAGTTCCTCATAGACCTCTCCGGGTGGATGCAGAAGTGGTGGTGGGTCGTCCTCATCGCCTCCGGCGCTGTCATCTACGCATGGCTTGCGTTCATCAAAACCAAGGTCGGCGAGGAGTTCTGGGACAAGAACCGCATCCGCCTGCCGATCTTCGGCCACATCGCCCACAAGATTTGCCTCGCCCGCTTCGCCCGCACCCTCGCCTCACTCATCCGCTCCGGCGTGCCCATCCTCGAGGTGCTCAACATCACTGCCAACGTCGTCGGAAACGTCGTCATGGAGAAGGCCATCCGCGTGGCCATGTCGGACATCGAGAAGGGCGACGGCATCTCTGCCTCGCTGGGCCGGCACCCCGTCTTCCCGGTGATGATCATCCGCATGCTTTCCGCAGGCGAGCAGACCGGCAAAATTGACGCCATGCTCGAGCGCGTCGCGAACTTCCTCGATGACGAGATCGAGACGATTCTCGGCGGCCTGACCTCGCTCATCGAGCCGCTGCTCATCGTCTTCCTTGGCGTCGTCGTTGGCGGCATCGTCATCGCGATGTTCCTGCCCATCTTCAAGATGAGCGAGATCATCAGCCCGCCGGGCCGCTGAACGGCGGGTCCTCCTGCTCGAAATCCTGATCCTGATCCTCCGGGTGGCAGGAGCCGGGATTGACTGCCTTCGCTTTCAACCTTCGACTTTCATCTCCCAACTCCCGAAGTTGACTCTCAACTCTCAACTCCCCAACTCTCAACTCGTTCATGGTCGCCCGCGTCACCCTAGAGATCGCGCTCCGCAAGGAGTTCGACTACGCCATCCCAGCGGAGCTGGCCGGACAGGTCCAGGTCGGCACGCGCGTCAAAGTCCCCTTCGGCCACCGTCAGGTCATGGGCTGCGTCACCGCGCTCACCGAGCAATCCACCCACACCAACCTCCGCCACCTCACCGGCGTCGTCGGCAAGCAATCCCTCGTAACGCCCCGCGTGCTCCAGCTCGCGCGCTGGATCGCGGACTACTACTGCTGCGCGCCGGAGATTGCGTTGAAAAGCGTGCTGCCCGAGGTCGTGCGCCGCGAGCAGGACGGCTGGCGCGAACGCCTCTTCGTCCGCCTCCTCCCCGTGACCGGCGAAACCCCGAAGCTCACCAAGCGCCAGCAGGAGATTCTCAACCTCCTCGAAGAGCGCCGCGAAATGCCGCTGCAAGAACTCCTCGAACTCGCCGAAACCACCGCCGAGACCGTCCGCCGCCTCGAAGACAAGCACCTCGTCCTCATCACCAACCAAGTCTCCGAGCGCGATCCCTACGCGAAGGACGTCATCAGTCGCACCGAGGCGCTGACGATGAACGCGGAGCAGGCCGTGGCGCTCGCGGCGATTTGCAAGCGCATGGATTCCGGAGCAGGCGGGACAGCAGGTGAGAAAGTGGGAAAGCGAGAAAGTGAGACCGCGTCCGAACGCCCTAGTGGAGCAGGCGAGAAAGTGAGATGGCGAGAAAGTGAGATGACCTCCGAACGCGCGCTCTCACTTTCTCACTCTCCCACTTTCCCACCTGCTCCGCCTCCCTCACCTGCTACGTTTCTCCTCCACGGCGTCACCGGCTCGGGCAAAACGGAAGTTTACCTGCAAGCCATCGCGCACGCGCTGGCGCAGGGAAAGGGAGCCATCGTGCTCGTGCCGGAGATTGCGCTCACGCCGCAGACCGTCGAGCGCTTCAAGGCCCGCTTCAGCCACGGCGCGTTGCAGACCCAAGTGGCCGTGCTCCACTCGCACCTCAGCTCCGGCGAGCGGCACGACGAGTGGCACAAGATTCGCCAGGGCCGCGCGCGCATCGTCATTGGGGCGCGGTCGGCCATCTTCGCGCCCGTCGAGCCGCTTGGGCTCATCATCGTGGACGAGGAGCACGAGCATTCCTACAAGCAGGAGGAAGCCCCGCGCTACCACGCCCGCGATGTCGCCGTGGTGCGCGGGCAGATGGACAACGCCGTCGTCGTGCTCGGCTCGGCGACGCCTTCGATGGAGAGCTTCTACAACGTCCAGCGCGGCAAATATGCCCTGCTCGAACTCAAGCTCCGCGCCGACGACAAGAAGATGCCCATCGTCCGCGTCGTGGACATGAGGCAGGCCGCGCGGAAGGAAAAGGGCACGCCCATCTTCTCAGAGGAACTCAAGGAGGCCATCACCAAGCGCCTCGAACGCCGCGAGCAGACGATGCTTTTCCTGAACCGGCGCGGCTACTCCAGCTCGCTCCAGTGCCCGCAATGCGGCTTCGTCGCCGAATGCCCGAATTGCAGCGTCGCCCTCACCTACCATCGCAAGGCACAGAAAATCTGTTGCCACATCTGCGGCCACGAAGCCCCCGCGCCCACGGCCTGTCCCGAGCCGAAGTGCCGCAGCGCCGCCATCCGCTACGCCGGCCTCGGCACTGAGCGAGTCGAGGAGACGCTTACGAAGCTCTTCCCGCACGCCCGCATCGCGCGGATGGACTCCGACCTGATGAAGCGCAAGGAGGACTACCGTCGCGTGCTCGGCGACTTCAAGGCCGGCAAGACCGACATCCTCGTGGGCACGCAGATGATTGCCAAGGGCCTGCACTTCGAGAACGTCACGCTCGTCGGCGTCATCCACGCGGACCTCAGCCTGCACATCCCAGACTTCCGCGCGGGCGAACGGACCTTCCAGTTGCTCACGCAAGTCTCCGGTCGCGCCGGGCGAGGCGAGGTGGAAGGCGAAGTCTTCGTGCAGAGCTTCACGCCGTTTCATCCCGCGATTCAATACGCCCGCCGCCACGACTTCACCGGCTTCTACGAGCAGGAGATCGAGTTTCGCGAAGAACTCAACTATCCACCCGCCTCGCGCCTCGCGATGCTCACCTTCAAGGGCCGCAACGAGGAGAAGGTGAAGCTCATGGCCGAGCATGTGACGCGCGAGCTTGAAAGTTTAGCAGGTGGGAAAGTGGGAAAGCGGGAAAGTGAGACGGTGAACTCGGACACGTTGGAACTCCTCCCACTTTCTCACTCTCCCACTTTCTCACCCGCTCCCGCCGCAGCGACGCCGTTGAAAGACTTGGTCCTCGCCGGCCCCGCACCCGCGCCGCTGCTGCGCGCCGAGACCTTCTACCGCTACCAGCTCATGCTGCGGACCAAGCAGATGCCGCGCGTGAGCAAGGTGCTGGCGACTCTGCTTGAGCAGACCGCGTTGCCCGAGGATGTCACGATGACCGTGGACATCGACCCGGTGAGTTTGATGTAGCTTGGCCGGAACCATGCAGTTGACTCGAACTCGAAGGTTCCCCGCTGTTTTCGGTGGAATGGAATCTTAGCTGGCCCGCTTCCCGGCCCCAGCGGGGCCAGTGAGGGTAGCCGGTGGGAAGCCGCTACCGCAGGGAGATGCGCACCCACCGGTCAGCCAGCCGGATCTGTCCGCGCCCCGGCGGGGCGCATGAACGCCCGGTTGGCATGGGGATGGTTCATGCGCCCCTCTGGGGCGCCGGTCGCTCGGGATCTCACCGGTGGGTGCGCTCCGCCGACGGAGCTTCCCACCGGCTACCCTCAGGCGCGCCTCCAGCGCGGAACCTGGAAGGCTTCCATTCCACTGGAACCAGCGAAGAACCAACTCGAACTCCAAAGTTGAGGCTGAAAGCCTCAGCCGGAACGATGCAGTTGAAGGAATGGGGAGCGCAGCCGCCCCGGCTGTAGTTCGGCGCGCCTCCGCGCTGAACTCGGGTGCGCTGGGCCACACTGAACCCAGATTCCGCAGTTGAACCTCACGCAACGGGCGCAAAGGGCGCAAAGGACAAGACTCTCGAAACCGCGACCTCTCACCCGTTGGGTGAAGGCTGCCGAGCTCGGCGCCCTGAAGGAGGACGGTGTCGCCGGCGTTCGGCTACCTCAAATCATCCCCGCCAGCTTGCGGCTCACCCAATAGACCGTCAGCAGGAAGAGGATGCTCCCCGCCCACCACGGGTCGGCCCAGAGGCGGATGCGGTGTTCCAAGGGCTTCGGCTCGGGCAGCAGGGAGATTTGCTCGATGACTTTGGCCAGCTCCGCAGTCGGGCCGATGGCTCCGCCGGTGAGGGAGGCGAGTTCGCGCAGCACGGTGAAGTTCGCGGGCTGGCCGACTTTCTCGCGCACGGGTTGCGTCACGGTGATTTCGGTTTCGAGCTTGCGACCGGCGCTGTCGGCGGCGAGGAGGATTTTGTGCGGGCCGCCTTGCTTGGGCACGAAGCTGGACTTGAACACGCCCCAGCCGCCGTCGAGCGCGGCGAAGTCGAGCTTCTCCGTGCGGCCGCCGGGCGTGGTGATTTTGCCGTCCACCTTGCCCTTCTCCATCGGGAAGCCGCTCGCGTCGAGCACGGTGGCCTGGAGGAAAACGGTGTCGCCGGCGTTCGGCGTCTCGGGGCTGAACGTGAGCCGCACGCCCGCGCGCTCGGCGAGGTGCCGCTGGTGCGACATCCAGCGCACGACCTGGCTCCAGAAGCGGTAATGCCACTTGTCCTCGACGCCGCGCCGCCAGCGCCACGCGCTGTCCGTGCCCATGAAGAGCACCTTGCCACTGCCCGCCGGACGCGTGACCAGCAACGGCACGCGGCCCCACGCGTTGCGCATCGAGGCGTGGACGGCGAGCACTTCGCTGCCGGGCCGGCTCTTCTCCACGGCGGCGCTCCAGTAAAAGCCGGGCAGGTTTTTCCAGATGTCGTCGTTGCGATTTTCGTCGCCGTCGAAGCGCGTGAGCAAGTGGCCTTTGCCCGTGGCCAAGAGCAAGAGCGGCACTTCATTCTGCAACGCGACGCCGTCGGGGCGCTTGTCGTCGAGCTGCACGGGCATGAGGTCCGCGAGCGGGCCGTTGAGGAAGGACATTTGCCGGCCACGCCGGCCCGGCAGGAAGATGAGGCCGCTGCCTTGCTGCTCGACCAGACCGCGAATCAGCGCGACGTCCGACTCCTTCAGTTCGCCTTCGCCCACGCCCACGTCGCCGAGGAAAATCACGTCGTAGCGCTGAAGCTGCTCCTTCGTGCCGGGGAAGGCCGTGAGGTAGTTGCGCCCGCCGCCCGGCCCGAGTGACGGATGGAACAGCACGCAATGCGAATCCACGCCGGGGTCGCGTTCGAGGGCGTTGCGGAGGTAGCGGTATTCCCAGCGCGGCAGCGAATCCACCACCAGCACCTTGAGCGTCTCCGAGCGCACGGCGATGCGGAACTGCTGCGCGTTGTTGTCCGTGAGCGCCTCGTCGGCCTCGGGCGGCAGACGCAGCGAGACGGTCTGCTCGCCGACGTTGCGCGGCGACCACACGATGGCGTCCTGCAACTGCCCGCCCGCCGGGATGGTGATGTCCTTCTTCACTTCCTCGCCGTCGCCCGCGTCAATGATGAGCTGCGTCTTCACCTCGCGCGGCAGATGGCTCGCGATGCGGAATGGGATGGAAATCTGCTCTCCGATAAGCCCGTAGCTCGGCACGGTGGCGCGCTCCAAAACCAAGTCCGGCAACGGCTGCTCCGCACCCACGCCCACGGCGAAGATGGGCGTGTCCGTCTCGCGGAACCGCGCTGCGGCGAGGAGCGGCGGCTTGCCGGCGTTCCAATCGCCGTCCGTCAGCACGAGCACGGCGCGGAGATTCTTGTGCCGCTGGAGCGACGCTTCGAGCGCGGCGCTCAGGTCCGTGCCCGCCTCGGCCTGCGCGTTGAAATTCGTGTCCGCCGGCGGCGCGGAGAAATCCTCGACGATGACCTTGCCGGACTTCTCCAACGGCTTCCAAAAGTTCGTCGCGCGCCGCGCCGCGAGCCACTCGGCGCGCGTGAGGACGTTCGACCCACCGCGCACGTCGCGTGTGGTCATGCTGCCGGAGGCGTCGAGCAGCACGGCGATTTGCGGCGACTCCTTGCGCTCGATGCGCCGCACCAGCTCGGGCCGGAACAGCGTGAAGACCAGCAGCGTCATGATGACCAGCCGCAGCGACTCCATGAACACCGCCGCCTTGCCCCCGCGCCGCGTGGCGTTCTGCCAGCACAGCCACGCCGCCCCGACCCACACGGCAGCGCCGAGGAAGATGAGCCACGGAGACGAGGCGAAGGACCAGGTGGTCATGCAGCTTCAGGTCCGAGAGGTTCAATCATAGGCACCGCCAACCCTTCGGCTTGAGCCAGCTTGCACTGAGTCAGGTCGAAACTCAAAAAGGTGCGCACGTCGGAAGCGAGCGCGGAGGCGACGCGCAGCAAGTCGAACGCCCGGCAACCGGTGCGCGCAGTGTGTTTGAAGCTGAGTTCACGGGCCGATGCCATCATCCGTTCCCACTGCAATCCGGCCGTTGTCCAGACGCCCTGTTCACAATCCAGCTCGAAAGCTGCCAGACCTGTCTGAGCTTGAACTTCTGAAAGCCCGCGCGGCTGGCCGTTGCGACGCAGGAACACTTCAAACCAAACGGCCTGTCGGAATTCAAAGTCCACCAACGCGGTGATGAGCAGTGGCTCCGCTGCAGACTGCACGGCTTCCACCGCGCGGGCAGAAGCCTCACGGGGAAAGTAAAAGGTAAAGAGGAAGCTCGTGTCAGCGAACGCGCTCATGGCCGCCGGTCACGCCGGAACTCCGCAAACTGCACGTCCACGGACTCCTTGCTGTTGAAGGCATCCTGCCCCCACATCTGAAGAAAGCGCGCCTTGAAGTCCGGACGCGCGCGCCGGGGCGCAGCCGCCTGGCTGGCAGGTTTCGGAACCAAGTCAGCCACCGCTTGCCCGGAGCGGACCATGACAACCGGCTCACCTGCCGCCAGGAAGGAATCCAAAGCGTGCGGGTTGGCGTAGATGTCTTCGATGGCGAGCGTCTTCACGCTGGGAAAATGCGCGGGCCGACCCCTTTGGGCAAGGCTCAATGGCACGCTCGGCGGGTTGAGAGCGATGGCGAGGCCATCGCATATCAACGCCGCGCCGCCGCCACCGTCTCGCGGCAGTAGCGCTCGAAGACGGCGTTGATGCTGGGCCAGCCGAAGTTTTTCTCCACCAGGTCGCGGGCGTTCTGGCCGAAGGCGCGGCGGCGCTCGGCTTGCTCGAAGAGGGCGGCAATCTCGTTCGCGAAGTCGGCGGGTGTGTCGGCCAGGGCGATGTGTTCGCCGTGGTTCACGGGCAGACCCTCCGCGCCGATGCGCGTGCTCACGCACGGGATACCCGTGGCCATCGCCTCGAAAATCTTGATGCGCGTGCCGCCGCCGACGCGCAGCGGGACGACCATCACCTCGCCCGCCGCGAGATGCGGACGCACGTCGTCCACGGTGCCGGTGACCTTGATGCTCGCGTCGCGCGCGGCGAGTTCGAGAATCTTGGGCGCGGGCTTGCGGCCCACGATGGTGAGGTTAGCGTCGGGGAACTTCTGCTTCACCAGCGGCCACATCTCGTCGGCGAACCAGACGCAGCCGTCAATGTTCGGCATCCAGTCCATCGAGCCAAGGAAGACCAGCGAGCGCGGTGTGCGCGGGGCGGCGCTGAGTTGGAAGAAGTTCAGGTCCACGCCGGTGGGCACCGCGCCGCAGACGTTGGTGAGCTGGAACTGCTCGCGCAGCAGGCGGGCGTCCTCCTCGGAGACGGCGCAGACCTTGTCCACGAGCGAGCAGGCGAGGCGCTCGAACTTCAGCATCCGTTGCCACTGGCCGTGCATGTAGGAGCGGCGCACGCCGCCCTTGGCCGTCTCGTAGTGGCGCTGCCAGATGAGCGACTCGACGTTGTGCTGGAAGAGCAGCACGGGCGTCTGCGGACGATACTTGCCGTAGAAGAGGTTGACCGCCGGCGTGAGGAAGTCGCAGACGATGAGGTCGAACTTGCCGGACGCGTCGGCGTGGCGAATCTCCCGCGACCACTTTGCCGAAAGATATTTCTGAATCGCGTAGGGCAGGCGCGAGCCGGCGAAGTTGATGCCGAGCTGCCAGACGAACTTCAGCGAGCGCTTCGGCGTCTCGCGCCACGGAATCCAAACCTGGTCGTCGGAATACTGGTGGGCGTCCTTGCGCGCGGACTCAGGCGTGCCCTCGGGCCAGAGCGAGAGGTAGGTGAGCGGGTTTTTCTTCCGCAGCTCGCGGAGCATGTTGAACGTGCGGATTTTCCCGCCGGTGTCCACGGGGTGGAGCGGGCCGGTTTTAAGCCAGAGGATGCGCAGCGGGTCGCCCGGCTGGCGCGCGCGGGTGACGGAAGTCCATAATTCACTCATGCGGTGTTGCGCGGATTGAACAGCAAGCCGCGCAGTGGCAGAAGGAAATTTGCGCCCGGTTCGTCAATTCAGCCGCAACGATGGGTTGAACTCCCCGCACCCCGTCCGCTATTCTCCGCGCATGGGTCGCCAGTGGTTACACGCCAAACGCCTCGTCAACAACCTCAAGAAGGGCAAGACGACCGGCAAGCTCGTCCGCGAAATCATGGTCGCCGCCAAGCTCGGCGGCGCCGACCCAAGCGCCAACGCGCGCCTCTTCACTGCATGCGAGAAGGCGCGCAAGGACAGCGTCAACCGCGATGTCATCGAGCGCGCAATCAAGAAGGGCTCCGGCACCGGCGACGACAAGCTGGTGCTCGAACACATCGTCTTCGAGGGCTACGCGCCACACAAGGTGCCCGTCATCGTCGAGTGCATGACCGAGAACGTGAACCGCACCGCGCCCGAGGTCCGCGTGCTCTTCAAGGCCGGCCAGCTTGGCACCACGGGGAGCAACAAGTTCCTCTTCGACCATGTCGGCCTTGTCGAGGCGCACAATCCCACGGCCGGTGCCGACATCGAGGCTGCCGCCATTGAGGCCGGCGCGAACGAGGTCGAGCCGCTGACCGCCGGGCAAAACGACGACATCCCCGAGGGCGCGACTGGCGCGCGGTTCATCACCGACCGCACCGCCATCCACGCGGTCTCGCAGTGGCTTTCCAAGAACGGCTGGACCGTGGTGACGAGCGAGATGGGCTATGTGCCTAAGCTTTTCCCGGAGCTCACCGAGGCGCAACGCATCGAGGTGGGCGATTTCCTCCACGAGCTGGACGAGCACGACGATGTCCAGCGCGTCTGGGCTGCGCTGAAATAGCGGCGCGGAGGGGGATGTCGCACGAAGATTGCCAAGGTGGCGAAGAAATTCGGTCATTCCTTGTCGGGATGTCGAAGGGGATTTCAGAGCTGAAACCGGAATCCGGTTTGCGTTCTCTTTCCTTCGCTCCCCTCGCGGCCATCGCGCGACCCGTGCCCGTCATTCCTTCCGAAACCACTTCGCCGTCGCGTCGCCCTTGAAGAACTTGAGCAACAGCTCCGCCACTTTTTGCTGACCGGCGCTGGTCGGGTGCGTGCCGTCATTGGCGAAATCTTCCTTGCGATACAGGAAACCGTCGGCCTTGCGCGGGGTTTCGCCGTCCGCCCAAAGATACGGGCCCCACAGCAGCAGCGGCGCTTTCACCGGGCCGCGCGCGGCGTCGTAGTTCAGCTCCGGCTTCCCAGCAATCTGGTCCTGCACGAGCCAGCGCGGCGCGAACGCGGTCTCGAAGGCATACGGCTCCGGGTTCAGGCCGGTTGTCGCGTAGCCGCCGTAAGTGCGGCTGGAGAGATAGGCGACGCGGAGGTTCGGAAATTTCGCCTTCAAGTTGTGCAGGCTGGTGACGAGGTTGGTCTTCAGCACGAGCGCGTGGCGCGGAAAGTCGCCGAGGCTCGCCGGACCGGCTTCGGCCTGCTTCATCCAGATGACCTGCACCTGCCGCGCGGAGACGCCCGCGCGTTGCAGCCGGTTCTCCACCTCGGCCCACAGCGGGGTCTTCAAGTCGGCCCAACGCATCCCCGTCTGCCCGCCTTGCGCGCCGTCCACGATGACGAGCTGCGGCGACTTCGCGTCGTCACGGTCGGCGAGCTGCTTGAAGCGCGAGTAGGATTGCGTCGTGTTTGACATGCCAACGCTGAGCAGGACGACCTTGCCGTCTTTTGCTGGCTTGCCCTCGGCGTCGAGCGGTTGGATTTTCGCGACCTCGCGCAACGCGGCTTCGAGGTGCGAGGGTGGCGGCTCGTTTTTTCCACCGCCGTAAAGCCCGCCGTCCTCGCCCTTGTATTTGGCGGTGCCGAGTTCGGTGAGCGGGGTGATGTGCCCGGTCCATTTCGGCTGTGTTGCTCCGGATGGCTGGCTGCCCTTGGCCCGCGCTGCTTTCGCGCGTTCGTAATAAACCTGCTCCTCCGGTGTGAGCTTCTCGCCGCGCTGCGCCCGCTGGTGAAGCTGCCCGGCGCGGTTCCAGTCAATCGTTGGCTCGGCGGCAGCGAGTGTGCAGGCGAGCAGGAGGACGGAGGGAAGGAAGGTTTTCATGTGTGTCACAAGCGCAGACGGTTCGCCCAGCAGCATGGTTCAATTTGAAGGTGGCGTCGCGCGATTGCGCTCTCTTTCGCGTGGACGCTCTCTACGAGGATGGGTAGCGTCACGCCCGTCCCGAACCAACAACCGCACACCTCTCATGTCACCCTTCCTTGCTGAACTTTGCGGCACCGCGATTCTCGTCCTCCTGGGCGACGGCGTCGTGGCAAACGTCCTTCTCAACAAATCCAAAGGCCAGAACTCCGGCTGGATTGTCATCACCACCGGCTGGGCTCTGGCGGTGACCATCGCCGTGTATTGCGTCGGCAGCATCAGCGGCGGGCACTTGAACCCCGCTGTGACCGTCGCGATGGCGAGCTTGGGCAAGCTCGGCTGGGACTTGGTGCCGGTTTACATCGGCGCGCAAATGGCCGGCGCATTCCTCGGCGCAGTGCTCGTTTGGCTCGCGTATCTGCCGCACTGGGAAGTGACCGAGGACAAGGGCGCGAAGCTCGGCATCTTCTGCACCGCCCCCGCCATCCGCAAATCCTGCGCGAACATGCTCTGCGAAATTATCGGCACCGCGATGCTCCTGCTCGGCGTTCTGGCCATCGGCACGAAGGCGAACCTCAAGCCTGAGTTCGGCTGGGACACAGGCTTTGGTCCGGCCCTCGTCGGCGTGCTCGTGTGGTCCATCGGCCTCTCGCTCGGCGGCCCGACCGGCTACTCGCTCAACCCCGCACGCGACCTCGGCCCACGCATTGCCCACGCCGTGCTGCCCATCGCCGGCAAAGGCGGCTCCGACTGGGGCTACGCATGGGTGCCGGTCGTCGGCCCGCTGATTGGCGGCATGGTGGGCGCGATGATTTTCAAGCTGCTGTGGCCGGCGTAACCCACTGACAGATGGAGCCGACGTCGCCCAGACCTGCCTCGCCAGTTCGTCCGAAGGACATTGCTGGCGCACTGGGCTGGACCGCGCTCCTTTGCCTGGGCCCCGCTGATTTGCTGTTAGTCGGTAGCATCGTTTTCATCCCGATCTACATCGCGTGCGAGGTGAAGCGCGCCAAGGCCGTGGCGTTCTGGCCCGGCTTCGCCTGCCGCGCGGCCATCATCGTCGGCACCTTGGTGACAGCTTCATGGTTCAACCCCAAATTCGAGGAGCGATTGGTTAAGCCTCCCGCAAAAACCGAACTGACGCTCGCTGCTTACCGCGACTTGCTTCGGGACCAGCACATCCTATTCCTGATCCCGGAGACCCACCGCGGAGTTCGACTGCAAGTCTCCGCAGAGACAAGGCGGGTCGCCGATGTGATTCTCCTCGTGGAACAGCAGGCTGGCTTGCAAGGGCGCATTCGACGGTGCATAAGCGGTCGGCCATTGCCTGCTGGCCCACATTGCGCAGTCAGTTTTCGCCCGCGTGATTCCGCCGTGTCAAACAGCACCCCTCCATGAAACACATCCTCGCCCTCGACCAAGGCACCACCAGTTCGCGCGCCATTGTCTTCGACCACGCCGGCAGCATCGTCTCCGTGGCGCAGCAGGAGTTCCGGCAGATTTTCCCCAAGCCCGGCTGGGTCGAGCACGACGCCAACGAAATCTGGGCCACGCAGTCCAACGTCGCTGCGGACGCCATCCTCAAGGCCCGCCTCACCGCCAACGACATCGCCGCCATCGGCATCACCAACCAGCGCGAGACGACCGTTGTGTGGGAGCGCGACACCGGCAAGCCCATCGCCAACGCCATCGTCTGGCAGGACCGCCGCACCGCCGCCGTGTGCGACAAGCTCAAGCGCGCCGGCAAAGCCGCGCTCATCCGTCGCAAGACCGGCCTCGTGCTGGACGCCTATTTCTCCGGCACGAAACTCCAGTGGCTCCTGCAAAATATCCCCGGCGCGAAGGCGCGGGCGAAGCGCGGCGAACTCGCGTTCGGCACGATTGACTCGTGGCTCGTGTGGCAGCTCACCGGCGGCCGCGTCCACGTCACCGACCCGAGCAACGCCTCGCGCACGATGCTCTTCAACATCCACACCGGCGACTGGGACGACGACCTGCTCGCCCTCTTCGGCATTCCGCGCAGCGTGCTGCCGCAGGTCCGCGCGTCCTCCGAGGTCTATG
>JACRKB010000069.1 GCA_016235545.1 Verrucomicrobiota bacterium | reverse complement strand
CGGGAAGGCCGGGGATTTGCCCCGCCTCGTTGAAGCGCTCCAGGCCCAGTCGCTCCGCCCCCACGAAATCATCCTCGTGGACAGCAGCCCCCAGCCAATGGACAACCCACCGCCGGGCACGCGTCTGGTGAGGAACCCGGTGGATGTGGCGTTGAGCTGGGACTACAACCTCGGCGCGAAAGCGGCCACCGGCGACTACGTGCTGAACATGCAGCAGGATTGCGTGCCGGAGGACAGGACCGCGCTGGAGCGGATGTTCCACCAGCTCACCGGAGTGCCGGGCCGCGTGTCCGTCGTCGCGCTGGTCACGCTGCCGGAGGAGAATTTCCGACGCTACAATTTCTGGGGGCAGGTGCTCATGGCACGCTGGGTCGGGCGCATCCGGCAGGGCATCAGCGGGAAGTTTGACCTGCACCGCGCGGACGTTTATCTGGGCATCGGCGGCTACGACACGGACCGCTTCCACTTCGCGGGCGAGGACATGGACCTCTTCCTGCGACTGAGCGAGCGCGGTGAGGTGCTCGTGAGCGATGTGGCCGTCCTCCACCACCACTCGCAGAACCGCCCCGTGTCCTGCCGCGACGTGGTGCGAAAGCATTTTCAACTCGCGGAATCCTTCGGCGCGCTGTTCCGAAAATGGGGCTTCACACTGGGCCGCATCCCCTATGCCGGGCACTGGACGCACCACCTGGCGAAGTTCCTCTATCCGGTGGTGCTGCTGGTGCCCGTGTTTCCGTTGCCGGCGCTGGTGGTGCTCTTTATCGGGGCCAACCTCGCCAACCTCGAAACGCTCCGGCTCCGGCATTGGAAGACCTTCGTCTTGCTGCCGTGGGTGAACGTCCTGCTGGTGCTGGCAGGGCTGGCCGCCACAGTGCGCGGCCTCCTGACGGGCCGGCAGCGCTACTCGGTGAACAAGTAGGACAGCGCGTCCCGCCTGCCCCTCTCATCGGGAACCATTCAGTTGAGCCACGGATGGAACGCGGACAAGGAGATTCAAAGAGATTCATAAGGAGAGCAGGAATGCAGGAGGCAGGCAGCAGCAGCAGCCTTCGCCGCCCTCATGCCTTCCTGCCCTCCTTATAAAAGTCCTCTCCTGCTCACGCCGCCTGTTCCAACGCCACATCGGCAGGGAGCTTCAGCCCAGTCTCGTCCAGCTTGGCCAGCAGTTCAGCCACGACGGCTGTCGTGTCCGTGCGGTCGAAGCGCGCCTGGTAGTTGAGCAGGATGCGGTGATTCAGGACGGCAGGAGCCACCGCCTTCACATCCTCGAAGCCCGCAGTGGGCCTGCCCGACACGAGCGCGTGCGCCCGCGCCGCCTCCGCGATGGCGATGGCCGCGCGAGGCGACGCCCCGTAGTTCACGTATCTGTTCACGGCCTCGGTGGCCTCCGCCGCGCCACGATGCGAGGCGGCGACGAGGCGGGCAACGTAGCGCGCGACGGGCGCCGGCATGAAGATGCGCTCCATCACGGCGAAGAGCTGTTCGAGCTGGCCCTTCTCCATCTGCCAAGTCGGCTCGGGCAGCTCGCCGCGCCGGCGCTCGCTGATGATGCGCGTGAGCACGTCGGCATCCACGTTGGTGAAAAGCAGGCGGAAGAGGAAGCGGTCGAGCTGGGCCTCGGGCAGCGGATAAGTGCCTTCCAGCTCGATGGGGTTCTGGCTCGCGAGGACGAAGAAGGGCTGCGGCAGCTTGCGCGTGACGCCCAGAAGCGTGACGCAGCTCTCCTGCATCGTTTCCAGCAGCGCGGACTGCGTCTTGGGCGACGCGCGGTTGATTTCATCCGCGAGGAGAATGTTCGTGAAGACCGGCCCCGGCTGGAAGGCCATCTCGCGCTGGCCGCTCTCCGTTCCCTGGAGAATATGGGTGCCGAGCACATCGCCGGGCATGAGGTCGGGCGTGAACTGCACGCGATTGAAGTCGAGCTGAAGGATGCGGCCCAGCGTGCGGATGAGCGCGGTCTTGCCCAGGCCGGGCACGCCCTCCAGCAGGATGTGGCCACGGCTGAGAATGCCGATGAGCACGAGGCGATGCACGTCCGAGCGGCCCAGGAGGATGCGGTCGAGCTGCGCCAGCGCGCGGGCGCACAGGTCGGCGGCGGGTTTAAGCTCCTCTGGCTTCAGAACGGTCGGGGTGGTCATCGCGCGCGATGAAATCGCGCGACGTTACGGCTGGCGAGGAAAAACCCGCCGCAGCCTCACACGTCGCACGGTAGGGCGAGACTCCGTCGAGCCTCCATGCCAAGCATCCCAATGTCCCCGCACCCGAGAGGCTCGCCACGCTCGCGCCTCCCGCCTCGGCAAATGGGGTTCGGCGGAGTCTCACCCTACCACGTCATCGATGCCCGGCACCCTGCCTGCCCTGCAAGCAACTGAGATGCGCCCAGCGCGCTTGCAAACGAAAGCGAAATGGCTAACCTCCCGTTGCACAAAGCCATCGCGTATGAAATCAGCCAGACAGCCCCACAGCCCCTCACCCACGAGTGCGTTCACCCTCATCGAACTCCTCGTCGTCATCGCCATCATCGCGATTCTGGCAGGGATGCTCCTGCCCGCGCTGTCCAAGGCGAAGGAGAAGGCGCAAGGGATCAAATGCGTGAGCAACATGAAGCAACTTCAGCTCGGGTGGACGCTTTACAATGGAGACCAGGACGACCGTTTGGTGCTGAACAACGTATCGGGAGGAGCAGCGGCACTGGCACAGACCAACAACACCTGGGCCGCAGGCAACCAGCGCCCCACATCTGCAGGTTTTGATGGTGAGAGCCACACCAACGTCAACTATTTCATGCACGCTCTGCTGGGACGCTATATTGGCAATGCAGGGCTTGTGAAATGCCCCGCCGACAAATTCATTGTCCCTGGTTTCACCTTCACCTACCCGCGGAGTGTCTCAATGAACTTCTGGATCGCCCGGCCCGCCACAGGGAACGCGGCGAACATCGGGACAGATGGCGCGGGGGTCAATTTTTCCAGACTGAGCAACATGCGCAACCCGACAGACATCTTTGTTTTCATTCACGAGGACCCGAACACGCTAGAAGATTGTGCCTTCCGCGCCAACATGGGTCCGGCGGGAGGGAGCCCGCCGAACGCTTTCGAAAATGCCCCCGCCGCACTCCATAATAAGGGCACGAGCCTAGGATTTGCTGATGGCCGTTCAGAGCTCAAGCGATGGACCGCCACGACAATCGTCAACAGCGTTCCCGTCGCCGCCAACACTCCAGTGGATGTGCAATGGCTGAAGCGCCAAGCCACCTATCAGCAGTAACCGGCCACACCCATGAATCGCCAGTCTCAACGCGGTGCCTTCACCCTGATCGAACTCCTCGTCGTCATCGCGATCATTGCGATCCTCGCCGGGATGCTCCTGCCTGCACTTTCCAAGGCGAAAGAAAAAGCCATGGGCACCAAGTGCATGTCCAACAACAAGCAACTGCAACTGGCCTGGACGCTTTACCACGATGATTTCGATTTGAAAATTGCTCGGGGAGGCAATGGAGCTGCCCTCAGCACGACCAACAACACTTGGTGCGCAGGCTGGATGCGTCCGGGCGGCACCGCCTACCTCCCTGGCGACGAGACGAACAACGCCTACTTCATGGATGCTCAACTCGGGCGCTATGCAAGATCTCCAGGGGTTTTCAAGTGCCCATCCGACAAGTTCAAGTATCCCGGCACCGTGGATGTTTTCTGCCGGAGCGTCTCCATGAACAACTGGATGAACGGCAGCGCGCGGATGATCACCAACCCGGGCTTCACCCCCGTTCCGAGGGTTTATCAACGAGCCACCGAAATCTCCAACCCCTCGGAGAAATATGTCTTTCTGCACGAGGATCCCAACTCCATTGACGATGGATACTTTGCCGTTGATATGTCGGTCCCGAGCGGCTGGGGATCAGACAATCTGCCAACAGCGGTGCACATCGGCAGCTCCGTCATGGGCTGGGTGGACGGCCATGCTGATTATCGAAGGTGGAAGAACACCAGGCTCTCCGTGGGCGCACAGATTCCAAACGTCATTCGTCTCGACAACACTGTCAGCGGTCCGGGCTCTGATATCGAATGGCTGAAGCAGCGCACCACCGAGTAGGCACATTCCCCTTCCCCGCCCGGCGCGCAGTGCCTAAGCTGCGCGCCGTTTTGCTTTCATGCCCAGCGTCTTCATCAAGACCTACGGTTGCCAGATGAACGAGCGCGACAGCGAGGCCGTCGCCGCCCAGCTCGTCGCCAAGGGCTATTCCCTCGCCCCTTCCGAAGCTCTCGCCGATGTCGTGCTGCTCAACACATGCAGCGTGCGCGACAACGCCGAGCACAAGGCCGTCAGCAAGATGGAGAATCTCGCCGGGCAGTTCCGCAAGCATCGCCCCGGCGTAATCCTCGGATTCCTTGGCTGCATGGCGCAAAGTCGAGGCAGGGAACTCATTGACCAGCTCCCCGATGTGGACCTCGTCGTCGGCACGCAGAAGTTTCACCGCGTGGCCGACTACGTGGATGACCTGCTCGCGGGCCGTCGCAGCAAGATCGTTGACATCGAGGAAGAGCACGGCAGCGAGGCGACCATCAAGGAGCATCTGCTCAACGGCACGGCAAAGGCGAAGCCCGTCACCTCCTTCGTCAGCATCATGCAAGGCTGCAACCAATACTGCACCTTCTGCATCGTCCCCTACACGCGCGGCCAGGAGCGCAGCCGCACAATCCCCGACATCGTCGCCGAGTGCCGCGAACTTGTCTCGCGCGGCGTGAAGGAGATCACCCTGCTCGGCCAGATCGTCACGAGTTACGGGAGGCGGGGCGGAGAAAGTGGGAAAGTGGGAAAGCGGGAAAGTGAGCAGGCCAGCGTGGCCGGGCAAAACCCACTTTCTCACTCTCCCGCTTTCTCACCTGCCCTCACCCCCTTCGTCCAGCTCCTCGATGCCGTCCACGCCATCGAGGGCCTCGAACGCATTCGCTTCACCTCCCCTCACCCAAAGGGATACGGCCAAGACCTCGTCGCCGCCTACGCCCGCCTTCCCAAGCTCGTCGAAAGCGCGCACCTGCCCGTTCAGTCCGGCAGCGACCGAGTGCTCAAGCTGATGCACCGCGGCTACACGCGCGCCCGCTTCCTCGAAATCATCCGCCAGCTCCGCGCCGTGAACCCGGAGATGGGCATCACCACTGACATCATCGTGGGCTTCCCCGGTGAGACTGATGATGACTTCGCCGAGACGCTCTCGCTCGCCCGGGAGGTCGAGTTCGACAACGCCTTCGTCTTCAAATACTCCCCGCGCCGCGACACGCCGGCAGCCGCGATGCCGGACCAGTTGCCCGAGGAAGTCATCGAAGCGCGCCACGCCCAACTGCTCGCTCTCATCAACGAGATCGCCGAGGCCAAACACAAAGTGTGCGAAGGACGTGTGCTGCAAATCCTCGTCGAAGGCCCGAGCCGCAAGAACCCCGCCCGCCTCGAAGGCCGCACCCGCGCGAACAAGATCGTCATCATCGAGGGCGACGCGCGGCACATCGGCCAGTTGTTGGACGTGCGCATCGTCCGCGCCGCGCCCTTCACCCTGTATGGCGATCCGGCGATCCTGAACCTGAACTGAAAACCTTTAGCCACGGATGGACACAGATGGAACACAGATGGGATGGCCAGGAAGACTCTACAAGGAGACCAGGAAGGCAGGAGGAAATGCAAAGGCGCGACCGGACGACCTCCCCTTCCTGGCTTCCTGCTCTTCTCATAAAACTCCTTCTCTCCTATCCGCGTTTAATCCGTGTTCAATCCGTGGCTAAAAATCCATGACCCTCTCCACACTCTGCATCACCCTCGGCCTCGGCGTCGCCGTCCCGCAGCTCTACGGCTTCGCGAACCCCGCCGCGTTCCGCGACGCGTTGCGCAGGTTTCCGCGCAACACCGGGCTCGGCTATGTCCTCATGGCCATCGCCACCGCGTGGTTCCTCTGGCACGTCAAGCAGGAGAACATCGCTGACTTCAGCGCCTTCAAGCCAGTCATGTATGGCGGCTTTGGGTTGCTGGGGCTGGGCACCTGCATCTTCCTGAAAGACTTCCTCGCCGTGCGCGGCCTTGCGCTGCTCCTGATGCTGCTGGCGAAGCTCGTGCTCGACGCGCAGAAATGGCATCCCTCGGACTGGCGCTGGGTGCTGGGCGTGTGGGCCTACCTGTGGATCATCGCCGGCATCTGGTTCACCGTCTCGCCGTGGCGTTGCCGTGACATCATCGAGTGGAAAACCGCCACTGATGCCCGCGTGAAAATCGGCTGCGCCATCCGCCTCGCAATCGGCGTGCTCGTGGCGGTGCTGGGGGCAACGGTGTTTAGGTAATCCTCACGAAGCCGGCGGATGAGCAATACCAAAGGCAAAATCCTCGTCATCCGCGGCGGAGCCATCGGGGACTTCATCCTCACGCTGCCAGTGCTCTCTGCGCTGCGCCGGCAGTTCCCCGACACGCACCTCGAAGTCCTCGGCTACCCGCACATCGCCTCGCTCGCCCTGCACGGTTGCCTCGCGGATGCGGTCCGCCCTGTCGAAGCCCGCGCGCTCGCCGCCTTCTTCGCCGACATGGGTGATCTCGACGACGCGATGGGCCATTACTTCTCCGGCTTCCACATCATCGTTTCCTACCTCTACGACCCCGACTGCTTTTTTGCCGGGAATGTGAAGGCCTGCACGAAGGCGCAATTCATCCAAGGCCCGCACCGGCCCGATGAAGCCCACTCCCTCCACGCCACCGACGTCCTCCTCAAACCGCTCGAACGCCTCGCCATCTTCGACGCGGACCCTGTGCCACGTTTGAGCTTTCCCGACCCCATTCCGCCCCCAGCCCCCGTGCTCGCCGTCCACCCCGGCAGCGGGAGCGAGAAGAAGAACTGGCCGCCGCCGCAATGGGCCCGATTCCTCGCGCACATCATGTCCAGCACGGACTGGAACGTCCTCCTCATCGGCGGCGAAGCGGAAGGCAGCCGGCTCTCAGAACTCGCCACTCCCCTGCCCTCCTCCCGCGTCCGGCTCGCACAAAGCCAGCCGCTGCACGAACTCGCCCAATCCCTCCGCGCCTGTCTCGGCTTCGTCGGTCACGACTCCGGCATCACGCACCTCGCCGCCGCCGTCGGCCTGCCCGGCCTCGCGCTCTGGGCGGACACGAACGAAACCATCTGGCGTCCGCGCAGCCCCGACTTCCGAGTCCTGCGCAACTCCGACGGCCTCGCACGGCTCTCGCCCGAGACCGTGTTCACCGTGTTGAAAAATCTGCTCTCCGCCCCCCTCCCTCCGGTAGGGTGAGACTCCGTCGAACCCCATTTGCCGACGCAGGAGGCGTAAGCGACAGCGAGTTTCTCCGGTTGCAAACTGTCGCCAAAATGCTCGTTACACTCGCCTCGCTCCGCTCGAAATGGGGTTCGACAGAGTCTCACCCTGCCAACAGCCGTGTCCTCGCCCGCTATCCGTGTTTTCCGGTGTCCATCCGTGGTTCCAAGAGCCGCTCATTCCTCGCCTCGACGATCCTGCGCGCGTTTGCGGGCGAGTCGGAGGGCTTCGAGTTGGCTCGTTGGGCCGGTGGCGTCTTCGGAGCG
>JACRKB010000070.1 GCA_016235545.1 Verrucomicrobiota bacterium | reverse complement strand
TTGTCAAGATGCGCCCCTCTCAATCACTCCGTCACAAATTCCGTTTGCAACAAAACCTCCCCCCATCATCCTGCCACGGTCTGGCGCAACTTGCGCCGCACGCACATGGATCTGGTCGGACAAATCAAACAGCTCGCTGAGAAGTGCATCGCCCGCCTCACCGGCGGAGCGGCGGACACCATCGCCCCCGAAGAGCGCGCCTTGCGCGACGCCATCACCGAAAGCGAGACCACCCTCGGCGCCGAACACCCCGACACGCTGACGCGGCTCGCTGAACTCGCGCACTGGCTCCGACAGACGGGCAGTCTGGCCGAGGCCGCCACAGCCTTCAACCGCGTCCTCGAAGCCCGCGAACGCACCCTCCAAGCCGACCATCCCGACACGCTCAGCAGCCAGCATGACCTGGCCTCCCTGCTCGCTGATCAAGGCTACGCAGAGCAAGCCGAAGTCCTCCTGCGCTGCGCTGCCGAGGGCCGCGAGCGCGCTCTCGGCCCCAACCACCCCGACACCCTGGCCAGCCTCAGCCGACTCGTCACTCTCCTGGCCGCGCGTGCCGACATCGAATCCGCGCTCGTGCTCTGCCGCCGCGTTCTGGCTGTCCGCCAACGAGTCCTGGAGCCCGACGACCCCGACACGCTCACCAGCTTCGATCAACTCGCCAGCCTCCTCTACGATCAGGGGGATTTCGCCGCCGCCGAGCCGCACTGCCGGCGCACCTTGAGCCTGCGCGACCGCATCCTCGGCCCCGACCACCCCGACACGGGCATGGCGGCGCACCGCCTCTCACTCGTCCTCAACGCCACGGGCCGCGGCTCCTCCGCGCTCCCTCTGGCCACACGAGCCGACCGCGTCCTGCGCGCCGCTCTGGGAGACGATCACCCGTGGACTCAGTCCGCCGCCACGAACCTCGCCGACATCCGCACGCAATTCGGAATCAAGCCGGAGGAATAGGCGGGGGCGGGGAAAGGGTTCAGTGTTCAGCAGTCAGTCTAAACTTGCCGCAGGTCTGCTGCATCACTGACTACTGAACACTGAATACTTTTTCCTCCTCTCCCCGCCTCAGGCCGCCTGCGGCGTGTGTTTGAACTTCCGCACCCGCCCTTGCGGCACCCACTCCACCACGTAGAGGTCGCCCTTCGAGTCCACCGCCAGCGCGTGCGGCGCGATGAACTCGACCCGCTTGTCCTTCTCCTCCTTCGGCACTTTCGACCCATCGCCCAGCCGCGCCACGATCCTGCCCTCCGCGTCCAGTATGCTCACGCGCGCGCCCAGCTCCGGCACAAAGATGTGCCCGCCCTGCTGGTAGAAACAACACGGCGCCTTGAAGTCGGGAATCGTCCGGCGATACACAAGGTCGAGCGAGTAAATCTCAATCCGCCCGTTCGTCCGATCGGCGATGAACACCTCCGGCTCCTTCCCAAGCGTGTTGACCCAAATCCCGTGGCATGTGTTGAACGTCCCGTGCGGAGCGTCAGCGCCCTTGGCCGCATCCTTGTCAGCACGGCCTCCGATCGTCTTGAGATGCCTCCAGCTCTTGTCGAACCGGCTCACCCGCTGGCTGCCATAACCATCCACCACGTAAATATCCCCGTTCGGCGAGACCGCCACATCCGTCGGGTTCGTCCAGTCAAACTTCTGCGACGTGCCGGACTCCTTCGCCACATTGCCGATGGTGTAGAGCACCCTGCCATTGAGGTCCGTTTTGCAGACCCGCTTGCCCAACGCCGGCTTCTCCTTCCCCTGCGCGTCCTTCCCACCCGACGCCACGTTTTCCGTGAAGTAGAGAAACTCGTCCTTGCCCTCCTTGCTCCAATAAAGGCAGTGCGCCGTGCCGGAAACCTCCTCCGCTGAATAGCCGCCGAGCTTGTCCCCGAAATCCTTGCTCCACGTCTCCAGCAACTTCCCCTCTCGGCTGAACACCGCCACGCACGGGCTGGCCGAGCGCGACGTCACATAGACATTATCGCGCGCATCCACCACCACCCCGCACCCCAGCCCGTATCTCATTCCCGCCGGCAACCTGCCCCACGCCTCATCCAGCGTGTAAGTCCACTTCCCCGACCCGATGCGCTGTGCCGACGCCTCGTGCGCGCCGCCCAACGCGGGCACCGCAAGCGCAGCGGATGAGACTGTTAGAAAATCGCGGCGCGTCAGGCGCTGCGGGAAGAGATAATTGTCTTGGTTCATGTTGTGTGGGAGTGGACGCAGTCAGGTGAACGCTGCTTCACGCGCGCCGAAACCCGCGACCAGTGAGAATCATTCTCAAGCCACAGCCCCTTCCGCGAATCCCAACGGTATTCAGACCTCCAGCCCGAGGCTGCGCGGCTACCTCGGGAAATAGAACCGAACGGACAGCAACGACGTTGGGTTGCCAAATCGCCGGGCCGCCTACCCAAAGCAGCCGTTCCACCCCACATCGTCGGTCAAGCCATAGCGCTGCGGAGCCGCAACCAAAGTGGCCAGATGACTTGCTTTAACGCAGAGGGCGCAGAGACCGCAGAGAGACGCGGAGACGGATCTTTCCCTTCGGTCTCTGCGCAATCTCTGCGTCCTTTGCGTCCTTTGCGTTGGAATAAACCTTCTCAGTCTGGGACGAAGTTGGGAGATGGCACTGCGAAGCCGTCTTGACTCAACCCGATTTCCGATGTTCGCCGCAAACACCCTGCCCTGCGCGCGCAACATTGCGCAATCGAACCGCCTTGCCTTCCGTCCAACGCCCGACATCATCCGCCGCACACTATGAATCGCCTTCTGCTCACGACGACACTCACGCTCGTAACCACGCTCCTTGGCCAAGCTGAAAACTGGTCCAACTGGCGCGGCCCGCTCTTCAACGGCTCCAGCCCGGAGAAGAACCTGCCCGCCTCCTTCAGCAAGACCGAGAACATCAAGTGGTCCGCCCCGCTGCCCGGCTACTCCGCCGCCACGCCGGCAATCTTCGGCGACCGTGTGTTCGTCAGCTCCGCCGACGCGCAGACATCGAAGCAGCTCGCGCTTTGCTTCGACCGCAAGACCAGCAAGGAGCTCTGGCGCGCCGAGGTTGGCGAGAACGCCACGACAGACCGGCAGAACAGCAACACCTGCTCGCCCTCGCCCATGACGGACGGGAAGATAGTCGTGTTCTTCTACGGCAACGGCGACCTGCGCGGCTTCGAGGTCGGCGGGAAGAAACTTTGGGAGCGGAACATCGGGCCGTTCGCATTCCAGTGGACCTTCTCCACCAGCCCGCTGCTGCACGAGGGCAAGCTCTACATGCAGGTCTTGCAGCGCGATGTCGCCGTCGGTGGACGCGGCAAGCCCACGGGCAACGAGTCCTTCCTGCTCGCGATTGACCCGATGACCGGCAAGGACCTCTGGAAGCACCTGCGCCCGTCCGCAGCCGCCGCCGAGTCGCTCGAAGCCTTCAGCACGCCGACGCCTTTCACGCACAACGGTCGCAAGGAACTCATCATCGTCGGCGGCGACTGCATCACCGGCCATGAGCCAGCCACCGGCAAGGAGCTTTGGCGCTGGGGCACGTGGAACTCGATGAAGATTGGGCACTGGCGGCTCGTGCCGTCGCCCACGGCGGGTGCGGGGGTTGTGCTCGCGTGCGGTCCCAAGGGCGCGCCGGTCTATGCCGTGAAGGTCGGCGGCACCGGCACCTTGAGCAACAAGGCCGTTGCCTGGCAGAGCCACGTTCAGAAAGAAGAGGACGAAGCCACCGCCGCTCCATCCATCAACGACCGCGACGTGACCACCGACGTGCCGACGCCGCTCTTCTACGACGGCAAGTTCTACAATCTCAACGGCACGAAGAAGAAACTCCAGTGCCTCGACCCCGCCACCGGCAAGGTCCTGTGGAGCGGCGACCTCGGCAAAGGCACCTTCCAATCCTCGCCCACCGCAGCGGACGGAAAAATCTACGTGATGAACTGGGACGGCGACGTCTTCGTGGTTCAAGCCGGCGGCAGCGAATTCAAGCTACTGCACACGACGAACCTCAAGGACGAGGGCGACAAATACCTCCGACCCAGCATCGCCATCTCGCAGGGCAACCTCTTCATCCGCACCGGCCAGAAGCTCTACTGCGTGGGTAAGTGACCCCGTAGGAGACGACGTGAGGAGTCTCTGACATTCCGTTCCGAGTTCTGAGTTCTGAGTTCCGAGTTGTTCAGAGCCTCCACACGTCGGCTCCTACCATGTCGCTCCCTTACAAAATCGCCACGCTCCTCTACTGCTTCAACGCAGCGGATGAAGTCCTCTTGCTCCACCGCGCGCAGGAGCCGAATCGCGGGCTGTGGAGCCCGCCCGGCGGCAAACTCAAAACCGACATTGGCGAGTCGCCCTACGCCTGCGCCTGCCGCGAGGCGCACGAGGAAATGGGCCTCACGCTCACGCCCACCGACCTTCACCTCACCGGCCTCATCAGCGAGCACGGCTACCAGGGCAACACGCACTGGCTCATGTTCCTCTTCGAAGTGAAGCCTCGCCTCACCGCCGTCCCGCCGCCGCATGCTGAAGGCACGTTTCAATTCGTCCCCCGCGCCGCGCTGGCCAGCCTCGCCCTGCCTGAGACCGATCGCGAAAGCATCTGGCCGTGGTTCTGGCAGCATCGCGGCGGCTTCTTCGCGGCGTATTGCCATTGGCATGAAAGCGGTCGCAGCGAGTGGACGTTGGAGGAGTCGAGTGTGTCCGGTGGAGCGCGGACGCCCACGTCCGCGTAAACTCTTCTCCGC
>JACRKB010000072.1 GCA_016235545.1 Verrucomicrobiota bacterium | reverse complement strand
CTTCGGCCACCGCCGGTTTGCTTTGCCACCCAGGCGGATGGGGGCTGCACCGGATGGAGCACGAGAGGGGAAGAAGCGGGGAATTATTCGGAGAGCAGGAAGGCAGGAGAAAGCCGCTGTGGCATTCCTCCTGCCTTCCGGGCGCGTCTCAATTTCTTGCAGGACTTGGTAAGCCCAGCCCCAACGGGGTTGTGGCCTTCGCAGGGGACCGGACACAACCTCGTTGAGGCTGCAAGAAACTGAGATGCGCCCCTGCTTCTCCCCATCCGTGTTTCATCCGTGTTTCATCCGTGGCTAAAAATCGTTCCCGATCTTCCTGCTCCGTCCCGCACAGCTAGCTTCTGAAAAACGCCCGAACTTTTCTCTCCCACCTGCCGTCCAACGCCGACACAATCAAACCATGCACATCAATTCTGCCCTTAGCCGCCGCCTGTTTCTCTCCGCCACCGCATACGCGCTCGGCCTTGCGGTCTCCGCCCATGCCGCCGGCAAAGGCTTCACCGCTGACAAGTCTCCGACCGGCGTCGTCGTCAAGCATGACGGCCAGCCCTTCGCCGAATACGTCATCACCGAGGCGAACAAGCAGTATCTCTTCCCCGTGTATGGTCCGACCGGAAAATCCATGACGCGCGCCTTTCCGATGCAGAAGGTCGAGGGCGAGGTGACCGACCACTACCACCACCGCGGCATCTGCTTCGGCCATCAGGACATCAACGGCTTCGACTCCTGGATGGAGCGTGGCAGTGCGGTTGGTGCGACACCGGACGATCAACTTAATGAGAAGCAGAAGGCTTCGCTGGCCAAGGCCATGACAAAACTTGGCTTCATCAAGCATCTCGCGTTCAAACAGATCAAAGCCGACGCGAAGCAGGCGGTCATCGTCACCGAGAATGTCTATGAGAACTCGAAGGGCGAGAAATCCGTCACCGAGATCCGCACTTTGACTTTCCGCGTCGAGGGCGGCACGCGGCTGATTGACTGGGACCAGGAGTTCATCGCCAAGGACGGCGAGGTGAAGTTCGGAGACGCGAAGGATGCCGGCCTGAGCATCCGGGTGCCGACCACAATGGCCGTGGAGAGCAAGAAGGGCGGGCGCATCGTCACCAGCACTGGCATCAAGGACAAGGACGCCTGGAGCAAGCGCGCCCCGTGGGTGGACTACTCCGGCCCGGTGGATGGCGAGACGCTCGGCGTGGCGATGCTCAACCACCCCTCCAGTTTCCGCCACCCGACGAGCTGGCATGTCCGCACCTACGGCCTCTTCACGGCGAACTGCTTTGGCACGCTCGACAAAAACGACCCGAACGGTCCGCACACCTTGAAGCAGGGTGAGAAGCTCGTCCTCCACCACCGATTCGTCTTCCACAAGGGTGACGAGAAGGCCGCCAACATCGCCGCCGCTTACGAGCGGTATGCGTAGGAGAAGAAGTAGCCCAAACCGTCAACCAAGGAGCAGTTCTGTCGCGCTCTTGCCGCAGGCATCAACAAAGCGGTCACGCCCGGAGAACTGCCCGACTTGATGGCCCTGCTGCTGTTGGAGGAGGCATCGGAGAGGATGGTTGCGCCCCCCCATCACGCACACGTTCACCTTGAAAACCACATCAACACCATTCTCTCGGCGGGAGATGCTCAAGACCACGACGGCTGCGCTTCTCGCCACCACAGCGCACCTCCCGGCGGCGCAAGCGGTGAAGAAAAAGGTCATCGTCATCGGCGGCGGCATCGGTGGACTGAGCTGTGCCTACGATCTCATGGAGCGCGGGCACGACGTGACCGTGCTGGAGGCGTCCAAGCGCAGCGGTGGTCATGTGAAGACGATTTACGACCCGCTCCCCGATGGTCTGTATGCAGACGTGGGCGCGGAGCAGTTCTGCAATCCTGGCTATGAGGCCTACCGCCACTGGGTGCGGAAATTCGATCTGCCCGTGCTCGAATACCGCCGCCGCCGCGATATGTATCGGATGGTTCGCGGCCAGTGGCGCACGGAGGAAGATTTGGCGGAGGCGAAGATGCAGCGCGAGTTCGGCTTCAACGAGCGGGAGGTGGCCTATATGCAGGCGCACGGGTGGATGGAGATGTCGCGCCTCTACTTCGGCACGATGGCCGGGAAGTTCAAGGACGAGCACCAGCCCTTCGGCAATGGGCTCGATGATCTGGACCACATCACCGCCGCCGATTGGATGGCGAGCGTGGGAGCCAGCGAGGCGGCGCGCGAATTCAGTGGAGCCGGGCGTTTGAGCACCAAAGGCCAGCCCCCGACCGAGAGCGATGTCTCCGCCTTGTATCGCATCTGGCAGGAAGCCGTGGTGCAGATGCGCGGGCTGCCGGTGTTCAAGCGCGAGGTGTTCCGGCTCAAAGGCGGCAATCAACTGTTGCCCGACACCTTTGCCATGCATCTCGGGGCGCGCATCCGCAAGAACTGCCCCGTCCTCTCGGTGGCGCACGATGCCCATTCCGTGGCCGTCACCTTCACCGACGGACGGGACGCGAAGCCGCAGACGCTGAAGGCTGACCACGTCGTTTTTGCCATCGCGCCGATGTTGCTCGGCAACACCCTCGAAGTGACGCCTGAGCTTCCCGAGGCCAAACGATTTGCATTGGCCAACACGCCCATGAGCGTGGGATCACGCGTGCTGCTGCAGGCCAAGACGCGCTTCTGGGAAAGTGACGCCTTGCCGAGCATCAATCTGGTGACCGGCAACGGCCACATGAGCCTCGTCTATGAATGCGCCAGCGAGGTGCCCGGCGAGAGCTGCGTGCTGATGGGCACAGGACAGGTGGCGCAGACGCCGGAGGAGACTCTGGCCGCCTTCCGCAAGTTTTATCCCGGCAAGAACAAGGACACCATCGAGCGGTGCATCGTGCATCAATGGTGGAAGGAGGAACCGCTCGCCATCAACTGCGAGCGCACCCCATTTCCGCTGGGCAAGCTGGTGAAAATCTGGCCGCAACTCATCCAGCCGGTGGGACGCCTGCATTTCGCCGGAGCCGCCTACGACACGCTCCCGTGGGGCCAGGATGCCGCGACGCTCTCCGCACGGCGCGTGGCGGAGGCGATTTCTCAGGCATAGGTGGCCCGCGCTGCGCACGGTCTCGTGACTCTGGCTCGAATGACGAGGGCGACCGCAGATCGTCCCTGCCATGGCACGGGCACATCTCAGTTTCATGCAGGGCGAATGCGGCAGGTGAGGCAGTTGAGCTGCGCCCCGTGCCACGTTTGTCCCACTTTTTGTTTGCGGAGCGCGGGGAACAGGCGCTCCATGCGGCAGTCCCATGCTGCCATGAGAACTAGCCTCGCCCTTGGCCGGCGGATTTCCGCGCTCGCCTTCACCCTGATTGAACTGCTCGTCGTCATCGCGATCATCGCCATCCTCGCCGGGATGCTGCTGCCCGCGCTGGGCAAGGCGAAGGCGAAGGCCAAGACGACCAGTTGCCTGAACAACAACAAACAGTTGGGGCTGGCTGGCAATCTTTACTCCGACGACCACGACGACAAGTTTCACTTTGGGTCGAATGTTTCCGCGATCACAGTGGCGATGATTCCGCTGAACATCCTGCTCAGCCCGGCGACTTGGCCGGGATCATTCCTGCCCTATGTCGGCGGTTCGACCAATGGCGTCCTGACCTCGCGGGTCGCCAGCAAGGTCTATGTTTGTCCAGCCGAGAAGGATTCCACGCTGGGCTGGGGCGGGTATGCAGAGGACTACCGCGCGAACCGGCACTTGATGCGCGACCCGGCGTTCTCCGCGGCCCAGCCCATCCGCCGGGTGCATCTGCCATCCGCTTCGCGGTATCTCGTTTTCTCCGAGAAGGACACGACGAACGGCCAGTTCTCGCTCCCTGCCGGAACGTTCAACAGCATCCGGACGGGTTGGAATGTGGTCGGCGGCACCGGTCTTTTCCAGCGCTGGGGCAACGTGCGTCACAGTTGGGGGCAGACCGCCACAGCCGCCGATGGACACGCGGAGTGGCTGCGGATGCCGCCCTTCTCGGGTTCGGGCGCTCCGGTCCCAGCAGACCTCCTCGAACTCGGCGACGCCACCGACGATCCCGCGTCGCTGTGGCCGGCCAATCCCAAGGTGAAGCTCTTCATCCGGCTGAACACGACGGCGGCGAGCGGTGGTTTCTGAGGGCAGCGCTTCGTGCCTACCGTCGCAGATAATCATTCTGCCGGAACCACTCGGCCGCGTCTGAGAGCGCCTCGCGCGGTGGCGTTTGTGGGAGGCCGAGTTCGCGGATGGCTTTCGCCGGGTTGAAGAACATTTTGTGCCGGGCCATGCGCACTCCGGCCAGCGGGGCCTTGGGTGGCTTGCCGGTGATCTTGGAAATCCCTTCGTCCACGTAGGCTGCCAGCAGCGGGATGAAGTAGGGCAGCGCAACACGCGGCGCGGGCACGCCGGTGATGTCCTGCAACACGGCGAACGCCTCGCGCATCGTCCAATTGCCCTCCGCGTGGCCGAGGATGTAGCGCTCGCCGATGCGGCCCTTCTCCGCGGCGAGGATGTGCCCGATCGCGACGTCGCGGACGTGGACCCAGTTGAGGCCGGTGTCGAGATAAGCGGGCATCGCGCGGTTGAGGAAGTCCACGATGACCTTGCCGGTGGGGGTGGGCTTCACATCGCGCGGGCCCACGGGCGCGCTGGGATTGACGATGACGATGGGCAGTCCGCGTTGCACCAATTCGCGCGCCACGACTTCCGCGCGCCATTTGGACAGCTTGTAGGGGTTGCTCATCTGCGCCTCGGACACGGGTGCGTCCTCGTCGGTCGGAGTGAGGATGCCGTTCAGTTCATGAGGCAGGCCGAT
>JACRKB010000064.1 GCA_016235545.1 Verrucomicrobiota bacterium | reverse complement strand
TCTGCTGGTATTGATACTGCATGTTGTTCCGGTTCTTCTCCACCATCATCAGGATGGAGGCGGGGGAGCGAATCCCGGAATTCCTCAATGGAGTGGGATACCGGGTGCCGCTGGCGAAACGGTAAATGTGCTCATTGGCGCGGTAGGTCTGCGCATATTGCACACCTAGCTGAACCGTCGAGAGGTCCACCTTTGCCGGACAATCGTAGATGTGAACCGTGGTCGGGGTGCCTTTGACCCCAAGGTAGGGCAGGAGGACATTGTTCCACGCATCCGGCGCGTTGGCTGTGGCCACGCCGCCGACACCGCTGGGGCCGTTGATGTCCTGCCCGTGGGGATATTTGTCGTCATTGTCGCCGCCATAGAGCGAGGTCGCCAACCCGATCTGGCGCTGGTTGCTCAGGCACTTGGTCGTGTGCGTCTTCTCTTTGGCCTTCGAGAGTGCGGGCAAAAGCATCCCGGCCAGGATGGCAATGATGGCGATGACGACGAGCAGTTCGATGAGGGTAAATCCGGTGCGGCCGGACGTGGCACGCTGAGGCATGGCATTCATAGGCAGTGGGCAGAAACTGCTCGCCGTCCGGCAAAAGGTCAAGCGGCTCTTCTGCTGTGAACAACTTTGCGTTGTCCCGTCCCCAATCCGACCACAGCCTCCGCGCGTGGCAAAACCTGCTTTGGGAAAGGGACTGGGCGAATTGCTCAACGGCGACGGCGCGACCGGCCCGCGCTCGGCGACGGAAACTCACACCGCTGCCGTGCCGCGCTTGAGCGCTGGCATGAGTGCGCTTGTCGCCCAGCCGCGTGAACCGCTCGCATCCACCGGGCACACTTCTTCGCTCGCGGTCCTGCGCGCCTCTCTGCTGGCTGCAGATTTGGCGATGACGGGTGGAGCGGCGATCCTTTCGCAGCACCAATCACCGCTGGGCTGGACGACGACTGCCGTTGCCCTGCTGGCCGTGTTGTTGGGCGCGTGGCTGGGATGGCTGGGGCTGACTTGGGGCCGAGAATGGCGCGGGAGTCCGGTAAGCGGCGTGAGTGGAAATCCACGCCCCGGATCGCCCGCCGTTCCGCTTCAGTCCGGACACCAGCGACGAGGCTGAAAGCCTAACACATGACAGTCCGGGTCAACGCCCCGGGCTGGAGTGTGATGCTCCTTCCGAGCGCCAGCTTCGGAGCTCTGGTTCAGATGAGCTTCGTGCGGCCCGGCTGAGCCAGAGGCGGGACCACCAGCGTGCCGTTCCAGTCGCGCAGATTCTGCGGAGCGATCTCTTCCTTCGAGTTCAATGCCATCTCCCATGTGACTTCCTGTCCGGTGTAGCCAGCCATGCGGCCCATGATGCCGGCCAACGTGCTCGTCACCATGCGGTCGCCATCGTTGAGCGGCTTGCCGGCGCGGATGGAGGCGAAGAGCTCGTCGTGCTCCACCTGATACATGTCCGGCGTGGGGCCTTCGTATTTCCAGTTGCGCCCGCCGTTCAAGTCCGTGGTGTAGGCGCCGCGTGAGATGTAGGCGTTGCCCTTGGTGCCCAGCGCGTAGAAGGCGTTCTCACCGAAGCAGCCGGTGATCTGCCGCTGCTGGATGAAGCCGCGCACGCCCTTCTCCCATTCGTAGCTGACGGCTATGTGGTCGAAGATGTTGCCGCCGTTGGCGGGGATTTGGCGGCCGCCGGTAGCGGTGCATTTGAGCGGGGGCTTGTCCTTCATCGCCCACATCATCCAGTCCACGGTGTGGATGGCCTGCTCGACAAGACCATCGCCGGAGAGCCAGGTGAAGTTATACCAGTTGCGCGTCATCCATTCGAGATCACTCATGCCGGCGGGGCGGGTGTCGGCCTTGGGCATCGGCTTGACCGGGCCGGTGAGGTAGGTGCCATAGACGGCGCGGAGATCGCCGATGGAGCCGTCGAGCATCTTGCCGAAGACGGCGCGCTTGGCGTAGTCGTAGCGCCAGCAGAAGCCGGCGACGAGGGCGAGGTTCTTCTGTTTGGCAATCTTCACCGACTCGATGACGGAGCGGACGCCAGGCGCGTCCGTGGCCATGGGCTTCTCGGTGAAGACATGCTTGCCCGCCTCGACGGCCGCGCGCAGGTGGCCGGGGCGGAAGCCAGGCGGCGAGGTGAGGATGACGAGGTCCACGCCGCTCTTGATGACCTTCTCGTAAGCATCCAACCCGACGAACTTCCGCTCCGGGGCCACGTTGAATTTCTTGTCGTCCTTCACCGCGGCCTTCACGGAATTCAAGCTGTTCTCAATCGGGCCGGCGAAGGCATCACCCATCGCCCACAGCTCGACGTTGCTATCGGCCCTGAGCGCCTGCGCCGCCGCACCGGTGCCGCGCCCGCCACAACCGATGAAGCCGATGCGCAGCTTGTCGCTGTTCGAAGCGGCGCTGAGAAGGGAGGGGAAGGCGATTTCCACAGCGGCGACACCGGCTGCGGACGTTGCAGCGGAGGACTTGAGGAACTCGCGGCGGGAGGAGGATGATTCTGTTGTCATGAGCGGGATGTGATGTTGTTGGATGGCAATGCAAAAGCTGCAAACGACGGCGGCTGCGGGGAGAGGACTGCGAGCCGCGAGGAGCTATTCATGCGCGACGGGGAAGTATTCAGTATTCAGTGTTCAGACAACCAACTGCGCACCACTGAATACTGAACACTTCCCCCTCCTTGCACTGCCGCGCCGCGTGGCCCATCTTCCCCGCACCATGAAGCGACTTCGCTTGTCCCTCGCAATGGCTTGCTTCCTCGGCCTCGCGCGTCCCGGCCACTCCCTCACCGTTGCTCCCGCCACGCCGGACGAACGCGTGCAAAACGCCGCCGCCATCTGCCACGCGACGGTCCTCGGCGCGGAAAGCTTCCGCAGCGAAACCGACGGCGGCATCTACACGCGGACGTGGCTGCGCGTG
>JACRKB010000067.1 GCA_016235545.1 Verrucomicrobiota bacterium | reverse complement strand
GGCGGCTCCCCTGCGGGCCGTTGACCCGAGCCGCCTGACGGCGGGACACCAAGCCCGGCCGCCTCCACCAGCGTTGGAAACCAATCCATCGTGATGGCCGGCGTGTTGTTGGTGCTGCCGGGCTTGGTGACGCCGGGCCAGCGCACGATGGCTGGCACGCGCACGCCGCCTTCATAAGCGGAGGCCTTGCCGAGCCGCAGCGGGGCGTTAGTGGTGACGCCGCGCGTGATGAGACCGCCGTTGTCCGCGGTGAACGCGACGAGGGTGCGCTCGGCGAGCTTGAGTTCATCGAGCTTCGTGAGCACGCGCCCGACGGCGGTGTCGAGGCTCTCGACCATCGCGGCATAGACAGGATTGTTGTGCCGCAGGCCGGGCTTGAGCTTCTGCTGATACTTGGCGACGAGGTCGGCGCGGCCCTGAATCGGCGTGTGGACGGCAAAGTGCGGGAGGTACAGGAAGAACGGCTGGTCGCGCCACTTCTCAATCAGCCCGGCGGCTTCCTCGCCGAGCCGGTCAGTCAGGTAATCGCCGTCGCGGCCGTCCGCGATGGTCTTGATGCGCCACGGCGAGAAATAAGTCGGGGGCGAACCGGCGTTGAGGCCAGCGATGTTCACGTCGAACCCATGCTTCTCCGGGTAAAACTCCTCGTTGCCGAGATGCCACTTGCCGATGCTGGCGGTGCGGTAGCCGGCGGACTGAAAGACCTTGGCGATGGTGGTTTCGGTGAGCGGCAGTTGCTTCGACCAATCGGGCACGAGCAGCTTCGGGTTGTCCGGCATCAGGCCGGGAATCCAATCGGTGATGTGCAGGCGCGCGGGATACTTGCCGGTCATCAGCGCGGCGCGCGTGGGCGAGCACACGGTGCAGGCGGAATAATTCTGCGTGAACTTCATGCCGTCGCGCGCGAGCCGGTCGAGGTGCGGCGTCTCGTAGAAATCGCTGCCGAAGCACGCGAGGTCCGTCCAGCCGAGGTCATCGGCGAGGATGAGGACGACGTTGGGCCTGGCCGGCGCGGCAGCGGCAGAACTGTCGAAGGCGAGCAAACTCAACCCGACGACAACAAGCGCAAGCGCCGCGCTTCGTCGGCATCTGTGTTCATCTGTGCGCATCTGCGGCTCAAAGTCCGTGCGGGCTCACCATTCGCCCCCGCTGGAAAACTTCTGCTTCGCCGCGTCGCGGAAGGCTGCCCCGGCGGTGTCCATTTCCTTCAGCACTTGGTCATAAGGCTTGCCCGCCGCATCGCGCGCGGTGGCGATGACGGTGTTGCACTCGTTGCTGTCCATGAAGCGCGCGGCCTCCAGCAGACGCGGCTCGTCGTCCGGCGGCACGGCGAAGAAGCCGTGCTTGTCCGCGTGGATGAGCTGGCCCGGCTCGATGCGCTGGCCGAACACCTCGACCGGGCAGCCCCAGCGAATCGGCGTGACCCACGCGTGACCGACGCACAGGCGGCGGGCCAGCGCCTTGAAGCCCGCGTTCGTCATCTCGTCCAGGTCGCGCACCGCGCCGTCCGTGATGGTGCCCACGCAGCCGAGCGCGCGATGCGTGTTCGCGTTCACCTCGCCCCAGAACGAGCCGATGACGCGCGGCTTGTCGAGGTCCTGCACCACGACGATTTTCGGCCCCGGCACGCTGGCGACGTATCGGCGGTAGTCGCTCAGCGCACCGGCCTTGTCCTTGTGCGCCGGGTTGCTCGGCTCGATGACGACCGTGACCGCGTAGCCAACCATCGGCCCCATCTGCGGCATGAAGTCGCGCGTCTCCTCGATGTTGATGCCGTCGCGTGTGCGGTCGTGCTTAGTGATTTGCTCCCAGCCGTTGTAAATGGTCGGCGTGTTCCAGCGCTGGAGCTGGTGGAGGTCAGCGTGCGAAAGCTGGCGGCGAGGAGTCGTGGGATTCATGGAGTTAAGTTTCTGTGCGGCGAGGAGAATGAGCCGGAGTTGCCGCCACCCATCACAGCCGGGTAAGCGGATTGTCCCGCACCGTCAGCGGGAAGGCGACGCGCTGGCAGTTCTGCCGGTGCGACTCGAAGACGGCGGCAATCATCTCCACCGTGGTCCGCCCATCACGCGCGCTGCACAACGGCTGGCGGTTTTCGCGAATCGCCGCGAGCAGGTCGCGCCCGCTGACGAGGTGCGCCATGACGCCCTTGACCTCATCGGTCTTTGGCTCCGGCTGGCCGATGCCCGCCGAGCTGATGACCCGCCACGCGCGCGGCTCCTTCACGGGCCGGTGCGGATTGCCGGCGAGATAATGCGCCACCGGCTCTTGGTCCACGCGCAGGTCAATGATGCCCTTCGTGCCGACCAGTTGCAGGCCGAAGCCCGCGGCACGGTCCCCCGCGCCCGCAACGGAATCGAAGTAAGCCGGGAAGCCCCGCTCCATGTCGTAGCGCGCGTGGACTTCATTGCCAGCGAGCGGCCCGAGACCCTCCGCGCCGTCCTTCACATCCGCGCGCGTCACGGGCTTGCCCGCCTGCAACACCGTCGCCGAACAGCCGAGCGGCTGGCCGCCGAAGTAGCAAACGAGATTCAGCAAATGCGAGCCGAGCACCCACAAGTCCAGCGAGCCGCCGCGCGGGTCTTCCTTGCCGCGCGCGCGCAACTCCAGCAGCCGCCCGATGGCACCGTCCTTCACCAGCTTGTCTATCGCGGGCAGCACGGGATGCCAGCGGTTGCGATGCGCGACGGCGAGCTTCACGTTGTGCTTCTCGCACGCCGCGACGATTTCATCCGCCTCCGCCGGTGTGCGGCAGAACGGCTTCTCAATGTAAATCCCGCGCGCGCCCGATGCCGCCACCGCGAGCGCCACGTCAAGATGCTGGTCCGCATGACGCATCCCGATGGCGACGATGTCTGGCCTCACCTCGGCGAGCATCTTCCGGTAGTCGGCGAAACCCTTTTGGACTTTCAGCTTCTGCTGCGCGGTCGCGAGCCCCTTGGCATCCGCGTCCGCCACGGCCATCAGCTCCGTCTCCGGCAGTTTCTCCCACATCGTGTCCAGCCCGTGCCCGTAATCCCCGCGCCCCGTGTGCCCGATGACCGCGACGCGCAGGCGCGGCGCGGCGGCCGCACCGCGTGCGGCGAAAGTGAGGCTGCTGGCGGCAACGGTCCCGAGGAACTGGCGGCGGGTGGGCTTCATAATGTGTGTCCGCATCTTTGCAGAGCGACCCGGCTGAACAAGGAAAGATTCCTTGTCTGGTAGCCAATCAAGTTGGTGCCGTCGCTTGGCGACGCCGCACCGTCTTCTCCCTCTCCGCCTCGAACGGGGAGCCGGCGGGGTGAGGTGTCGAAAGCTTCTTGAACCGCTGATTCACGCTGATGCCAAGGGCTGCAGGCCCGACAGATGATAGCCCAGGGCAAAGCGAGTCGGCGAGCGACGCCCTGGGTTCAGGTTCCAAAAAAACCTCCAAGCCCTGTAGGGGCGGCAGAAATGTGACTCGCGCGGGAACGGGGTAATGACAAGAATGACGGCGATGAGTCAGCGCGGGAAAAGGAATGTCGCGAAGACGGCTTTTGAGTCGTTGGCGAAGACGCATCCGGCAATCACCGCGCAGTGGCATCCGACCAAGAACGGCAACCGCACACCCGACAACGTCAAGGCCAACAACTGTTGGGACATTTGGTGGGTTTGTCCGAAGGGCCACGAGTGGCAGGCACGGCCTTGGCATCGAACGCGCCAAGGCAATGCTTGCCCATACTGCGCGGGCCGTAAGGTTGCGCCGGATGAAACACTCTCAATCAGATTCCCGGCGATAGCCGGCGAATGGCACCCGACGAAGAACGGCACGACGACGCCAGACACCTTGCTCTACCGGAGCACGAAGAACTTCTGGTGGTGCTGTTCAAGAGACTCCAAGCACGAATGGCGGACCACCGTTGTTCGCCGCACCGGCCAAGCTAGCGGCTGCCCTTACTGTTCTGGTCGGCGGCTAACTCCGGAAAACTCTTTCGGTGGTCGCTTCCCGAAATTGGCCGCACAATGGCACCCGACCAAGAATGGGGACAAGAAGCCGACCGATTTTCCTGCTGCCAGCGAATTCACTGCTTGGTGGCAGTGCCAGAGCGACGAAAGTCATTCATGGAAGTCGAAAATACGCTCGCGTGCTCAAAACCCTGAGCTTGGTTGCCGTCTCTGTGCCCGCCTCGCGAGCAGCGTGCGTGTGCGTAAGCCACTCGGTGAGACACATCCGCAACTGCTGAACGAATGGCACCCAACTCGGAATGTCGGAGTGTTGCCTCCTGACCTTCACGCAGGCTCGTCGCGGAAGATTTGGTGGCGCTGTGCAACCAACCCAGCACACGAGTGGCAAAGCTCGGTCGCAAACCGTGCGTGGCGCGGAAACGGTTGCCCGTTTTGTGCCGGACAGTATGCCGATAACACAAACTCGCTCGCGACGCTCTTTCCGAAGCTCGCTGCCGAGTGGCATCCGACGAAGAACGGGGAGCGCACTCCGCACAACGTCACCCCGGGCAGTGCTCGAAAAGTTTGGTGGCGGTGCGCGAACAACTCGGAACACGAATGGGAAGCTCGGATACAACCGCGCGCAAAGCGGGGCAACGGGTGTCCGTTTTGCAGCTCGTGGACACTCACACGAGAAAGGTCGCTTGCTGTGGTGTCACCACCACTGGCTGCTGAATGGCACCCGACAAAGAACATCGGACTCACGCCGAAAGACATAACGGTTGGCTCGGCGCGGAAAGTTTGGTGGCGGTGCTCGCAGAACCCAGCGCATGAGTGGAAGACGAGTCCAAAGAATCGAAGTGTGCTCAAGAACGGGTGCCCGGCCTGCAAAAGTGGTTGGACTGTTCCTGCTATTCGCGGCTTTGTTGATTCGCTAAAGGCGCATCTTTCGACCTTCACAGCCGCCGAGCTTTACGTGCTCTTTCAGCAGAACGGTTTGTTGAGCGGCGACCGCAAGAGTCGGACGTTCGTCGAGGCGCTGGCGACGGGGCGGTTTCCGTTCGAGGAGATTGAGAAGTTTTGCAAGGGGCAGAAGTCGTTGGTGGATTCGTTCCTGAAGGATTCGAGTCTCACGCTGGAAGGCTTGGCGACGGGCGAGCAGTCCGCAGGCGCGGCGGGCGCGACCGAGGGCGAACTGGGGGTGGTGCCGGAGGCGGGCGAGGAGAGCGCGGAGTTGCCGAAGGTCGAGACGAAGGAAGTGCTCGCGTCGCTGCAAGCGTCGGTCGTGGTGTCGGCAGACCAGGAGGCCATCGAGTTTCTGGTGGCGTCGGCGCTGGCGAAAATCTGGCGGCACGCTTTCCGTGACGAGGCGTCGGCGGTGGCGCAGGCGCAGGCGTTCGCGGGCGATGCCTATGCCGAGCGCGTGCGCACGGATTTTCTGGCGGACTATGAGCGCGTGAAGCAGTTGCCGGTGCCGCCGGGTTACGCGTTCAAGGTGGAAGGCAGGTTGACCTTGCCGAACTTGATGCAGCGTCTGGTCGCGGCGCGGATTCAACATCAGCGCCGGGTCGGGAACTGGTCGGGCACGGGCGCGGGCAAGACGTTGTCCGCCGTGCTGGCGAGCCGTGTCGTGGGCGCGCGGCTGACGGTGATTTGCTGTCCGAACAGCGTGGTGACGGGCTGGAAGGAGGCGATTCTGAACGCGTTTCCCGACAGCCTCGTGGCGACGAAGACGTTCGAGCCGGATTGGGCGGCCATCGCGGGAGACGAGACGGGTTTCGGCAAGGCGGCGGCGTCCCGGTATCTGGTGCTGAACTACGAGGCATTTCAGCAGGAGGATTCCGAGGGCAAGGTGCAGCGGTTCGCGGCGCGCGAGGGAATTGATTTCGTGGTGGTGGATGAAATCCATTTCACCAAGCAGCGCTCGGTGGAAAATCTGTCGCAACGGAAGCGGCTGGTGACGGCGCTCATCAGTCTCGCGGGCGCGAAGCATCCCGGCCTGTGCGTGCTGGGCATGTCGGCGACGCCGGTCATCAACAATCTGCAAGAGGGCAAAAGTCTGGTGGAGATGGTGTCGGGGCTGGCGCACGAGGAATTGAACACGCGCCCGACGGTGCCGAACTGCATGAAGCTGCATCAGCGGCTGGTGGCGCTGGGCACGCGCTGGGTGCCGGATTACCAAATCGTGTCCGACGTGCAGACGCCGGAGGTGGATTGCGCGGCGGCGGTGGAGGAGATTCGAGCGCTTGGGCGGGGCGGCTCGCCGTTGCAACTGGAGCAGATTCTGACGCGGGTGCGGCTACCCATCATCCGGCGCGAGATGCGGGCGAAGACGTTGCTCTACACGCATTACTTGCAAGGCATTGACCGGGAGCTTTACGACGCGTTGACGGCGGACGGCTGGCGCGTCGGCTTTTTCACGGGTGATGACAAAAGCGGTCTGGATGGATTTCTGCATGGCGACGTGGACGTGTTGATTGGCTCCAGCGCCATCGGGACGGGTGTGGATGGTTTGCAGGCGGTGTGTCAGCGGCTCGTGGTCAACGTGCTGCCGTGGACGCACGCGGAGTTTGAGCAACTCAAGGGGCGCATCTTCCGCCAAGGCCAGCACGCGGAGAAGGTCACGGTGGTCGCCCCGGTGACGTTTGCCGATGTGAACGGCGAGCGGTGGTCGTGGTGCGAATCGAAGTTGCGGCGGCTGCACTTCAAAAAGTCCATCGCGGACGCGGCGGTGGATGGCGTGGTGCCGGAAGGTCACTTGCGCTCGCCGGCGCAGGCGTTTCAGGACGTGATGGGCTGGCTCGGTCGCCTGAGCAAAGGCGAAGTGGAGGTCATCAGGCGGGCGCGCATCGTCGTGCCGCTGTCGCAAGATGACCGCACGGAGGTCGAGCGACGGGCGCGAACCTACGGCGACTTCTCGGCGATGAATCGGACGTGGAATCAGAGCCGGAGCGTGACGACGTTCGAGCGGTTGCAGAAGAACCCGGAAGAGTGGGCGCAGTATCACACGCTCTACCGCGAGGCGCGGAAGGATTGGGCGGTGGTGCCGTTCGAGGAGTTCATTCGTTGGGCGAAGCAGCGGAGTGATTACATCATCGGCGACTTCGGTTGTGGTGAGGCAAAGGTCGCGGAGGCGCTGGCGGACCGGCACACGGTTTACAGCTTCGACCATGTAGCGGCGAACGATGATGTCATCACGTGCGACATGGCGAAGGTGCCGCTGGAGGACGGATCTCTCGACGTGGCGTTGTTCTCGTTGTCGCTCATGGGCGCGAATTTTGCGGACTACCTTCGTGAAGCGTGGCGGCTGTTGAAGCTGGACGGGCAGCTACACATTTTTGAGGCGACATCGCGGTTCACGAATCGGGAGACGTTTGTTGCGGGGTTGAAGAAGTTTGGCTTCGCTGTGGTCGAGGTGAGCGACTCGTGGAAGTTCACCCACATTCACGCGCTCAGAACTGACCGCGTTCCGGATGCGCAAGCTGCTTTGGAGTTCTGATTTCTGTCGCCCCTACAGGGCTTGGAGATTATTTGGGAACGTGAACCCAGGGCGGCGCGGACTTCGTATCGCTTGCCCTGGGCTATCATCTGCCG
>JACRKB010000066.1 GCA_016235545.1 Verrucomicrobiota bacterium | reverse complement strand
TGCAACCGCCGCTCAGGTGTGCCGGGGGCAACGGACGGCGGTTGCAAAACGCCGGCACGGGTGGCGAGGGCTTTCGCGTGCGCGTCGGCTTCGAGAGCGTTGAGGTCGGCTTCGAGTTTTGCGAGGCGTTGGTTCAGTGCGGCGAGTTGCGGGTCGGCGTGGGAGCCGCGCGTGAGTTGGGCGATGAGTTGTGGGATGGCATCGCGCCAATTGTCGGCGAGGGCGGACTTGATTTGGGCTTTGAGAGCGAGCAGTTCGGCGCGGTTTTTGTTCAGAACTTGCGGCGAGTCGAGTTGCACTTGCGCGGGGCGGGCGGAGGCGAGGATGCCGTAGAGCGCGTAGTAATCGCGCTGGCTGATGGGGTCGAACTTATGGTCGTGGCAGCGGGCGCAGGAGCTCGTGAGACCTTGGAAGGCTTTCGAGAGGACATCAATTTGGCTGTCCACAGCCTTCACCTGGTCGTCGAGCGTATCCACGGGCTGGAAGCCGTGCTCGACGAGGCGGAAGTGCGCGAGGCCGAGACGGGATTCGTTGACCGCGTCGGCTTTGTTCCAACGTGTCTGCGCGGGCGGGAGGAGGTCGCCTGCGATGTGTTCGCGGATGAGTTGGTCGGCGGGCACGTCGGCGGCGAAGGCGCGGATGACGTAGTCGCGGTAACGCCACGCCTGCGGGATTTCGGGGTCGCCCTCGGAGCCGTGCGTCTCGGCGTAGCGGACGAGATCGAGCCAGTGGCGCGCCCAGCGTTCGGCGAAGGCGGGGGAGGCGAGGAGACGGTCGGCCGCGCGTTCGACGGCTCTCTGCTCACTTTCCCGCTTTCTCACCTGCTCACCTGTCCCGCTGGCGCGTGCGAAAGTGGGAGAGTGAGAAAGTGAGAACTCGCGGACGAATGCCTCGACCTCCTCGGCGCGTGGCGGCAGCCCGGTGAGCGCGAAGGTGAGGCGACGGATGAAGGTGCGTGGGTCCGCATCCGGGCCGCGGGCGAGGCCGCGCGACTCCATCTTGGCGAAGAGGAAGCGGTCAATGGCGTTGGCGCTCCAAGCGGAGTTTGTCGGCGTGGGAACGGCGGGCTTCGAGAGCGGCTGGAAGCTCCACCATTGGCGACGGAAGGCGAGGGTGTCGGCCCAAGTGGACGAAGCTGGCTGTGCGGTTGTTGTGACCGGGCCGGTGCGCGGGTCGGGTGCGCCTTGGCGAATCCACTCGGCGAAGTTGGCGAGGATGCGCTCGTCGAGCTTCGCGCCGTTCTTGGGCATCTTGAGCTTGGAATGCGTGTGACGGAGTGCCCGCATGAGCAGGCTCGAATCCGGCTGGCCGGGCACGAGGGCGGGGCCGGACTCGCCTCCCTTGAGCAGGCCGTCGCGGGTGTCGAGAGCGAGGCTGCCCTTCTTTTTCGCAGAGGAGTGACACTCATAGCACTCGGCGGCGAGCACCGGGCGGATGTTCTTCTCGAAGAACTCGACTTGCTGTGAAGGCAATGTTGCGGAACTGGCGCTGGCGACATGCGCCAGATAGGCCCCAAGGATGGCACACAGCAGCATTTTCATCTTCAGCCCCGGCGTTCGCCGCAGTCCCTCACTGCTGGATGGCAATGACCAGATGTTTTGCCCTCGATGTCTCATTCCGTGAAATCTTTCGCTGTCTGACGGGCCGCTTCCATCACCAGCCCGCCAAGTTCATTGAACCGTGCTTGGGGAATCCGTTCCTTTGGTCCCGCAATTGTGATTGCGGCCAGTGCGTGTCCGTGACGGTCCAACACGGGTGCCGCGACACAGTGGATGCCCTCAAAGTGCTCCCCGCGATCCACGCCAAAACCACAGGAACGAGTTTGTGCCAATTCATCAGCGAAGGCTCGCTTGCTGGTGATGGTTCGGTCGGTGTGCCTTTCAAGCCGCAGCCGATTGAGGGTCGTGGCGAGTTCGGATTCAGGAAGGAATGCGAGCATGGCTTTGCCTGGTGCTGCGCAATGCAGCGGGGCGCGCGACCCCCGGTCCACGAAATATTTAAACGCGTGAAGGGAGGGAAGCTGCTCGATGATCACACAACTATCCTCAGCGAGGCAGCATAGCTGCGTGGTCTCCAGCGTCAGGTTTAACACCCGCCGCATCGGTTCCAAGGCGGCAGCCACCAAACTTCGTCCCGCCTGCTGAGGCTGTCCCATCAAGAGCAGCTTCTGGGTAAGCAGGAAACACTTCGTATGTGGGTCGCGTCGCACATAGCCCAGCGCCTCGAGTGCCGTTGCTATCCGGAATCCGGAGGCCGAGGAAAGTTTTAGGGTCAACCCCAGTTCCGCGAGGGTGAGGCCTGACGGAGTCCTGGCCAGCAATTCCAACACCGCCAGACCTCTGGCCAAGGCCGGAACCTTATCTGCGTGGCGAGGCCGACCACGCAAATTGACGGGCCCCGCAAGGCGGGAACTAGTTTCCATAAATGAAAGACTTTCCGGTAATGGAACTATTCAATTGTCATTCCGTTCGGGGACAAACCTTACTCCGTTGCCGCCAGCCGCAGCCGCCAGCCGCGATGACGCAGCAGGTCGAGCAGCACGGCTCCGAGTATGACGAGGCCGAGGACGACTTTCTGTGTGTAGCTTTCGACGTTCATCAGGTTCATGCCGTTCTGGATGACGGCGATGATGAGCGCGCCGATGAGCGTGCCGAACATCCGGCCCGTGCCGCCGTTCAAGCTCGCGCCACCGACCACCACCGCCGCGATGACATACAACTCATACATCTGGCCGAAGGTGGGGGAGCCGCTCTTGAGCTGCGAGGCGAGCACCACGCCGCCGAGGCCCGCGAGCAGGCCGCTGACGACGTAGCTGAGGAACAACACGCGGCGCACGGGCACGCCGGAGAAGCGCGCGGCCTGACGGTTCCCGCCGACGGCGTAAATCCAGCGGCCCAGCACGGTGCGCGACATGACGAGGTGCGCAGCGATGTAGAGCAGCGCCATGAGGAGGACGGCGTTTGGCAGGCCAAGCCAGTTCGCGCCGCGCCCGAGCCAGACGAAGGAGTCGGGCACTTGATAGACCGATTGTCCATGCGTCAACAGATACGCCGCGCCGCTGGCGACGAGCATCATCGCGAGCGTGACGATGAAAGGCGGGAGGTGGAAGACCGTGACCATCGCGCCCGTAACGGCTCCGGCTCCACCTGCGATGAGAATGGCGGCGAGGCACGCGAGGGTCATGCCGAGCGCGCTGGCTTGCTGCGCGCCGGCGAAGTCGCGGATGAACAGCGTCGCCAGCACGGCGGCGAGCGCGATGAGGCTGCCGACGGAGAGGTCAATGCCGCCGCCGATGATGACCAGCGTCATGCCGATGGCGACGATGGCGATGACGGCGATTTGATTGGCGATGTTGAGGAGGTTGTCGCGCTTGAGGAAGTTGGGCCAGCGGTAGGTTTGCGGCTGCATGACGCGCGGGCTGCCGAGCGCGGGGAAGTCCGTGGAGAGGTCGGCGAAGACGAGCCAGCCGGCGCTGGCTTGGGTGCAGGCGATGGCGTCGAGCTTGCCGGCGGACGCGGCGGTTTGGAGGGCGACGCGGGCGTCTTTCGGCTCGCCCTTCACAGTGGCGACGACGGTTGCGCCGGCGTTGGTGAGCGCGGCTTGGAGCGTGGCGGCGAATTCGGCGGCGTCCGGCTGGTTCGGCACGACGATGAGAACGCGGGTGGATTTGCCGAACTGGCTGAGGATGCTGCTGGCAAGCTGGCGGGCCGCGTCCACGCCGGTGGGGTGCTGCTCGGTGTAAGTCGCGAAGCTGAAGAACGCGCAGAGCAGCGCGAGCACGAAGACCATGCCGTAGGCGGCGAGGAAGCGGGAAAGCGCTGGGGAGCTGCGAGTCATGCGAGTGGGATTCGCACGATGGTGAAGCGCAAGTGGCCGCTCTCCCTCACCCCGGCCCTCTCCACTGCTGTTGGCTTTTGCACTGTTCTTCAGAAGTTGGGAGATATGAGAAGGTTATGTCAATTTCGCCGTCGCCGATGACGACCTTTTCAATCAGAGATTCGACAATCCGGCGCTTCTCGTCGGTCGTCATCAACGGCCAACGGTCGTAAAGCGCGGTCGCTTCGGCAAGCACTTCTTCGCTGCTCACCTCCGTCACCCGCAGGCCATCCAAGTCGGCTTGCAGCTTGGGAAGGGAGGCATTGAGCTGGTTCAGGCGTTCCTCGGCGGGTTTGTAGAAGTCGCCGAAGCCTTGGGGCGTAAGGTGGCCGTCCAAGCAGAGCCGGTGCGTCCGGGCCATCTCCTCGCGCACCTTGGCAATCTCCCGCTCGTGGGCGGCGAGCGCCTGCTCCTTCTCGGCGAGGTTCCGTTTGGCCTCGGCGGCGTGGCTCGCGAGCTTGGCCGGGGAGGCGAAGAACGCCTTGAGCTCGTCATGGATGACGCCTTCCAAGTCCACCATGGGAATCTTTCTATGGCACTTCCGACAGACGTATTTGGCGCTGCCGCTCCGGACATACATCTTTGACCCGCAGACACAGTGCGCGAGCGTGCCGAAGGTCTGCACGGGAAGCGGGCCGGGACGGCTCCAGCTTTTGAGCTGTTCCTCGATGATTTGGTTGACCTGATTCCAGAGCGTCTCTGAGACGATGGGTTCGCACGTTACCTTGCCCCACTCGCTCTCGGGTTTCTCGGCACTCCGCCAATCGCCGTGCTTCTTGACCCGGTTGAAGTAGTAGATGCCCCTGGCGGAGGTTTCGATGAGGACACGGGTGACTTGCATGTCCCGCCATAGCTTGCCGTCGCGGGTGCGGTGGCCTTCGGCATTGAGGCGCTTGGCGACGGTGCCCTTGCGCCGGAGTTCAAGGAAGAGTTCGTAGGCTTTCCGGCGGATGGGAGCCTCGTCGGGCTGGATGACAAGCTGCCTGTCCTTCCATTGGTAGCCGTAGGGGGCCTTGCCATTGATGGTCTTGCCGAGCTTGGCACGGGTGAGCACCGATGCGGCGACGCGCTCCGATGTCTCCTCCCGTTCCCATTGGGCGAACACGCCAAGCAAGTGGAAGAACATCCGGCCCCCGGCGGTGCTGGTGTCGATGGATTCGGAAAGCGAGATGAGGTCGGCGTCGTGCTTGCGGAAGTAGTCACCGAAGTCCTGCACCTCGCGGAGGTTGCGGGAGAGGCGGGCGAGCTTGCTGAACACTAGGCCGGTGATGTGCTTGCGCTCAATGTCACGCATCATGCGCTG
>JACRKB010000065.1 GCA_016235545.1 Verrucomicrobiota bacterium | reverse complement strand
GAGCACGGAATGCCCTGCCAGCAGGGCCGCCTCCATGGTGGCCCGCGCCGCCTTCTCCTTCTCCGGCGTGAGGTCTTCCTTGGGAATCACCCCCGCGCCGCCGTGGAGGACGAGGACGAAGCCGGCGGCAGGCATGGTGGGCGACTTCTTTTCTTGGGCGCGTGCGGAGGGCGAGGCCATGAGCAGGAGGAAGGCGAGGGCGAGCAGGGTGGCGGCGTGTTGACCGGCGTTGGTTTCACGGATTGGTCTCACGGGCAGTGATCAGTGATCAGTGTTCAGTTTTCAGTGGGGAGACTGCGTCCAGCGCGCGATGCACCGCTGCGCTCGGCACACGCTGGCCCCACACGGCTTTCCCGATGCGCGGGGCCAGGACGAATTTGATTTCACCGGCGCTGACTTTTTTGTCGAGCGTCATGGCGGCAAGGAGCTTCGTGCGTTGCGCGGAACTCAGCTTGAGGCCCACCGGCAAGCCTGCCGCTCCGAACAGCGCGCGGATGCGCTCGCATTCCACGGCAGGCAGTCCTGACAGTTCCGCCGACAAATGCGCCGCCGCGACTTGCCCGATGGAGATGGCCTCGCCGTGCAGATAACGCCCGTAGGCCGTGATTGCCTCGATGGCGTGGCCGATGGTGTGGCCAAAGTTCAAAACCGCCCGCAGCCCGCCCTCGGTCTCGTCCTGCGAGACGATGTCCGCCTTGATTTCGCACGAGCGCGCGACGATGTGGGCGAGCGATGCGGCGTCGCGACGAAGAATCTTCGCCATGTCGCGCTCCAAGCGCGCGAAGAGGTCTGAGTCGTGGATGATGCCGTATTTGATGACCTCGGCGAGGCCCGCGCGGAACTCGCGCTCCGGCAGCGTGCGGAACGTCGCGAGGTCGCACAGCACGAGGCGCGGCTGGTAGAACGCGCCGACGAGATTCTTGCCCGCCGCGAGATTCACGCCCGTCTTGCCGCCGACAGAGCTGTCCACCTGCGCGAGCAGCGTCGTGGGCACCTGCACGAAGGGGATGCCACGCAGGTAACTTGCCGCAACAAAGCCCGCGAGGTCGCCCACCACGCCGCCGCCGAGCGCGATGATGAAGGATTTCCGCTCGAGCCGGTGCGCGGCGAGTTGGTTGAAGCACGACTCGACTTGCTTCAGCCGCTTGGCCGTCTCGCCGGCGGGGACGGTGATGAGCACGGTTTCGAAGCCGGCGCGCTTCAGGCTGGCGAGCGCGGATTTCGCGTGGAGGGCAGCCACGTTGGTGTCTGTGATGAGGGCGCACTTCTGGCCGAGATCAAGCGTGGCACACTCCGCGCCGAGTTTGGCGAGCAAGCCGGCGGCGATCTTGATGTCGTAGCTGCGAGTCCCGAGGGACACCTTCACTGAACGCATGGTGCGGGCAGATTAGGGCGCGGGTGGAAGGCTGTCACCGCCATTGTCACGGCCTGACTTTTCGGACGACTCGGCGGCAGGCTCACCAGGAGAGTGCTTCCTCCGTCGAATCCATTCAGTTGTGCCACGAATGGAACACGGACAAGGAGATTCATAAGGAGAGCAGGAATGCAGGAGGGAGACAGCAGCAGCGGCCTTCGCTTCCCTCATGCCTTCCTGCCCTCCTAATAAATCCAGCTCTTCCTCGTTCAATAAAGCCGCGTGGCCTCGTCCTCGCGGATGGGCTTCTCGAACTGATCGCTGCTGTATTCCACGCGGAAGCGCGAGTCGTCTGGGCGAAGCGCCTTGGTCAACACACGCCATGTGGCGGTGGCCTTGCCTTCGAGGACTGGCAGCACTTGCATGGTCACGCTCCGGCCCTGCGCCTGCACGGGCGAGGTGCCGTTGCCAAACACGAATTCCTGGCTGTCCGGGACGGTGCAGACGACGCGGATGTTGGTGCCGGGCTGGTCGCCTTGATTGGTGATGCTGATGACGTAGGTGACGACTTTGCCGACTTCGATGGGGTCGGCGAGGTCCACGACTTCGACGCCGAGCGCGTGGACGCCGATTATTTGAGTCTGGCATTCGCAATGTGCGAAGCCTGCCACGGAGCCGCTGGCGACGGGCTTGAATTCCGTGCGCCCCGGCTTGCTCATCGTGAAGGTGGCGCAGACCTCGCGATTGGTGCTGGGGGCAAGGCCGGCAATTTCCCAGGTGACCCGGTCGGCGGAGGAGACTCCGCCTTCGGTGGCGCTGATGAAGGTGGCTCCGGCAGGGACTGGCAGCGTGAGGGTGGTCATCGGTTCGGGGCCGTCACCGGAATTGCGCAGGGTGAAGCAGACTTTCATGGGCCGTCCGGTGAACTCGCGGGCGGGCGCGTGGCAGAGCAGGGCGAGCGCGGGCACAGGCTTGGGTTCGGGCCCAAGGTCCACGAGGAAGAAATTGCTGCACGCCTTCGGGGTGATGCACCGGTAGCGCTGGCCGCGCGAGGCGAAGGTGAACGCGTAGGCCGGGGCGGGCGCGTCCCCGGCCCAAAGCACATCGCGCAGGCAGATGGGCGCGCCGTCCTTGCGCGAGGACATGAAGGGCATCCGCGAGCCGACGGGGATGGGCCACTCGCTGATTTCTGCGGTGAGCGCCGCGCGATGTAGGTCGTCCAAGTTTCCCGCCCAGCCCCACTGCGCGAGGATGGAGGCGATGTCTGGCCGCAGCTTTTCATCGCGGAAGCGGGAGCGCAAATCCTCGGGTGTGTGCATCGTCGGAGCGAAGCGGGTTGCGGGATGGCCGAGCCGCGTGGCGCGGTGCTGCTGGGCTTGGGCGGGCGCGCAGAAGAGGAGGAAGGCCAGGCTGGCGGAGAGGCCAAGGAAGGTCGGGGCGGCAAGTTTCACGTCGGGGATGCTCCCGAAATGCGCGGCGCTAGACCAGCCAATTAGGAGACAGGAGACAGAAGTCAGGAGTCAGAAGGAACGGGAGCACAGCGGTTAGCTTGTGACGTTCGACGCATGGCTGGCTCCTGACTCCGCCGCCTCGACATTCTGGAGGGCTTTTTGGTTTGCCGTGAATCCCCTCCGTCTCTAGCGTCGCCGTCGCTGCTGGCGGGCAATTCCAATCCCGGCTCCCCGTGGCCAACCGTTTCTATGAACCACAAACCTCTGACGACCGCTGAACTCGCTGACCTGACCGCAGGGCTCCACCGCCTCTCGCGGAACCTTTGGTGGACCTGGAACCAGGAGCCGCAGGAAATTTTCCACGACCTCTCGCCGCGCGGCTGGACGAACCTCTACCACAACGCCGTCGCCATCCTGCACGAGGTCTCCGACTACGAGCTGCGGATGCGCCTACAGGAGCCGGAATTCGCCGACCGTGTCCGCATCGTGCTCAAGAATTTCGACGCCTACCTCGCCAGCAAGGACACGTGGGGCGCGCAGAACGCGCCCGAGCTGCTCAAGAACCCCGTCGCCTACTTCAGCGCGGAGTTCGGCTTCCACGAGACGCTGCCCATCGCTGCGGGCGGCCTCGGGATGCTCGCCGGCGACCACGCCAAGGCGGCGAGCGACCTCGGCCTGGGCTTCGTCGGCATCACGCTGTTTTATCGCGAGGGCTACTTCCAGCAGACCGTCAACGCGGACAACTGGCAGACGGAGTTTTACTCGCAGCTCAAGCCAAACAGCCTCCCCATCGAACCCGTCCTGAACGCGAACGGCGAGCCGCTGGTCTGCTCGGTGAAGGTGTCCACCACCACCGTGAGCTTCCGCGCCTGGCGCGCGAACGTGGGCCGCTGCCCCGTCTATCTCCTCGACGCGAACCTGCCCGAGAACGAGCCGCATCAGCGCGACCTCACGCTGCGCGTCTATGGCGGCGACACGACCACGCGGGTGATGCATGAAATCCTGCTCGGCGTCGGCGGCGTGCGTCTGCTCCGCGAGCTGGGCCTGCAACCCTCGACCTTCCACATGAACGAGGGCCACGCCGCGTTCCTCACGCTGGAACTTGCGCGTGAGAAAATGGCCGAGGGCAAGCCCTTCGGGCAGGCTTGGGCAGAGACGAAGCAGCAGTGCCTCTTCACCACGCACACGCCGGTCGAGGCCGGCCACGACCGCTTCAGCAGCGACCTGATGAGCTTCGCCGCAAACAAGTTTGGCGCGAACCTCAAGCTGTCGCATTCCGAGCTGATGGGCTTGGGCCGGGTGAACCCGGGCGACATACAGGAGCCGTTCTGCATGACGGTGCTGGCGCTGAAAGGCTCCCGCGCCGCCAACGGCGTGAGCGAACTCCACGGCGCGGTCAGCCGTGAGATGTGGCAGTGCCTCTATCCCGGCAAGACCGTCGAGCAGGTCCCCATCGGCCACGTCACCAATGGCATTCACGTCGCCGGCTGGATGAAGGGCACTGTGCGCCGCTTCTGGCGCAACAAACTCAGCGTCGCCCACGCGAACCCTGACACCTCGACCACCGAGACGACGCGCTTCTGGAAGAGCAAGCCCTCGATTGACTGGGAACGTGAAATCAACCAGCCGGAGTTCTGGGCGCGCATGGCCGACCCCGCGTTCATCTCCGACGAGGAGCTGTGGTCGCTGCGCTACCGGCTCCGCCGCGAGCTGATTGAGTTCTCCCGCCGCCGCCTGCTGCTCCAGGGCCAGCGCCTCACGCAGGGCGACTTCATCACGTTCGACCACATGCTGAACCCCGACGCGTTGACCATCGGCTTCGCGCGGCGATTCGCCACCTACAAGCGCGCGCCGCTCATCTTCCAGCAGTTCGCGAACATCGTGAAGCTGGCTCATGACAAGCAGCGCCCCGTGCAGTTCATCTTCGCCGGCAAGGCGCACCCGCGCGACGACGAGGGCAAGCGCTTCATCCAGCACATCATCCACCTCAGCAAGTTCAGCGACCTCAAGGGCCACCTCTTCTTCATTGAGAACTACGACGTGCATGTCGCCCGCCAGATGGTCTCCGGCTGCGATATCTGGTTGAACAATCCGCGCCGTCCGCTCGAGGCCTCCGGCACCAGCGGCATGAAGTGCGGCTGCCACGGCTGTCTGAACATGAGCATCATGGATGGCTGGTGGCGTGAGGGCTACGACGGCACCAACGGCTTCTCGATTGGCGATGACACGCACCCCGCGAGCATCGAGGAGCAGGACCAGCGCGACAGCGCGAACACCTACAAGGTGCTCACCGAGGAAGTCATCCCGTGCTTCTACAACCGAGACGCCACCGGCATCCCGCGCCAGTGGCTCGGGAAAGTCCGCCGAGCGATGACCACGCTGGTGCCGCAGTTCAGCACATGGCGCATGGTGCAGGAATACACGAAGAAGTTTTACCAGACGAAGTAGCCCTCGGCTTTGCTTACCCGCAAACTTCTGCTGCCACTCCGATGTTTTGAGCCCGGAGTCCGAAGCCGGACGCGAGCCCTCGGCGCTGAGGCCGGCCTTCAGGACGCAGAGATTCCCCCGAGCCAAACCGCGCCCGGATGCGGCTTTCATCCCCAGCCTGCTGCTGCGTGAACGCCGCGCTGACCGGCTTTCTCGCGTTCCCTGCGGTTCCGACTTCGGAACGTGGCTTCAGCCGGTGTCCATTTCCTCAGATCGACGGCCACGAGTGCTGAATCTGCTGGCGTGTTGGGCCGTCGGCTTTCCACACCCGGATTGACTGCCGGGCGAGATTTGTCTAACACACCGCACACTATGCAACGAACACCGCCCCGCACGTTTCCGTTCCTCGTCGCCACCGCCTTCGCTTCGCTCGTCTTGAGCGCGAGCGCGCAGGTGGCCAAGCCGCCCGCAGGTTTCACCGCGCTTTTCAACGGCAAGGATGTCTCCGGCTGGCGCGGTGGCAGCACGTTCGATCATCGCAAGCTCCTCGCCATGACGGCGGAGCAGCGCGCCGAGCAAATCAAGAAATGGACCGCGCCCGACCAGAAAGGCTCGATGATGGAATTGGGCAAGACCGGCAAGCCGCATTGGTATGTCGAGAACAGCGAGCTGGTGAACGACGGCTTCGGCGCTTACGCGACCACGGAGAAGGACTATGGCGACTTCGAGCTGCTGCTCGATTACAAGACGGTGCCGCTGGCGGACTCGGGCATCTACCTGCGCGGCGTCCCGCAGGTGCAAATCTGGGATTACACCGAAGAGAAGAAGTTCTCGCTCGGTGCAAACAAGGGTTCCGGCGGCCTCTGGAACAACTCCGCCGGCGCGCCCGGCAAGGATCCGCTCGTGCTGGCGGACAAGCCGTTCGGCGAGTGGAACAAGTTTCGCATCATCATGAAGGGCGAGAACGTGACGGTCTGGCTCAACGGCAAGCTGGTCGTCGACAACGCCAGGCTGGAGAACTACTACGACAAGGCCGACAAAAAGCTCGCCCCGGAGCAGCGCCGCCCAGTTCCTGAGAAAGGCCCCATCCAGCTCCAAACCCACGGCGGTGAAATCCGCTGGCGCAACGTCTTCATCAAGGAACTCAGCAAGTGAGCTGAAGGGGGAGCAGGATTTGGATCAGGATTACGAGCGCGTGAACCTGATCCGTCGTGCTTCACTCGTGCTCCCAATCCTAATCCTGCTCTCTCCATGAAACACAAACTCTCCACTCTCCTCGCCCTCGCCACCTGCGCCTTCACCCTCACCGCCGCCGACAAGGGCAAGGACGGCTTCAAGTCCATTTTCAACGGCAAGGATTTCGATGGCTGGGCCGGGCCGGTGGAGAACTACGAGGTCGTGGAGGGTGCGGTTGTCTGCAAGAAGGGCAAGGGCGGGACGATTTACACGAAGGAGGAATACGGCGACTTCGTCGTGCGCCTGGAGTTCAAGGTTCCGCCTGGCGGCAACAACGGGCTGGCCATCCGTTACCCCGGCGGCAACGTCAACACGGCCTACGAGGGCATGTGCGAGCTGCAGGTGCTGGACGAGGATTACGAGACCGTCCGCAAGGCCAAGCTCGATCCGCGTCAGGTCCACGGCTCCGCCTACGGCATGGTCGCCGCCAAGCGCGGCGCGCAAAAGCCAGTGGGTGAGTGGAACCATCAGGAAGTCACGGTCAAAGGCTCCACCATCAAGGTCGTCTTGAACGGCACCGTGATTCTGGACACAGACCTGAGCAAGGTGGACCTCGAGACTGTCATGGCGAAGTCCAAGCACCCTGGCGTGAGCCGCACAAAAGGGCACTTCGGCTTCGCAGGCCACAGCGATCCCGTCGCCTTCCGCAACATCAGCATCAAGCGGCTGGATTGATGTCCTGCTTCTGGGCTGCCCAACAAACCATCCCATGCGAAGTTCCAATCCCGTCCTCAACGACAAGGCGTTCACCGGCCTGGGCGAAAGCGCGGGCCGAATGACTATCAATGGCACGGTCACGCGCACGCTCATCCTGCTCCTTCTACTCGTCGCTTCTGCATTGTTCACCTGGGACAAGGTCCGCGCGGGTGATCTCGCCGCAGCCATGCCGTGGGCTTTGGGAGGATTGATTGGCGGACTCATCTTCTGCCTCATCACCTGCTTCGCCAAACCCGCCGCGCCTTTCACCGCGCCTGTCTACGCCATCTGCGAGGGGCTTTTCCTCGGCGCGATCTCGGCGGTCATGGAGACGAAGTTCAAAGGCATCGTGCTCGACGCCGTGCTGCTCACGGGCGGCACGCTTTTCGGCCTGCTTGTGGCCTACCGCACCGGCCTGATCAAGGCGACGGAGAACTTCAAGCTCGGCGTGTTCGCTGCCACAGCGGGCATCGCGCTGGTTTACCTCGTCAGCTTTGTGATGGGGCTGTTCGGGAAGAACATTCCTTACATCCACGAGTCGGGCTGGGTCGGCATCGGCTTCAGCCTGTTCGTCGTTGTCATCGCGGCGTTGAACCTCGTGCTGGACTTCGACTTCATCGAGCAGGGCGAGGCTGCGGGAGCGCCGAAATACATGGAGTGGTATGCCGCTTTCGGCCTGATGGTGACGCTCATCTGGCTCTACATCGAGTTCCTCCGTCTGCTCGCCAAGCTGCGGCGGTAGCCGGTGCCCGCGCGTTCGTGGCAGCGCGCACCCCCTGTGAAGCGACTCGTCTCAACCGGAGCGCAGTTCTGGCACTGGCTGGAAACCCAACGACCGCTGAAGCGGTCCAGCCTCAAGCTTCTCCTCTTCGCGGCCGTCGTGCTCTTCGCCCTCTATCCGAATCCGGTTCTGCTCGTCCGGCAAATCAGCCACTTGCTGGACATGGAATCGCTCATCCAGCCGGATCTGCCCGCGATGCCGGAGATCAACAGGGACATTGACCAGCTCCTCGCGACGAACACGCCGGCACTGACGGAGTTCAAGGCCGTCGAGCGCTTCGTCTATCGGAACGTCCCGTATCAATACGACTGGCACGGCTGGTGGAACCTTGACTACTGGCCCACTGCCGCCGAGGTCTGGGAGCGCAAGCGCGAGGACTGCGACGGCCGCGCAGTGCTGGCCGCGAGCATCCTGCGAGCACGCGGTCACGCGGATGCGCGGCTCGTGGCAAACCTCCAGCACGTCTGGGTCGCCGCAGGCACGAACGAGCTGATGGGTCCCATGATCGACAAAAATTTTCGGCGCGAGGGCGGCAAGACCATCCTAACGTTCCCCGCGATGAAGACGCTGCTCGATTCGTTGGCGATGACCTGCAAGTTCCCAGCGTGGCGCGTCGTGCTGCTGCTCCTGACGCTGCTCGCGCTGGTGTTTCACCCCGCGCTGGATGCAGGACGCTTCGCCACGCTTTGTGCTGTGATGCTTGCTGGCTACGCGGTCTTTCTCGACTGGTGCGTGCGCCGCACCGATCGCGACGCGGCGGGCTTCGACTGGAATTTTCCGGTGGCGGCGGTGCTCATCATCGGCTCGCTCGCCTTCGCGTGGCGCACGGCGAAGCAGCAATGACCGGTAGGGTGAGACTCCGTCGAACCCCATTGGCCGACGGAGGAGGCGCAAGCGAAGCGAGTTTCTTGGTGGGTATGTCGCTCCCCGAGAGTGCGCTCGACGGAGTCTCATCCTGCCAGAGCTACCGTGCCTTCACCTGCGTCCACGCCTCGTCGAAAAGCTTCGTCTTCGCGCCGAGGTCTTCGAGGAACTCCAGCTTCGCCATCACGTCAGCAGGCGGGTAGATCGCAGGATTCTTCAAATCCTCCCGTTTGATGAACTCCTTCGCCGCCGCGTTGGGCATGGCGAATTGCAGGAAGTTCGAGAGCCGTGCGCCGACTTTCGCGTCGAGCACGTAGTTGATGAACTTCTCGGCGAGGTCGCGGTGCGGGGCTTTGGCGGGGATGCACAAGTTGTCCACCCATATCTGGCTCCCTTCGCGAGGGATGATGTAGCGAAGCGCTGTGTCATCAGCCATCGCCCGCGCTGCTTCGCCGCTATAAACGATGGCAGCGGTCACGCTCTTGGCGAGGACCTTGTTCTTCGCGCCCACGCTGCCGTCGAAGCCCGCCGCGCGGCGCTTCGCCTCGATGACGAGGTTGCGCGCTTCCTTCAGGTGCGGAATCTCCGTCGAGTTCAAGCTGTGTCCTTCGAACTTCAGCGCCGCGCCGAGGCAGTCGCGCACCGAGTCAATCAGCACGAACTTCCCCGGCTGCTGCCTCTCGTCGAACACCAGTCCCCACGATTCCGCCACCGGCTTGCCCGCCGCTGCTCGCACAAGGATGCCGACCGTGCCCCATTGGTAGGCCACGCTGAATTTGTTGCCCCGGTCATACGGCGGGCTGGCGAACTTTGCGTCGAGGTTCTTGAGGTTTGGCAGGTTGTCGGGGCGCAGCGGCGCGAGAAGGCCGAGCTTCACCATCGTCGGCACAAGATGGTCCGGCGGCACGACGAGGTCGTAGAGCGCCGCGCCGCCGGCCTGAAGTTTCGCGAGCATTGATTCCGCGTCTTCGTAGACATCCACTGTCACCTTGCAGCTGAACTTGTGTTCGAACTCCTTCACCACTTGCGGGTCGAGGTATTCGCTCCAGATGAAGACGTTGAGCTTCGCCTCGGCGGCGGAGACCGGGGAGGGCAATCCGAGCGCGAGGAGCAGGAGAAGGGGCAGCGAACGCATGAGTTCAGTAGGAACGGCAGGGCAGGGGAGTCAAAGGAAAATCCATTCAGAACGCTGCGCTTGCCTTGCGCCGCACCTTCCGCAATCCTGTCAACCATGCGACCGACCTCGTTTGACGCGACCATTCACGAACGCCTTTCCGACCTGGGCCAGCGCGTGCTGGGCGGCGGGCGCATCGAGCGCGAGGACGCGCTGTGGCTCTTCGAGCTGGAGGACACGGCCGACATCTTTGAGCTGATGGCCTGGGCCAACCGCATTCGTGAACGCTTCAAGGGAAACAAGATTCACCTCTGCTCCATCGTGAACGCCAAGGCCGGCGCGTGCTCTGAGAATTGCAGCTTCTGCGCGCAGTCCGCGCACCACCAGACCACCTCGCCCCGATACGGCTTTGTGGACCCCGAGCCGGTGCAGAGCGCGCTCACCGAGGCGCAGCAGAACCAGGTGACCGCCGTCGGCCTCGTCGCCGCGTGGCGCGGCCTCAACGAAGGCCCGATGCTCGACGAAGTCTGCGACCGCATCAGTGAGATGAAGGCCAGCGGCAAATCCCGCCCCGACGCCTCCCTGGGCCTCATCAAGAACCAAAAGGTCGCGGATCGTCTCAAGGCCGCCGGCTTGGAGTGCTACGGCCACAATCTCGAAAGCTCCCGTCGCTTCTTCCCGCAGACTTGTTCCACGCACACCTTCGACGACCGGCTCGAAACCATCGGCTACCTCAAGAAAGCCGGCATCAAGATTTGCTCCGGAGGAATCATCGGCATGGGTGAGACGCGTGAGGACCGCTGCGACCTCGCGCTGTCCCTGCGCGAGATTGGTGCGAACGTCTGCCCCATCAACATCCTAAATCCTATCCCCGGCACGCCCTTCGCGAAGCTTGCGCCGCTGCCGCCGATGGAAATTCTCAAGACAATCGCCTGCTTCCGCTTCGTCCTGCCCCGGCAGGAAATCATGATCGCCGGCGGACGCACGGTGAACTTGCGCGACCTCCAGAGCATGATCTTCGCGGCGGGCGCGAGCGCTCTCATGGTCGGCAACTACCTCACCACCTTGAACCAGTCCGTGGAGAAGGACCTCCAGATGCTCAAAGACCTCGGCCTGGATCCGAACTGGGAAGGCCACGACTTCGCCGATCAGGAGCCGGGCAACTGCGGCTGTGGCGAGCAGACCTGCGAGACGGCGGCAATTTCCGCCTGAGCGTTCTTTGCAGCCACAGATGGGCACAGATACACCGAAACGATTCTTTGGCCACGGATTGAACACAGATGAAACACGGATGGGGACGAGGAAAACGCAACCTTTCAAGAAGAGGAACGCGCACACCAAACGGTGGTGTCGAACCCGGCAGGCATCGTCAAGACAGTCGCTTGCTGTTCCGTGTTTGTTCCGTGTTGCATCCGTGGCTCAACTGCATGGTTCCGAACAAACCCTTGGCTCGTCTCTTTGGCGGCCCTTGGTGAGCGGCGTCCCCTGCGTACGATTCCGGCGGTCCCGGTGGCTTGCAGCCGCCGCGTTGCGCCTTGGTGGTAAGCAAACGCGCGATTTACAGACCACCCCCGCTTGCCTAATCCTTGGCCGCAATGCTCCGCCCCCGGAAAAAATTTACGGTCTTTGATCTTCAGCAGCTCAAAGGCAAACGCTGCCTCACGCACATCCACGTCAAATCCCCGCAGGAAGCCGCCGCTGCGGAAGAGGCCGGCGTGGATTTGATGAGTTGCAGCTTTGACAGTCCCGAGGCGCAGTCGCGGCTGCCCGGGCTTGTCGCCGCCGCGCCGAACAGCTTCCTCTCGTGTGCCACACCGCACGGGCTGGCTACTCCGGAGGAGGCCATCCGGATCGCGTTCCGCGCCCTCGAATTGGGGGCCAGCAGCGTCTATTGCTCGGCCAGCCTCTTTATCATCGAGGCGATGGCGCGCGAAGGCATTCCAGTCGTCGGGCACCTCGGACTTGTCCCGCGTCATGTCACCTGGACCGGTTACCGCGCCATTGGCAAGACCGTCGAGGAGGCCAGGGAACTCCATCGCCGGATGAAGGAGCTGGAGAACTCGGGCGCCTACGCCGCCGAACTCGAAGTCGTGCCGCACAACCTCGCGCGATTCCTCTCCTCGCAGACAAAGCTCATCCTCATGTCGCTTGGCTCGGGCAGCGGCTGCGACACCCAATTCCTCTTCTCCGACGACATCCTTGGGGACTACGACGAGCGCCCGCCACGCCATGCGAAGGCCTACCGCGATTTCGCCGCCGAACATCGCCGCCTGCAGCAGGAGCGCATCGCCGCCTTCCGCGAATACATCGCTGATGTCCACACAGGCCGCTTCCCTGAGCGCTGCCATCTGGTGGAAATGGAAACTCCGCTCCTCGACGAGGTGGTGCGATCTCTTGGCGGTGCGCCTTGAAGCCGTCAGGAATGAGCGAGCCGGAGTGCGCGTCTCAGTCGCCTGCAACGCACAAGCTCTCCCTCCTGCTCGTAATCCTGCTCCTTCCCCTCGTGTGCCGGTCGGCGGAGCAGGATTAGGATCAGGATTTCGAGCAGGAGGGGCGGTCAACTGCATCGCTCGCTGCATTGGGTCGGCAAGAAAATGAGATGCGCCCCGAGCCGGAGCGGGAGGCGGCTGCCAATTGGGAGGAGAAATTTGCCTTGTCCTCATCCGTGTTTGCTCTGCGCTTCCATTCGTGGCTGACGAATCGTTTCGGTTGAAATTCCAATGCAGTGAAATCTCGCCAGATATTTTCCCGTCTGCTAACCACACTCGCGCTGCATGACAGAACTTCCGGCAAAGGTGATGCAAAGTTTGCTGGCCGGCCTCGGGCGATTCAGCCTGATGGTGGCGGAGGTGCTGCGCTCACTCACGACGCAGCGCCTGTCCGGGCGCGACTTGACGAGCCAGCTCTACTACATCGGCGTGAAGTCGCAGACGGTCGTGCTCGTGACCGGCGCGTTCACCGGCATGGTCTTGTGCGCGCAGACTTACTTCCAGTTTCACAAGGTCAAGATGGACTCCGCCACGCTGGCGGTCGTGAGCGTGTCCATGTGCGGCGAGCTGGGGCCGGTGCTCACGGCGCTGATGGTAGCGGGCCGCGTGGGCGCCTCGATGGCGGCGGAGCTGGGGACGATGCGCGTGACGGAGCAGATTGACGCGTTGCGCACGCTGGCGACACATCCGATTGATTACATCGTCGTGCCGCGCGTGGTGGCGACGATGATCGCCGTCCCTCTGCTGACGGCCGAAAGCATCGCGGTGGGAATTTTCGCGGCGTATCTCGTCGGCGTCCACCTGCTGCAAATTGACCCCGGCTATTCCCTCGTGAACATGCAGCGCTTCACCGACCACCGCGACGTGCTGATGGGCTTCATCAAGTCCTTCATCTTCGGCGGCATCATCGCGACCACGGGCTGCTACAAGGGGATGCACTGCGGCCAGGGAGCGGAGGGAGTCGGCCATGCGACGACCGAGGCTGTGGTCTATGCGTCCATCGCGATCCTGATGTCAAACTTCTTTCTCACGCTGCTGCTCACGCGGCTGCTCGCGCTGATATGATCGAGGTCCGCCAGCTCCGCAAACGCTTTGGCGATCAGCAGGTGCTGGACGGCGTGGACCTGACCATCGAGAAGGGCGAGTCGCTCGTCATCATCGGGCGCAGCGGCGGCGGCAAGAGCGTGCTGCTCAAACACCTCGTTGGCCTCACGCACCCGGACTCCGGGCAGGTGCTCGTGGACGGGCGGGACATTTCGCATTTGAACGAGCGCGAGCTGCTCGCCGTGCGGCGCAAGTTCGGGATGCTCTTCCAGAGCGCCGCGCTCTTTGACTCGCTCACCGTCGAGGAGAACATCGCCTTCGTCCTGGCCCGCGAGCGCAACCATCCGCCGCAGGAGATCGCCCGCCGCGTGGCCGAGGCGCTGGAGATGGTCGAGATGCCCGGCATACAGAAGCGCAAGCCCGCCGAGCTGTCCGGCGGCATGCGCAAACGCGTCGGCCTGGCCCGCGCCATCATCTACCGGCCCGAGGTGGTCTTTTATGACGAGCCGACCACCGGCCTCGACCCGGTTGTCTCCGACAGCATTGACAAGCTCGTCGTGCGCGTCTGCGAGCGGCTGAAAGTCACATCCATCGTCATCACTCACGACATGCGGAGCATGCAGGCGGTGGGCCGGCGCGTGGCGATGCTGCATCTGGGCCGCATCTACACGAGCGGCACGCCGGCTGAGATGATGGCCTCGACAGACCCGGTGGTGAGCCGGTTTGTGCGGGGGATTTCGGATGAGAAGGTGCATACTTTTTGATATGAGCCAGTCACGCATCGAATGGAAAGTGGGCGGGTTTGTCGCCGTGGGCCTCGTGCTGCTTGCGCTGCTGGTCCTGAACTTCTCGAAGGGACTCTCGCTCCTGAAGCCGAGCTACGGCGTTCGTCTCAAGACCACCAGCGTCGGCGGCATCAAGGAAAAAGCCGCCGTGCTGCTCGCCGGCGTCACCGTGGGCAACGTCACCCACGTTGAGCTCGCCCCGGACAGCAAGTCCGTCATCATCTTCCTGCGCATCTACTCGCGGCACGACATTCCCGGCGACGCGGTTTTCAACATCGAGGCACAGGGTTTCCTCGGCGACCAATACGTCTCCATCGCACCCACTCAGAACGCGCTGCCACCGCTGCCCAAGGACGGCTCCGCGCAGCGCGAGTGCCGCGCTCCCTTCAACATCCAGGACGCCGCGCGCGATGCGCTGGGCCTGATCCAGCGGCTGGACCTGGCTGCGCAGAAAATCGACATCGCTGTCGAACGCGTGAACAAGAACGTGCTGTCCGAGGCGACTTTGACGAACTTCGCCGCGATGGTGGCGAGCTTCCGCGTCGTGGCCGAGCAGTCGCGCACGGTGACTGAGCGGGCGATTGCCTTGGAGGACAAGGCACACGGCACGCTCGACAGGGTGGACGGGTTGCTCGTCACCAACACCGCGCCGATTCAGCTGGCGGTGAGCAATGTGTTGCGATTCAGCGAGCAGCTCAATAAGGTCGGCGCAGACCTTCAGGACACCGTGGGAAGCAATCGCTCATCCATCCAAGCCGCCGTGCGCAATCTTGAAACCGCCTCAGCACAGGTGACGAATCTCCTCGGCGAAGTGCAATCAGGACGTGGCCTCGCGGGCGCTCTCTTCAAGGACGAGGTCATGGCCAGCAACTTCAAGCGGCTCTTCGCCGACCTGCCCGCCATCAGCGGCCAGGTCAACAGCGCCGTCTCGAATGTCAACGCGCTGACATTGGACGCGCACTTGGTGATGACAAACCTGAACAGCTTCCTTGGCGATGGCCGCCTGCTTGCCAGCAACGGCGCGATGTTGATGAGCAACCTCAACGCCCACGGCCTCTTCTACAAACCCAAGCCGCCCAAGCCGACGAACAGCGTGCCCACCCTCCCTCTGCTCTCACCCCGGCAGAAGGCCAACCAGCAATGAGCGTGTCGGCTCCGCAACTTTGAACTCGAAACCCCAAACCCAGAACTCGCTTTAGCATGTCCCTCTGGGCCGTCCGCATCCTCTTCCTGCTCTTGTGCACGCTCGGTGGCTTCGCCGTGAGCCAGGTGCGGCCTGAATGGCTCGAGGCGGGCAGGTTTTGGACCCTCATCGGCATCGGCTTCGGGGGCATCCTCATCGCCATTGATGAGATGCTCGAGGGCTTTTCCCTCCGCGCGTTTTCTGCGGCCACGTTCGGTCTGCTCCTCGGTGCGGTGGTCGCGTGGATGTTTGACAACTCCGGCCTCTTCCTGTGGGTGGACAAGGAGGACGAGGTCATGCGCAGCCTCGTTCGGATGGGGCTGTTCATAGGCTTTGGCTACATCGGCATGATCATGGCGATGCGCAGCAACAAGGAGGACTTCTCCCTCATCATCCCCTACGTGCGCTTCACCCGGGAGAACAGGCCGGACAACCTCCTGCTGCTCGACACGAGCGTGATCATTGACGGACGCATAGCCGACCTCATCGAAGCGCGGTTCATGGATGGCATCGTCGTCGTGCCGAGATTTGTCCTCAAGGAGCTGCAACTCATCGCCGACTCCGCCGACCCGCTGCGCCGTGCGCGCGGAAGGCGCGGCCTCGACATGCTCGCCCGCCTGCAGCGCAACAAGCGCAACGAGGTGAAAATCCACGAAGCCGAGGTCGCCGAGGAAGCGGAAACCGACGGCAAGCTCATCCACCTGGCCCGTTCACTCAACGCCTGCCTCTACACCAACGACCACAACCTTGGCAAAATCGCCGAGCTGCAGTCCGTCAGATACGTCAACCTCAACGAGCTGGCCACCGCGCTCAAGCCCGTGATCCTGCCTGGAGAGATCTTCACGCTGAAGATCGTCCGCGAGGGCAAGGACAAGGGCCAGGGCGTCGGCTACCTTACCGACGGCACGCTGATCGTGGTCAACAACGCGCAGAAGTTCATCGGCCAGCAAATCGAGGTGCAGGTCATCAGCCTGCTCCAGAGCGCCACTGGCACGATGGCTTTCGCCGACCCGAAGGCGACGCCCGGCACCACCAACGGCCACGCTGCCTGACTCATGGAATTGGTCACTGTCTTCACAGCCTTCAACTCCGCCGAGGCCCAGCTCATCCGCTCCCGCCTTGAAGCCGCGGACATCCACGTCTTCGTCGCCGGCGAACTCGCCGCCTTGAGCATTGACGGCTACGCGCTGGCCGTCGGTGGCATCCGCGTGCAGGTGCCGGCCACGGACGCGGCGGCGGCGCTGGAACTGATCCGCGACGGCGGGACGGGCGAATGAAGACGAGGAGCAGGATTAGGATTACGAGCAGGAGCCGGCCTGCAGTCCGCCTGCCCACTCCTGCTCTCAATCCTAATCTTAACCGGAACCTTGCAGTTGAGCCACGGATGGAACACGGAGTTAACACGGAACAGCAGGCGAGTATCTTGACGATGCCTGCTGTGTTCGCATCACCGTTTGGTGTGCGCGTTCTGCTCCGTGGGAGGATGCGTTTTCCCCGTCCTCATCCGTGTTTCATCTGTGTTCCATCCGTGGTCAAAGAATCGTTCTGGCTTAATCCTGCTCCCCTTTTCCCGTGAACCTCCGCCCCGTCCTCACCGCCCTCCGCCGCGCCCTTGATGCCGATGAACTCCGTGTGGACGCCGCCACACTTCAGGCCCACTCGGGCGACAAGTGGTTCGCCGCCCACCCGCCGGACATCGTCGCGCTGCCCAAGACCGCCGAGGCCGTTGCCGCGGTCCTGCGCATCGCACACGAGCATCGCGTCCCCGTCACTCCCCGCGGCGCGGGACAAGGCTATGTTGGAGGCTGCGTGCCGGTGCGCGGTGGCATCGCGCTCTCCGTCGCGCGGATGAGCCGCATCAAGGAAATCAACGCGCGTGACTTCGTCGCCGTGGTCCAGCCCGGCGTCATCACGGCGAAGCTTCAAGCCGCCGTTGAGAAACGCGGCCTCTACTACCCGCCCGACCCCGCCAGCCGGGCGGATTGCTCGCTCGGTGGGAACATCGCCACCAACGCCGGCGGCCCGCGCTGCTTGAAATACGGCGTCACCCGCGACTACGTGCTCGGCCTGCAAGTCGCCCTTGCTGACGGACGCCTCGTGCGCCTCGGCAGCCGCTGCCACAAGAACAAGACCGGCTTCGATCTGCACCGCGTCTTCGTCGGCTCCGAGGGGCTGCTTGGCATCGTCACCGAGGCCACGCTGAAGCTGCTCCCGCTGCCGCCTTACCGTGCGTTGCTTGGCGTCGGCTTCGACACGACGCGCGGCGCGGCACGTTCGCTTGCTGCCATCTTCAAGGCTGGCTACCTGCCCTGCGCGCTGGAAATCGCCGACGAGTTCACCCTCGCCGCCGCCCACAAGCGCACGAAGAGCGAGCAGCTCGCCGGCTGCCGCGCGATGCTCTTCGTGGAGCTGGACGGACAAGAGCGCTCCGTCCGCGCCGAGCTGGCGGACGTGGAGCAACTCGTAACCGCGCAAAAGCCTGTCTTCATCAACCGCGCCCACGGCGGGGCCGCTGTCGAGTCGCTCTGGGGCCTGCGCCGCGAGTTCAGTTACAGCCTCCGTGACACCGGGCTGACGAAACTCAACGAGGACATCGCCGTCCCGCGCGGGCGGCTGGAAGACCTCTTCAAGTTCGCCGCCCGCCTCCAAAAGAAGCACAGCCTGCCCATCGCCTGCTTCGGCCACGCCGGCGACGGCAACATCCACGTCAACGTGATGGTGGACTACACCCAGCCCGGCAACCGCTCGCGTGCTGACGCCGCGCTCGACGATCTCTTCCGGCAAATCCTCGCGTGGGGCGGCGTGATCACGGGCGAGCACGGCATCGGGCTGGCGAAGAAGTCGTGGTGGCCCCTTGCCGCGAACGAAGACGTGCGCCACCTCCACCGCGCTGTGAAGCGCGCCCTCGATCCGCGTGGCATTCTGAACCCCGGCAAGTTTGTGTGAGGGGAGACTCCTGTCCGCTGTCCGGTGCCCGAATTCATTCTGTAATCCACAGTTGAGAAGGGAGAGGAGCGGAGATAGGCGGCGGCAGGATGTTGTTGGGACATGGCGGAGAACGACACCTCGCGCTCTTGCTCGATTCACAGGGCAGTTGAAGAAGTATTCAACTTCCCCAGCTGCACTTTCATGGGTTGACCAGCCTGAGTCTGGCACTGCTCTGCGAACGTGTTCCATGAACTCAAGCACCAGTGGGGATTCAACAGGTTCTGCTGTCACAAACGCAACGCGACGGCGCTGGCAGCGCGGTTGAAGCTTCTGATCTGCGATCTGTGGCATCTGTTCCTGCGGCCGCTGCGCCGCCGACCCCGAGCTCCAAAGTTCAGCTGCGAATGGGCGCGGAGAAAACAAAGGAAGCGCGTCGGGGATGACTGGAGTTGGGACTGTTTCCACCAGAGACGTTCTCCTGCCCGAAAATGGGATTACTCCCCACTGCGTGAGCTTCAACTGCGGAATCCAGGATGAAAGGCGCTAAAGTTGGACTCATCCCCGCCGATACCCTGCTTGTCGAAAGACACGGCGGTCGGCAGCCGCAAAGGGCCGACGGGAAAACGGTGACGCCCTAATAAATCACCAGCGGCACGGATGCCGCAGAACAAAAGAACCCCGCAAGGGGTGACTCATGGAAGGAGTCTAGTTATGGTCATCAATACCAATGTGTCGGCCCTGAGCAGCGCTCGTTTGCTCTCGGAATCATCGGGCATGCTCGCCAAGTCGCTGGCCCGGCTGTCCTCGGGTTCCAAAATTGTGAACCCCGAGGATGACGCCGCCGGACTGGCCGTGTCCCTGCGCTTCGACGCGCAGATCAACCGCACCAACGCCACGAAGTCGAACGTGGGCAACGCCATCTCGTTCAACCAGACACGCGACGGGTTCCTGCAGAAGGTCCAGTCTGCGCTGGATCGGATGAGCGAGCTGTCCGTCCTGGCCCAGGACGTGACGAAGACGGATGCGGATCGCGCGCTCTACAACAGTGAGTTCAGCACGCTCGGAGCCTTCATCACCTCCTCGGCGACGAAGGACTTCAACGGCGTGAGCCTGTTCACCAGCTCGGCGCTCTCCGTCACGATTGACGACACCAACACGTTCTCGATGTCGGGTCTCAACCTCGGTGCTGCCGCCTACACAGGCGCGACGTCTGCGAGCGTGGCCAATGCCACCTCCGCCGCCGCGGCGCTGACCTCGGTGAAGTCCGCCATCACGCAACTGGCCAGCGACCGCGCCACTGCCGGTGCCGTGAATGCGCGCCTCAACTACACGAGCGATCAGCTCTCGGTGTTGCGCGACAACCTGACCGCGTCGAACAGCCGCATCAAGGATGTGGACGTGGCCGAGGAAAGCACCTCGTTCGCGCGCTACAACATCCTCGTGCAGGCCGGCACGGCGATGCTCGCACAAGCCAATGCCACTCCGCAGTCAGCACTCCGGCTCCTCCAGTAATCCTGGACCCCGCCGATTGAACCCCGCCCGGCGCGTGAGCGCCGGGCGGGTGTTCGCATTGATTGAGGTCACGCCGGCATGGCGTGTCTCGTAACCACCGCACCACATGGATCTTGGAATTTCCGGACTGGCCTCGGGCTTCGACTGGCGCTCGTTGGTGGACCAGCTCACGACTGTCGAGCGCTCTCCGCAGACGCTTTTGCAGCGGCAGCAGGCCTCGCTCAACTCCGTCAACAGCGCCTACGGCACCGTCAAGGGCTACCTCACCACGCTTCAGACACGCGTGGACAAGCTCAACGACACGACGCTCTTCGCGAGCCGCATGGTCAGCTCCAGTGATGCCACCGTCGCCACCGCTGCGGCGGATGCGGGCGCGTCGCTGGCGAAATACACCATTGCCATAGGCCAGCTTGCCACGACCAGCACGCAGCAAGGTGGGACGAATGTCGGTTCCGCCCTCAACTCCACGAGCAATGTCTCCGCGCTTGTGTTGAGCAATGCCGCCTTCGCCACGCCCGTGACGGCCGGGACTTTCACGGTCAACGGCAAGCAGATCACCGTCGCCACGACCGACACCTTGCAGGGGGTTTTCGACTCCATCAGCACTGCCACCGCCGGCGTGGTGACCGGGAGTTACGATCCGGTGGCCGACAAAATCAGCCTCGTCAGCGCGGGCACTGTCACGCTGGGCAGCGCGGTGGATACGAGCAATTTCCTCTCGGTGGCCAAGCTCAACAACAACGGCACCGGCACCGTGACGAGCAGCCAGGCGCTGGGCACCGTGAAGACCACGACGGCGCTCGCCTCGGCGAACTTCTCCACCACCGTCTCGGACGGCGGCAGCGGCAGCGGCTCGTTCAAGATCAATGGCGTCGCCATCAGCTTCAGCGCCACGGGCGACAGCGCGGCCACCGTGCTGGCGCGCATCAACAACTCAGCGGCTGGCGTCACGGCGACCTACGACAGCGTCAACGACCGGTTCCTCCTGACCAACAAGTCCACGGGCGACTTGGGCATCGCGCTGGAGGATGTGACGGGAAATTTTCTGGCCGCCAGCCAGATCACGACCGGGACACTTTCCCGCGGCAAGAACCTGGAATACACCATCAACGGCGGCGGCACGCTGGTGAGCAGCTCGAACACGATCACCAGCACCAGCTCCGGCCTGTCGGGCCTCACTGTCAGCGCGCTCAAGACGGGGACGAGCGAAGTGGAGATCAAGGGCGATGTTTCCAAGATCAAGACGGCGATCACCGATTTCATTTCCTCCTACAACCAGGTGCAGTCGTTCCTCGACACGGCCAGCGCCAGCTCGACGGATGCGAAGGGGAAGGTCACGGCCGGCGTGCTCGCGGGGCAGTCGGACGCGAGCGAGCTGGCCACAAAGCTGCGCCGGATCGCCGCGACATCCGTCACCGGGCTGAGCACCACGCTGACCAAGCTTGCCGATCTGGGCATCACGACCTCCGCTGACAACAACCAGCTCACCTTGTCCTCCAGCACGACTTTGGACACGGCGCTGGCGGACAAGGCGAGCGATGTCCAGGAGCTCTTCACGCACGCGAGCACAGGTCTGGCGGCGCAGTTGAAGAGTTATCTCACCGCCACGGTGGGCGAGAGCGGCTCGCTATTACAGCGGCAGACCACGCTCACAAAGCAGTCCACTGACATTGACACGCAGGTGGCCAACCTCGAGCGGCTGGTGCAGAGCAACCGCGCCGAGCTGATCCGAGGATTCATCGCGATGGAGACGGCGCAGTCGAAGATCAACCAGCAGCTGCAGTTTCTGAAGCAGCGCTTTGGCGGATGAATGATGCGCGCATCTTTGCTAAATCCAAACGGTCAGCGTGCCGATAGAGTGGTCATGTCGGTGAACTCCTGGAAGCCCGCCTCGCTGCCCCTGCCGGCGGTGTGGCTGGACGGCCAGCAGGTGGAGTTGCCGGTGCCTTCGGTCAGCTCACTGGCCGCCATTTTCAGCGAACTGGAAACGCTCGCCGCAAGCCGCCAGCGGGTATTGTCTGCGGTGTGGGTGGATGGCACGCCGGCGGAACTCGTGGTCCGCCAGTTGAGCGGGGGCTTGTTTCAGCGCGTGGAGGCGGAGTCCATTTCACTGGAGGAGTTGAGCCGCCGGCTCGCCGTGGAAACGCGCAGCCAGGTGCGCGAGTTGCGTTGGGCCGTGGAGCGTGCAGTGCTGACGGTGCTCATCAACGACCCGCCACAGAACCGCCGGCTTTGGCAGCAGTGGCAGGGGGCCATCCGCGCACCGCTGGCAAAGCTCGGGCTGCTGCATGACCTCTGGGGCGCACGCCTGTCCGAGATGTCGGCCGGCGGACATACCCTGGATGCGCATCTGGAGGAACTGGGCCGAATCGCCAGCCACATCGAACTGGTGCTGCTCAAGCCGGACGTGGAATCGCAGCCCGCCGCGATGATTCTCTCCAATCTATTTGAACGCAGCCTCGGCCCGTGGCTGCGGCGCTTGGAGGACTACCTCGGAAAATTGCATGAACAGACTTTGGAATGACATCATCCCGATGGGCGGGCTGCTCGCCGCTGCCTGGCTGCTCACCGGATGTGGGTCGTTGAGCGACCGCTGGCAGGGACGCGAGCACATCAGCGGCCCCGGCTATCAACCCGTCAACGTGCATCGCCCGCCCGCCGGGGTGCCGGAGAAAATCCGACGCGTGGTCGTGCTTCCGCTGGTGTCCGATGCGCGCGGCGCGCAGGCCGACGCGGGCGTGGATACCATGCAGGCCGTGCTTGTCACGGAGCTGGTGCGCTGCGGCGCGTTCGAGATTCTCGCCGTGAGCGCGGATGAGCTGAGCCATGCGACGGGTCGCAGCCAGTGGACGGCGGAGGAGAAGCTGCCGGCGGCGATGCTCCAACGGCTGCGTGACCGGCATGGTTGTGACGCGGTGCTCTTCAGCCGCCTCACGCAGTATCGAGCCTATCCGCCGCTGGCGGTGGGCTGGAGTTTCAAACTGGTGGAGTGCCCGGCGAAGTCCGGCGAGGCTCCGCGCATCTTGTGGGCTGCGGAGGAAGTGTTCGACGCGGGCAACCCGGCGGTGGTGAATTCGGCGCGCCGCTACTACCTCGGCCAGTTGAAGGTGCCGGGGCCGCTGGCGGACTCGCAGGCTGTGCTCAACACGCCGAGGCGCTTCGCCCAATACACGCTGAACGCGCTGGCGCTCACCCTGCCGCCACGGGAAATTTCCCCTCAAGTTCCCCCGCCGCCTGCCGATGTGCCAAGTGAGACGAAACCGAAAATTCCCGCGAAAGGTGCGGGAGGAAGTGAGTGAGTATGCAAGTCAGTCCGAACAACAACACCGGGCCGGTAATCCGGGCCTACTGGAAAGCTTCGCCACCGGTTCCCGGCGGACACGGTGCGGACACGGCACAGTTTGACCGCGCCACTGCGCTGAACCGCTCGCTGGCGGACACGCCGGGCGTGCGACCCGGCGAGGTTGAGCGTGCGCGCGAGCTGATTGGCAACGTGAGCTACCCGCCGGCGGAGACCATCAAGCGCATAGCCTCCTTGCTCGCGGTCAATATCAAAGACGCACCTGCAGACACCTGAGCCTTGCCATGAGCCTGCCCAATCCCTGGTCCTCCTACCGTCAGGTCGCCACCCAGACGGCCACGCCCGGCCAGCTTGTGCTGATGCTCTTCGACGGCGCCATCCGCTTTCTCGAACGTGCCCGGCTGGGCTTCGAGGAAACGGACCCGCTGGCGTTTAATCTCGCGGTGAACAACAACATCCAGCGAGCCCAGGCCATCATCCACGAGCTTAACTCCTCCTTGAACCTGGCGGCGGGCGGCGAAGTGGCGGCGAATTTCCAGCGACTCTACGACTACATGGACGACCGGCTGATGGAGAGCAATTTCAAGAAATCCGAAACCGGCATCAACGATGTGCTGCGGCGGCTGGGAGTCCTGCGGGAGGCGTGGGCTGAGATGTTGCGCCGGCGCGGTGAGGACTTGAAGCTGGCCGGCCCGCAACTCGCCTTCGCCAGCCATGCGTGAGCCGTGAACGCCCGCGACCATCTCTTCAGTCTCTATGAGCAGTGGCGGCGGCTGAGCCTCGCCGAGAGCGAGGGCATCCAGCGGTCGGACTGGGCCGAGGTCAGGCGCTGTCAGAACGCAAAGCACACCTTGCAGGAACGCATCGTCGCCGCCACGGACGCGCTCAAGGTGGAGCAGGCCGCACTGCACTGCGACCCGTGCGAAGCCGAGACTGCCATCCGCACCGTGGTTTCACGGCTGATGGAGTTGGAGAGCCAAAACTCGCAGCAACTCTCGCAGCAGCGAGTCCGCGCGGAGGGCGAGCAAGCGGGGGTGGACAAGGCCGAGCAAAACCTTCGCCAACTCAGCCGTGCCTACGGACAGCCGCGCGAGACCGGCTGGCAGAACTATTCGTGACGGAGCTTGCTGGGGTGGTTCAGAGACAAGGGGATGGAGGATGGAATCTGGAAGTTCCCGGGCTTTGTCGGAATGAAATCCGGTGCAATCGCTTCGGGGCCGCAGCGGCGCTGGCTCCCACTCCATTCCTCCGAGGAAGGAAGAATGCGCGCCGAACGGTGCGGCTTGATTTGTTGGGCGGCCCCGCCTCTGCGGCTCTACTTTGTGCTTTTCGTGCCTTGGTGGTTCAAGCCAACTGCAAGGATTCTGCTCATGGAAGATCGAGTTTCCGCTTGGAACGGAAGTCGGTTCCGCTAACGTCGCGCGTCGGCGGGCGCAGTGCCCGCCGCGCTTTTTATGGCGAACTCGACTCCTCCCGAAGCCCCGCCGGTCCCGAACGGGCGCGCGGCATTCCTGGCCTTGCTCGCCGCGATGACTGCCGTGCTGGCGCTGCTGTTCGCAAAGAGTTTCCTGCCGGAATACATCGTCTTTTCCAATGACGGCCCGCTCGGTGCGAACAGCGCCGCTTGTGGCCGGCTGCCGGGCGGCTTGTTTGGAGTCTGGAATGACCTGAACTGGGTGGGTGGCGAAAGCGTGGCTTCCGCGCCCACTCCGTCGAACTTGGTGGCGACGGTGCTGGGGCCGTTGATCATGGCCAAGTTGTTTGCGCCGCTGTCGCTCTTCCTGCTGGGCTGCGCGGCGTGGGTGTTTTTCAGGCAGTGCGGCTTCGCTCCGTGGGTCTGCACGGTCGGTGGCATCGCTGCGGCGTTGAACGGGGATCGTTTCTCCGTTGCCGCGTGGGGCTTGTCCATGTGGGTGATGGGGACGGCGGCGGTGTTCCTCGCTCTGGCGGCGCTGATGGCGGCGACGCGCCGGCGGACACTTGTGTTCACGATGCTGGCTGGCTTCGCCACGGGTGTCGGCGTGATGGAGGGCTTCGACACGGGGGCGATCTTCAGCCTCGTGGTGGGAATGTTCGCCGTGTATTTGGCGTGGGCGGCTGGGCAGGGCACGCCCGCAAGCTTGCTGGCACAGGGCGTGGGTCGCGTCGCGCTGGTCGCGGCGTGCGCCGGGTTCATCGCAACATACTCGCTGGGCACGCTCATCAGCACGCAGGTCACGGGTGTCGTGGGCATGGGGCAGGACAAGGAATCGAAGGATCGGCGCTTCGCGGAGGCGACGATGTGGAGCCTGCCCAAGATGGAGACCCTGCGGGTGTTGATTCCTGGCTTGTTTGGCTATCGCATGCACGTCCCGGAAGCCAACGCTTACTGGGGAACGGTGGGACAGAACCCGGGCTTCAGCGCAATCAAAGCCGCCGCTGAGCAGGGCAACGCGGAGGCCAGGGCCGCGCTTGCAAACCCACAACTCCACCGCCACTCCGGCTCCGGTGAATACGGCGGGGTGCTCGTGGTGCTCCTCGCCGTGTGGGCCTGTGCCCAGGCGTGCCGCAAGCAGGGGGCGTTCACGGCTGTGGAGCGGCGGTTGGTGTGGTTCTGGGCCGGCATGGCGTTGCTTTGCCTGTTTCTTGCGTTCGGAAAGCACGCGCCGTTTTACCAGTTCTTCTATTCGCTGCCCTACGCCTCGACCATCCGCAACCCGGTGAAGTTCATGCACCCCTTCCACCTCGCGTTGCTGGTGCTCTTTGGCTACGGCTTGCACGCGCTGGCGCGGCAGTTCATCAGGCCTGTGGCCACGGCTCAGAGTCCGCTCGCCGAGCAGGTGAAGAACTGGTGGGACACGGTGCGCGGCTTCGAGCGGGCGTGGACGCTCGTCACCGGGCTGGTCCTCGTCGGGAGCCTTCTGGGGCTGCTGCTCTACAGTTCCGCGCGGAAGGAATTGGAGAAGCACCTTGTCTCCGTGGCTTTCAGCGAAGACATGGCCAAGGGCATTGCCTCCTACAGCATCGGTGAGGTCGGCATTTTTGTGTTCTTCCTCGCGCTTTCCGCCGGGGCAGTGGTGGTGGCGTTGCGCGGCTACTGGTCCGGCAGCCGGGCGAGGTGGGCGGGAGTGACGCTGGGCCTGCTGCTTGCGGTGGATCTCGCGCGCGCGAACGCGCCGTGGATTGTCCATTGGAACTACCCGGAGAAATACCTCGGCAACCCCATCATCGAACTGCTCAAGCAATCGCGGTATGAGGGGCGCGTGCAATCCTTGCCGTTCCAGATAGGTAAGGAGTTCTCCGTCTTCCAGCAGCTCTATGGGTCGGAGTGGACACAGCATGTCTTCCCTTACAACGACATTCAGACCCTCGACATCACGCAGGAGCCACGTCCGTCGGTCGAGAACATAGCCTATCGAGAAGTCCTGATGGGCCGGGGAAACAACGTGGCCCGCCTCTGGGAACTCACGAACACCCGCTTCATCTTCGGCGTGAACAACACCAACTTCATCAACTCCATCGCAGCGCAGCTCGACCCGGGCCGGAGCCGCTTCCGCATCCACACACCCTTCGACATCGTTCCCAAGCCCGGCATCCGCAACCCCACCGGGCTGGACCAGATCACTGTCGCCACCAACGCCACTGGGCAGTTCGCGATGATCGAGTTCACCGGCGCGCTGCCCCGCGCCAAGCTCTTCAACAACTGGCTCTCCACGACCAACGACGCTGAAGTCCTCAGCCTCCTCACCAACGCCACCTTCAACCCACACCAATCCGTCATCGTCTCCGCGCCACTTCCGCCCGCCACAACGCCCGGCACAAACATGGGCGACGTGAAATTCCTCAGCTACACGCCCAAGCGCATCCGCCTCGAAGCCGCTGCCGCCTCGCCCTCCGTCCTGCTCCTCAACGACAAGCACTCGCCGAACTGGAAAGTCCTCGTGGACGGCCAGCCCTCGACACTGCTGCGCTGCAACTACCTCATGCGCGGCGTGCAGGTGCCCGTCGGCAAGCACGAGATCGAGTTCCGCTACGAGCCGCCCCTCACCGGACTCTACGTGACCACGGCGGCCATCCTGCTCGCCCTCATCCTTCTCGGGCTCGCCTTCTTCACGCGCCACGCCGACAGCGCGCCGCCCGTTGCCAAGCCGCCTGCCCCGGCTGGGTGAGCCTCCGCCGAGCCCCGCCGGCTGGCCGCGTTGAACCATCGAAAAGTGTGGTGGATTTCTTGCGACCAAGTAGCCTCACAGCAGCGGTGGGAAGTTCGATTCCCGTTATCCGCTCCGGGTTGCGCGAGTAGCTCAATTGGCTAGAGCGTCGGTCTCCGAAGCCGAAGGTTGTGGGTTCGACCCCCGCCTCGCGCACCACCTCCAAACACCCATTTCATGCAGAGCGCGGTGAATCACGCCCTGTTCAACCCGGACTCCGAGACGAAATGGGCAGCGGTGAAATGTCCTCCCTCATCGGAATGCCGACCACCAGAGCAGCGTGATTCGGCGGACTGGCCGGGCCACGGAACTGTCCGACTTGGCAACTGAGGCGGCGCTCTTCGCAACGGAACGGACCGCGTGCCGTGGCAGTGTCCTCTTTCAATGAGTTCAAACTGTTTCCGACCGGCGGCGATGGCCGAGGCGTCCTGCTTCTCGAAGTGATACCTATTCCCAATGCCAGTCGGTGGAATGCAAACAGGATGCCACGACACGCGCCTTCCTTCCTCGGAGGAGGAAGGTGGCCGCAGGCCGGGCAGGGGATGGGGTGAGGGGTGTTGTGCGGGCGCATCTCGGTTTCTTGCAACCCGGGTCGGCAGGGCTGAAAGCCCGTCATTCGATAGCCTGGGGTGGAGTGAACGTAGTGAACGCAGCCCCAGGTGGCCCCGACAGGCCGTGCCGAGGGCTGTAAGCCCGCCACGCCGCCGCCCGGTTGCCAAGGTGGCGCGCTTACAGCGCTCGGCTTCCTCGTGGCCTCGTTGACCTGGGGCTTCACCCCAGGCTAGCGAATGCCGGGCTTTCAGCCCGAAGCACCGACTCGCGTCCGGTCTGCAAGAAACTGAGACGCGCCCCTCATGGCCTCATGCCCTTGGTGCCTTCTTCCCCTTTGACGCACTTCCGTCCATCCCGTAGCGTCGCGCCTCTTTCGTATATGCTCGGAGACCTTTTTAGAAAACTTTTTGGCTCGCGGAATGCCCGCGATTTGAAGCGCCTGTGGCCGCTCGTGAAGCAAATCAACGAGATGGAGGCAGCCTTTCAGTCGCAGCCGGAGCAAGCCCTTCGCGACAAGACCGTCGCGTGGAAGACCAAGCTCTCTGCCATCCAGGACGACGCCGAGCTGGCACGCGAGTTGGAGGCCATCCTGCCCGAGGCATTCGCGGCCGTGAAGAACGCCTGCCGCCGGATGTGCGGCTCGGACGTGATGGTGCGCGAGCATCCGCTGCGCTGGGAGATGGTGCCGTTCGACGTGCAGCTCATCGGCGGCATGGCCCTGCACAAGGGCATGATCTCCGAAATGGCCACCGGCGAGGGCAAGACGCTCGTCGCCACGCTGCCGACCTACCTCAACGCCCTCACTGGCCGCGGCGTCCATGTCGTCACGGTCAACGACTACCTCGCCGCGCGTGACAGCGAATGGATGGGCGCGGTCTATAAATATCTCGGCCTCACGGTCGGTTGCATCCTGCACGACCAGCCCCCTGCAGTCCGTCGCGCGCAATACGCCTGCGACATCACCTACGGCTCCAACGCCGAGTTCGGCTTCGATTACCTGCGCGACAACGGCATGGCGACGACCGCCGCCGACCAGGTCCAGCGCGGCCACTACTTCGCCATCGTGGACGAGGTGGACAGCATCCTGATTGATGAGGCGCGCACGCCGCTCATCATCAGCGGCCCGGCAGTCGTGGCGCGGGACAGCCAGGTCTACATGCAATACAAGCCGAGCATCGAAGGGCTTGTTCGCACTCAGCACCAGCTTTGCGACCGCTACCTGCGCGAGGCAGAGGAGCACTTGAAGAAGCTTCATCCCACCGACGGCTCGCAGCCGCAGGGAGCCGAGGCGCTGGAGAAGGAAGCCGGCCTGTTGCTCTATCGCGTGAAGCTCGGTCAGCCCCGCTCCGCCGGCTTAGCCCGGCTGCTCGAAGAGCCGGAGCACATCAAGCTGATGAACAAGGCCGAGCTGGACCTCCACCTCGACCAGTCGAAGAAAGACCTTTACGCGCAGAAGGAAGAGCTGTTCTTCGCGATGGAAGAGAAGAGCCACGAGGCCGACCTCACCGAGAAGGGCCGCAAGCATCTTTCCCCGAACGACCCGGACGCTTTCATGCTGCCGGACATCATCACGGCGTTTCACGAGATTGACAACGGCCCGGGTGCGAACTTGGACGCCCACAAGCGCCTCGAAGCGAAGCAAGGGGTCCAAGCCGACTTCGAGTCAAAGGCCGAGCGCATCCACGTCATCTCCCAGCTCCTCAAGGCCTACTGCCTTTACGAGAAGGACGTGCAATACGTCGTGCAGGAAAACAAGGTCATCATCGTGGACGAGAACACCGGCCGCCTCATGACGGGCCGCCGGTGGAGCGATGGCCTGCATCAGGCGGTCGAGGCGAAGGAGAACGCCATCATCGAGGAGGAGACGCAGACCTACGCGACCATCACGATTCAGAATTACTTCCGCCTCTACCACAAGCTCGCGGGCATGACCGGCACCGCCGAGACCGAGGCGCAGGAGTTCTTCGACATCTACAAGCTCGGCGTGCTCGTTATCCCCACCAACCGACCCATCGCGCGCAAGGACCAGAACGACTCCGTCTATAAGACCAAGCGCGAGAAGTTCGAGGCCGTGCTCAAGGAAATCCAGACCGTCCACGCGCTGGGCCGCCCCATCCTCGTCGGCACCGTGGCCGTCGAGAGCAGCGAAATCCTTTCCCGCATCCTCAAGCGCGCCGGCCTCATCCACTCCGTCCTCAACGCCAAATTCCACCAGCAGGAGGCCGAAATCGTCGCGCGCGCCGGGCAAAAGGGTTCCATCACCATCGCCACGAACATGGCCGGCCGCGGCACCGACATCAAACTCGGCCCCGGCGTCGCTGATGCCGGCGGCCTGCACGTCCTCGCCACCGAGCGTCACGAGGCCCGGCGCATTGACCGGCAGTTGCGCGGCCGTTGCGCGCGCCAGGGCGACCCCGGCTCCTCGCACTTCTTCATCGCGCTCGAGGACGACCTCATGCGCCTCTTCGGCTCCGACAAGATTGTGAAGGTCATGGAGCGCGTCGGCCTTGAGGAAGGCCAGGAGCTGGAGCACCCGCTCCTGAACCGCTCCATCCAGACCGCGCAGAAGCGCGTCGAGCAGCACAACTTCCAGGCCCGCAAACGCACGCTCGAATCCGACGACGTGATGACCAAGCAGCGCGAGATCGTTTACGGTTTCCGCAACGAAATCATCCGGGGCGACGACGTGCGCGACCGCCTCATGGACATCATGGAGGAAGTCGTCCTCGCGAAAGTGGACGAGTTCACCGCCGCCGACACTGAGATTGCCGAGTGGAACATCCGCGGCCTGGCCGACTGGGTGAACCTCAACTTCCCCATCGGCATGCCGGAGGAGAAGATTCTCAAAGTCGCCGAGGGCGGCGGCGAGGCCCCCGTGCCCGGCTCCACCTTCGATGGCCTGAGCGCCGCGCAGTTCGCCGTCTGCCACCACATCGCCAAGGCCGTGCGCGACTCCTACGACCTGAAGATTCAGTTCGAGGACGCCGAAGCCCTCAAGAACGTCGAGCGCTACATCGTCCTGAGCGCGATTGACAAGCTCTGGCAGGAGCACCTCTACAACATGGACTCCCTGCGCACGAGCATCGGCCTGCGCGCCTACGGCCAGCGCGACCCGCTCATCGAATACAAGGCGGAGGCGTTCTCCCTCTTCGACGCGCTGATGGTCAACATCAAGACCGAGATCTGCCACAACATCTTCCGCAGCGCGTCCTCGATGATGGCCTTCGAGAACTTCCTGAAGAACCTCCCCGCCATCGCCACGCACTCCGACAGCGCGCCCTACGGTGGCGCGGAGCCGCCCGTGAAAGGCAAGGCCAGCGACATGGTCAGCGAAGCCGCCGCCGCGATGTCCACGGCCAAGCCCATCCGCACCGGCCCGAAAGTGGGCCGCAACGACCCATGCCCCTGCGGCAGCGGGAAGAAATACAAGCAGTGCTGCGGGCGGTGAAAGAGGCCCGGCCACCGGGCGTGAATCAGGATTTGAGGATCAATCACTTTCCCCGCGCTTTCGCCTCGGTCTTCCTGAGATTGCGTTCCTGGCGTTTGACTTCCGTGCGCAAGAGTTCCTCGGCGGACCAGCCCTTGGTCTGCGCGTATTGCGCCGCGACGAAGAGGGCCAGGGCGACTTGTTTTCGCGTGATCTTGAGGGGAGCCGGGATCGGGTCCAGCAAGGAGGCCTTCCGCGCTTTCTTCACCAGCTTCTCCGCACGGGCCAGGGCGGGGAGATGTTTCGGGATGCCATCCAGAGCGGAGGGGCGCGCGTGCTTCGTGCCGTGCTTTTCGGCCCGCTTGATTGTCTCCCAGTTCGCCCAGACTTCGTCCACGTCCTTGACCTTCACATCGCCGAAGACGTGCGGGTGGCGGCGGATGAGCTTGTCGGTGATGCGGCGGGCCACGGCCTCGAAGTCGAACGCGCCGCGCTCGTGTGCGAGCTGGCAGTGGAAGACGACTTGCAGCAAAAGGTCGCCAAGCTCCTCCGCCATCTCGTGGTCGTCCCCGGCCTCGATGGCGTCCATCAGCTCATAAACCTCCTCGACGGCGTGGGTGCGGAGAGTCATGTGGTCCTGCTCGCGGTCCCACGGGCAGCCCTCGGGCGAGCGGAGCCGGGCCATGACGGCGAGGAGGTCGGTGAGGGCGGGATTCATGGGGAAAGTTGAGAGTTGAAGGTTGAAAGTTGAAAGGGGAACGGGAGCGTTCGGGGGTCCGTGTTTGATCCGTGTTCCTTCCGTGGCAAAAAAACAGGTTACAGGATGACAAGGTCATCCCGGTGCACGACTTCCTCGCGCGGGAGCTGGCGGTCGGCGATCTGGACCGAATGAAAGCGCGTGATGCCGCGGGCGAACTCGGTGCCGTCCTCGTCGCAGATGCGCACGACTTCGTCCTTCGCGAAGTCGCCCTCGCAGCGCGTGATGCCGGGCGGGAGCAGGCTGCGGCCCTTTTCGCGCAACGCCTTCTTCGCGCCATCGTCCACGATGAGCGTGCCCTTGGGATGGTGGAAGAAGGCTATCCAGCGTTTGCGGCCCGGCATCTTGTCCGTCTGCGGGATGAAGAGCGTGCCTGCCTCCGCGCCGCTGAGAATGTCCGCGAGCACGGTGGGCTTGCGCCCGCTGGCGATGACGAGCGGGATGCCCGAGCGCGTGACGATCTTCGCGGCCTGAATCTTCGTCGCCATGCCGCCCACGGCGGTCGCGCTCAACGTGCCGCCGGCCAGGCCTTCCACCGAGTCGTCGATGCGCTCCACCATCGTCAGCAGCCGCGCGCTGTCGGTGCCGAAACCTTTGATGACGCCGTCCACCGTGGTGAGGATGACGAGCTGGTCCGCTGGCATATGCGAAGCGTCAAGGGGGGAGAGCTTGTCGTTGTCGCCGAACTTCAGCTCGGTGAAGGAGACGGCGTCGTTCTCGTTGATGACAGGGACTACGCCACGGTCGAGCAGGGCGATGAGCGTGTTGCGCGCGTTGAGGTGGCGCTCGTGGTGTTCGAGGTCGTCGTGCGTGAGGAGGACTTGCGCGACGTGGAGGCCGAACTTGGAGAAGAGATTCTCGTAGGTGGTCATCAGCCTTGACTGGCCGACGGCGGCGCAGGCTTGAAGCTCGGCGAGTTCCTTGGGGCGAGCTTCAAACCCAAGCACGCCCATGCCCGCACCGACCGCGCCGGAGGTGACGAGCACGATCTCGCGGCCTGCCTTGCGCTGCGCCGCGATCTGGGCGACGAGCTGTTCCATCTGGTCGAGGTCGGGCTGCTTGCGGCTGTCGGTCAGGACGCCGGTGCCGAGCTTGACGACGAGGCGTGAGATGTCTTTGAGGACCGTGGAACGCACGGAGAGTTCGTAACAGAAGGGCAGGGGCGGGCGAAGGGGAAAGTGCGGCGAGGGGGGCGTTGGTGTCTTGGACTGCGGCGGGAAGCGGAGCGCCACGCCGCTTTCCGGTCCCGCGAAGCGGTATCGTTGGGCTCCGCTTCGCGGGAAGCAAAAGCGGTGTTGCCGCTGCGCTCTGCCACCGCAGTCCAAGACGCGCCACTCCCTCGTTCGCCGTGGTGTCAGCGCCTCACCCCGCCGTTACGACTGGCCGTCGTGCGCTGGCTCGGCCGGGTCCGGCGCGGCGGGCGAAGGGGCTTCAGCCGGAGTGGGAGGGCCGCCGGGCGCGGGCCGTTGGAAGGCTTGTTTCACCACGCGCAGCAGGTCCTGGCTGGTGAAGGGTTTTTGCAGGTAGGTCACGCCCAGCTCGCGGTTGCTGGGGCGGAAATTGCCGCTGGTGCAGATGATGCGCAGGCCGGGCGCGACGGCCTGGAGGCGTTGAATCAACTGATGGCCGTCCATGTGGGGCATCACCAAGTCCGTGACGACGAGGTCCACGTGGGAGTCCGGGCTTTCGATGACCTCCATCGCCTGCCGTCCGTTGAGGGCAGTGAGCACGCGGTAGCCGAAGGAGGAGAGAACCATTTCGCTCATGGTCAGGAGCAATTCCTCGTCGTCCACGATGAGCACGGTCTGTTCGCCGCGCAAATCCTCGTCCGCAAGCACGCCCTCTTCGAGTGTCTTGCCGGGAGCGGGGAGGTAGATGCGGACGGTGGTGCCCTGTCCGGGCGGGCTGGTGAGGGCGAGGCTGCCGCCGAGGTTGGTGACGATGCCGTAGGCCCAGGCGAGGCCGAGGCCGCGGTGGCCGCGCTTGGTGGTGAAAAACGGATCCATGACCTGGGGCATCACATCCGGCGGGATGCCCGGGCCAGTGTCGTTGATCTCAATGCAGACGTAGGTGCCGGGCTGGAGTGTGACGCGCCCGTCCTCGGCGGGGCGCTGGTGGTCGCGGTTCTGCGTGGACACGGACAGTGTGCCCTCCGGCCCGATGGCATCGAGGGCGTTGTCGAGAATCTTCTCCACGGCCTGGATGAGCTTGGACTCGTTGAGTGGCGCGGAAAATAGCCGGCTCTCGAGGTTGACGCGCCAGATCACGCCCGCAGCGGAGCGGGTCTTGCACTGATCCACCAGCTTGCGCATCAGGCGGTTCAAATTTCCAGACGTGTCCGGCTGGGCCTCCCTTTCCTCGCGGCTGAAGGCGGACAGGTCGAATGCCACCTGGGCCGCGCGGTCGGCGGCCTTCTCGATCTGCTGCACGGAGCCGCGCCACGAGTGGTCGGGTGGCATCTGGCTCAGGACGTGCGTGGTGTGCCCGAGGATGCTGGTGAGCGCGTTGTTGAAGTCCATCGCCACCGTGCGCGTGAGCTGGAGTGCGCAGAGGAGTTTTTGCTGAAGCAGAAACACGTTCGATCCAGGCTCGGGCCTTGGCTCGGATTGCATCGTGGTTTCCAGTGCGGGAACGGCCGCGTCGGCCGCGTCTCCGGCCGGCTGATGGGGAGCCTTGGGATCTCCAGGCTTGGCAGCGGATGCGGCGGGCCGGGTGTGGACTTGGAAGACAAACTCCTTTTTTCCGTCGCGTTGCCACGGTGAGATGTGGACAAGGAAGCCCACTAGCCCGTCCTTCGTCGTCTGGAGTTTCAGCGGGAAGGTGAACGTGGAGCCGTTGTCCAACTGCCGCAGGAACTGTTCGGCGGAGCAGCCGTTCTCGAACGTCCAGATGCCCACGAGTCGCTTTGGCGGGTGGCCGTCCGCGCCGCCGAAGACCGCGCGCGCGAAGGTGTTGGCCTGCGCGATTTCGCCCGTGGCCCCCACCACCAGCACCGGCCACGCGGCGGTTTCGAGGAGAAAGCTGGAAGCCGTCGCATCCGCCTTGGCCTGGGGCCGGCGGAAAAACATCTGGGTGAATCCGGAGCCTTTCACTTGCGCGTGCGCTTGTTGCGCAAAGAGCGAAACGCCTCCGGCAGCAGTTGGTCAACGGTGAATTCGCGGAACTTCGTGGGCCGACGGCTGTCGGCGACGAACACGCGCGCGTCCGGCGCGTATTCCGCCAGCAACTGCCGGCACGCGCCGCATGGCGCGGTCTTCGCGCTCGGTGCAACGATGGCGACCGCGATGAAATCCTTGTGTCCCTCGGTGAGCGCCTTGAAGAGCGCAATCCGCTCCGCGCAGCACGTCAGCCCGTAGCTCACGCTCTCGACGTTCGCGCCGCGAATGACCGTGCCATCGCGCGTGAGCAGCGCCGCACCGACGCGGAACTTCGAGTAAGGCGCGAGCGCGCGGCGGCTCGCATGCACGGCTTCGCGGAGGAGGGAACGAGGGTCAAGGTCTGCCATAGAGCCGGGCGAATTCTTCCAGCAACGCGCCGGTGTGGCGACTCGCATCTTTGGCCGTCGCGAGCACGTCGTCGTGCGAGAGCGCGTGCGGGCTGAGGCCGGCGGCTTGATTACTGATACACGAGACAGCCGCCACGCGCAGCCCGAGATGCCGCGCCACGATGGCTTCCGGCACTGTGCTCATGCCCACTGCGTCCGCGCCCCAATGTGCGAACGCGCGAATCTCCGCCGGCGTCTCGTAGGTCGGTCCCGACAGCGCGAGATACACGCCGCGATGCCATCGCACGCGCGCGGCCTTCGCCGCCTTGTCCAGCAAGCCGCCGAGCGCCGGGTCATACACTTGCGACAAGTCGAGGAAGCGCGTGAGGCCGGGGGGGCAGGGGCCGCGCAGCGGGTTCGCGCCCATGAAGTTGATGTGGTCTGTCAGCCGCATGAAGTCGCCGGGGCGGAACCGATGGTTCACCCCGCCCGCAGCGTTGGTCAGCAGCAGGTCGCGGATGCCGAACTCCGCGAGCACCCGCACGGCGAAAGTGACTTCCGCCATCGAGTGCCCCTCGTAGTAGTGCGCCCGGCCACTCAGCACGGCGACGGGCGCGCCGCCGAGCGTGCCGAGCACGAGTTTGCCCGCGTGGCCTTGGACGGTCGGCTGCGGAAAGCCCGGCAGCTTCGCGTAAGGGATTTCCTTCGCCGCCTCGACCCGCTCCAGCACCGGTCCGAAGCCGCTGCCCAGCACGATGGCAAGCTGGGGCCGCAGCTTGCTCGCGTGACGCAGCACGCCTGCCGCGCGGTTCAACGTCGCTTGGCTCAGGTTGGCGGCTTGCATTCTCATCGCACGGATTTAGGCTCCGCACCCTATTTTAGATATGCAATTGAGCAACGAAGAAATCCGCCGCTACTCGCGCCACCTCATCCTGCCCGAGGTCGGCATGGCGGGGCAGAAGAAGATTAAGGGCACCTCCGTCCTTTGCATCGGAGCGGGCGGACTCGGCTCGCCCATCGCGATGTATCTCGCCGCCGCCGGCATCGGGAAGATTGGCATCGTGGACTTCGACACGGTGGATTACTCGAACCTCCAGCGCCAAATCCTCCACACCGACGCCGACGTGGGCCGCTCCAAGGCTGAGTCCGCGAAGGAGACGCTCGCCGGCATCAACCCGAACACCGAGGTTGTCCTCCACAACACGCGCATCTCCGCTGAGAACGCCCTCGACCTCATTCGCCCCTACGACATTGTCGTGGACGGCACGGACAACTTCCCCACGCGCTACCTCACCAACGACGCCTGCGTGCTGCTCAAGAAGCCCAACGTCTATGGTTCCATCTTCCGTTTCGAGGGCCAGGCCAGCGTCTTCGCGCCGCACCTCGGCGGGCCGTGCTACCGCTGTCTTTACCCGGAGCCGCCGCCGCCCGGCATGGTGCCGAGCTGCGCGGAAGGCGGCGTCCTCGGCGTGTTGCCCGGCATCATCGGCTGCATCCAAGCCACGGAGATTCTGAAACTCGCGCTCGGCAAAGGCACGACGCTCGTCAACCGCCTAGTCCTCTTCAATGCGCTGGACATGAAGTTCCGCGAACTGAAATTGCGCCGCGACCCGAAGTGCCCGCTCTGCGGCGACGCCCCGACCATCAAGGAGCTGATTGACTACGAGATGTTCTGCGGCATCCAGCCCGCGTCCGCCGAGCCGGCGTCGAACCCCGACGAAGTCACCGTGCAGGACATGAAGCGCGCTCTCGACGACCCGAAGCTCGGCATCAAGGTCGTGGACGTGCGCGAGCCTGACGAATACGAAATTGCCAAAGTCAACGGCGTGCCGCTGCTGCCCTTGAGCGAGCTAAACCAGCGCTTCACCGAGCTGGACCCAAACCAGCAATACTACCTGCACTGCAAGGGCGGCGTGCGCTCGCTCAAGGCGCTGAAATTCCTCCGCGAGCAAGGCTTCAAGTATGTGAAGTCCGTCAAGGGCGGCATCGGCGCGTGGAGCGACGAAGTGGACCACAGCGTGCCGAAGTATTGAGTAGGTTAGGCTTCCAGCCTGACATCCATTCAACACGGAAGCGCCTAGCCTTGACTGGAGCGCTTGGAGCAACCCAGTCCAGTCAGTTGTCAGGCTGGAAGCCTGACCTACTTGGCGGCGGCTTGCGTCGCCTTCCGCACCTTGATGAGCACGGGTGAACTCGTCGGCTTGCCGTCAGCGGTGTTCGCGCGGGCTTTGCCGTTGATGACGTGGCAGAGGCGGTCGGTCTCCGGCACCCAGCGCGCGCAACTGAAGAAGATTTTCCGCTCCGTCTCGCCCGCTGCGATCTGCACGCCGTTCAGGCCGATGTCCGAGACGATGATGCCGTGCGGGAGGTTCTCGATGTCCATGTCCACGAGGTTCGTGTCGCCGTTGCGCACGACGCGCAGCCAGGCGGGGACTTCGGTGCCGGGTGCGATGGTGATTTCGGGGATGCTGGTGGGAAGCGCGCTGACGGCGGCGGCAGGCAGCGGCGACGCGGAGTTTTGCAGCGAGAGGAAAATCTTCGGCGCGTCCGCGAGCTTGAGCGTGCCGAAGTTGTTCAGCGGCTTCGTGACCGCTTGGCCGCCAACGGTTGCCGTGGCGGTGAGCTTCATATTCTTCCACGCGTCAGCAGTGGATTCGGCGGCATCCACGCTGGCGAAGATGGTTCCTTCCGCCTCGAAGTGGCCCGCCTCCACCACGAGCGGCGTTGAGGCGAACCAGCCCTTCGGCATTCCGCTCACGTCCACGCGCACCGCGCCGGTGAAGCCGTCCGCGCGGTCGAGCTTCACCGAGAAGTTCCGCCCCGAGCCGCGCGGGATGGTCTGGTTCGCGCCGGTCAGTGTCGGCGTGAAGTCCGGCTTCGCCTCGCGCACGAGGAGGCGGTAGGCGTAGCGGTCGCCGCCAAAACCCTTGGACTCCGTGACGCGCACGAGATAACTGCCGTCGGCGGGCGGCGAGAAGTTCACGCGCGAGTCGGTGCCCAGTTTGCGCTCGCCGTCATCGTCGTTTGCGTAGGCGAGCTTGAAGACCGGCAGGCCGTTCGGCACGAACTGCGCGCCGGGCGCGTGCGGCTCCACGATGTAGGCCGGCTCGTCCAGCGGATGCGCGACCGGGCTGGTGTCGAAGTAAGCGAGGCGGCCGCCGCGATTGTAGAGCAGGAAGCCCGCGTCCGGACCGCGTGGCGCGCGGAAGAGGCGCGCGACCTCGCCGCCGAAGTAAAGGAACTGGTTCAGCTCCATCTCCTCCCAGTTCACGAGGCGCACGTCGGGGTTGTTCGAGTCAATGCCGCGAAACGTCACGCTCGAATCGCGCACGGCCTGGAGCCACAGCCGCTCGACGGGCCGGCCATCGGCGTGGAGCACCTCAATCTTCGTGTCCGCCGGCGAACCGCGCCGCGCCGCCATCGTCTCGATGACCCAGCGCTGGCCTTTCTTCGTGTCGAAGCGGAAGTGGTCGGCGTCCGTGGGCTTGCTGAGACGTCCGTTCGCCGCACCGGGAACTTGAATCGAGGTCGCCGTTGCCGGCGAATCATTCGGCTCCAACTCGTTCACCTCCGCCGTCGCGCTCACGAGCACCTTGAAGTCCTTCCGCGCCCGAAACTTCTCCGCATTCACCGGCACGGTCACTTCACCCATCGCACCGGCCTTCACCTTCGCGCTGGCACCCGCCGGCAGGTTCTCACCCGCGAGCTGGATTTCCGTTTCCGCATCCGTGCGCACGGCCAGCGGGAAGACGCCCGTGACCACCGGCAGCTCGCCCACCGACACGCGGAAGAAATGCTCCGGCGACGCCATGTATTGCATGTCGCTCACGCGCACGGTGTAACGGCCCGTGGCGGCGAGGCGATGCACGAGCAACGCGTCCGAGCTGCCGTCGAAGCCGCGATTCACCGCCAGCACGCGCCCGCGCGCGTCGAGCAGTGTGAGCATGGCGTTGAGCGCCTTGGAGCCGAGTCGCTCGGCGGCCAGGTCACAGACAAGGTTCTGGCCCGCGACACCATTGAAGCTGAACTCCACCGGCTTGCCCGGCTGCTCCAGCGTGCCCCAGAAACTCACGGGCAACGTCTCGGGCTTCGCCGGGTCGGTTGCCTGCCGCAAGTCATCCACATGCAGCTTCACCCGCGCGCTCTCGCCCGCCGCGCTCTTCACGGACAACTCGTAGCTCCCGCGCGCCAAGTCCGCTGCCGCCGTGACCTTCAGCCAAGCCTCGCCCGCCTTCGCTTCCGGCAGCAAGGCACCGGTGAGCTTGGGATTGTGGAACGTGACATTGGTCAGCCCAGCGAGATTGCTGCCCACGAGCTTGAGCCGGACCTCCACGCCGCGCTGGATGCCGCGTGGTTCGAGCCGCGTGATGGCCGGCACCCCGGCGGGAGCCATCTCCTTAGCCTTAGCCTTCGCCTTCGGCTTCGGATCGGCGGCGGAGATGGGTATCGCTAGCGCTAGGGTGAAGGCTGATATGGCGAGAATCGGGAGCGGCTTCATAGTGTTTGTCACTGCTCGCAAGCGAGCGGTCAGGGATTGCTATTTGTGGACGGATCCGCTGGCAAGGAAAGTTCTTGCTTTGGTAGCTTTGCAGCGCCTCGGAAGAATGCAGAGGCTGATGGGCGATAGAGGAAGTAAAGAGCACCGAGGAACATGAGGCCAGGAACGATTTGTTTGGACGGTGCTGCTGCAAAGTTCAGGACTAAGTTATGCCCGAACCAAGCGGGAATGAGCCACCTTGCCCAACCGTGTCCTAACAGCATGAAAACGCCGCAAAGGATAGGAGGGAATGGGATGAGTTTGATGAACGCGTATCGAATTGGCT
>JACRKB010000060.1 GCA_016235545.1 Verrucomicrobiota bacterium | reverse complement strand
TGAGGATGCCCTTGCGCGTGCCGTCGTCATGGCAGTAGCCGAGGATGGCAAGATTGTGGCGATGGATGTCGGACTTTGTGAGTTTCTTGCCGTTCTTGCGGACCCACGCCTCGAAGGCGGGATAGGTCGGCTTGTTGGCGCTGATGAACGCCTTCACCGCGTCGGCATCCAGGCCAAGCGCGTCGCAGGTCATCTGGTCGTAGCCCTTGCCGATGCCGGGGTAGCCGGCGGCGAGTTTGCCGGCGGCTTCAAGGGAAACCTTCAGCCAAAGGCGTGGGAGGTGGAGCGCGCCGAGCGGGCCGGCGACGCCTGAACTGATCATGGGGACGTATGTGCTCATAGTTTTTCTGCTGGTGAATCGTGTTGCGCGTGCAGTTTAGGGAAACGCCTTCGCGCGGGTCAACGGGTTTTTCGCGCTGATCGCGTTCCGATTCCTGCTGTTGAGCGGGGATTGATGGCCTATTCTCGCCGCGATGCGTCCCCCCGGACTGAACACGGAACATTGACACTGGCCTTCTCGTGCGCCCCGTCCTCTTGCAACTCTACCGGCTCGGCGTCCTGTTCGCCGTCGCGTGGCTCGTCCGCGCGCACCACGCCCGGCTGCGCGCGGAGGGCGACGCGCCGGTGCGAGTCGGCGAGGTGACCGGCTGGTTCACAAACGCGGCTGAGCTCCAACTCGACCTCGAAGCTCGCGGCGGCTTCCGCGTCCGCGACCGGGATGGAGCGGAACTCGGCTACCTCATCCGCACGTTGCCGCAGGCGGACCGCATCATCGGCTACTGCGGCATCACGGACACACTCGTGGCCCTAGACCGCGAGGGGCATGTGCTGGGCTTCAAGATTCGCAAGTCCGAGGACACCAAGACGCACGTCGGCGACGTGATGGATGACCGGCATTTCAAGAAGACTTGGAATGGCATGACGTGGGAGCAGGTCGCGGGGATGGACTTGAAAAACGCCGGTGTCGAGGGCGTTTCCGGCGCGACCATGACAAGCATGGCGGTCGCGGAAGGGATCGTGCATCGCTTCCGCGTGGCACAGGGGGAGATGCGCCCGCCGACGTTTCGGGTGGGGCTGCGGGACTGCGGACTGGTCGCAGTCGTGGTGCTGGGCGTGTGGCTGACTTTCACGAAGCGCGAGGGGCGCGAGCGCTGGCGGCGTTGGTTCCAGTGGGTCGTGATCGGCTACGTCGGCTTTCTCAACGGCGACCTGCTTGCGCAAACTCTCCTTGCGGGCTGGGCGAAGTCCGGCGTGGCGTGGCGCATGGCGCCGGGCCTCGTGTTGTTCGCAGCCGCCTCCTTCGCAGTGCCGTGGGTGGCGAGGCGACCGCTCTACTGCCAGCAACTTTGTCCGCACGGCGCGGCGCAGGAAGTGATCACGCGGCTCGCGCCGGTCCGCTGGCGCGTGAATGTCCCGGCGGCGCTCGACCGCGCCTTGCGCTGGCTGCCGGGGCTTCTGCTGCTCTTCGTCCTGTCCGTGGTCATGCTGCCGCTCGAGTTCGATCTCGCGGGGCTGGAGCCATTCGACGCCTACATCATCCGCTCGGCAGGCATCGCGACCATCGCGGTGGCAATTGCGGGGCTGCTGGCCGCGCTCTTCGTGCCAAAGGCCTACTGCAAATACGCCTGCCCAACAGGTGCGCTGCTGGAATTCGTCCGGGCACGCGGGACGGGGGACAAGTTCGGGCGACGCGACCTCGCGGCAGGGGCGATGCTCCTTGTGGCGCTCGCGATGCACTGGCTGCACGCGGCCATCCACGCGTGGGTCTTTGGCGCGGCGGCTTGAGTTCGGAGCAGTGGGAAACTCAGCGCTGCACCCGCGCGCTGCCGCCGCCCACGAGCGCTTCGACTTCCTTCAGCGTCGCCATGCTCGTGTCCCCCGGCGTGGTCATGGCCAGCGCGCCGTGCGCCGCGCCGTAATCCACAGCCTTCTGCGCGTCGTTGAACTGGAGGAAGCCGTAAATCAAACCGCTGGCGAAGCTGTCCCCGCCTCCCACGCGGTCGAGTATCCACAAGTCCTTCCGCATCTCCGCATCGAAGAACCGCCCGCCCGCCCAGCAGATCGCGCCCCAGTCGTTCACGCTCGCGGACTTCACCGTGCGCAGCGTGGTGGCCACGACTTTGAAGTTCGGGAACTCCCTCACCGCCTGCGCGATCATCTGCTTGAAGGCATCTGTCTCCAGACTGGCCAGTTTGTGATCCACGCCTTTCACCTCGAAGCCCAGGCACGCGGTGAAATCCTCCTCGTTGCCGATCATCACATCAATGAACGGCGCGAGCGCGCGGTTCACCTCCTGCGCCTTCTGCTGTCCACCGATGGATTTCCACAGCGACGGCCGGTAGTTCAGATCGTAGCTCACGATGGTCCCGTGCCGCTTCGCCGCCTGCACCGCTTCCAGCACCACCGCCGCCGTCGTCTCGGACAGTGCTGCGTAAATGCCGCCGGTGTGCAGCCAGCGCACGCCCAGCTTGCCGAAGATGTGCTCCCAATCCACCTGCCCCGGCCGCATCTGGCTGGCAGCGGAATTCGCGCGATCCGAGATGCCCACCGCGCCGCGCACGCCGTAGCCGCGCTCGGTGAAGTTCAGCCCCACGCGCACATTGCGCCCGATGCCATCGAACGGCACCCACTGGATGAACCGCGTGTCCACGCCGCCTTGCAGGATGAAGTCCTCGACCAGCCGGCCCACCTCATTCTCCGGGAACGCCGTGACCTCCGCCGTGCGCTGGCCGAAGCACCGGCGCAACCCGCGCGCCACGTTGTATTCCCCGCCGCCCTCCCAGACCTGGAACCCGCGCGCCGTCCGCACGCGCCCCTCGCCCGGATCGAGCCGCAGCATGATCTCCCCGAGGGAGACCTGATCAAAGGCGCACTGTGCTGCGGGACGGAGAGGAAGAAGCGACATGGTGAATTCGGTTGGCTGCTCGGGCGAGAGAGTTGGGGAGAAGGCCCGGCGGAGACAACTGGAAATTGGCAAACGATCTTGATCAGAGCGCTAGGAGCGTTTACGTCACCGGCTTCCCCGGTAGGGTGAGACTCCGTCGAACCCCATTTGCCGACACGCTCCGCCGAGATGTTCGCTGTGCTCGCCTCGCTGCGATCGAGTGGGTGGCTCGACGGAGTCTCGCCCTACCGGTGCCGTTACTTCGCCGCCGTCCTCTGTGGCTCAGGCGTCGCGGCCTTGGGCGGCTCGAAGGTGGTGATGCTGGTGCCGGTCGCGCCGTTCCAGACGCGCAGGATGCCGTCCTGGCCGCCGCCGATGACGATCTTGCCGTCGGGCGTGGTCGCGCCGGAATACATGAAGTCCGCCGCGCCGGCGAAGGTGCGGGCTTCGCTGCCGGCTTCGTTGATGAGGCGGACCTTGCCGTCGCCGCCGGTGGCGAGGAACTGGTCGCCCACGCCGACGTGGTTGATGGAGGTGGCTTCCTTGCTGAAACCCGCAACGGTGCGGACGATCTCGCCGGTGACGAGGCTCCAGACTTTCACGGCGTTGTCCGCGCCCGCACTGGCGATGATGCGGCCGTCGCTCTTGAGCGTGACGCCCAGCACTTGGTGCGTGTGTCCCTCGAAGGATTTCACAAGCTTCGTGTCCGCCACGGTCCAAGCTTTCACGAAGCGGTCTGCCGCGCCGCTGACGAGCAGCTTGCCGTCGCCGGAGAAGTCCACGCTCTGCACGGTGTCGCTGTGCGCGCCCTTGAACTCCTTCACCAGCGCGCCGGTCGTGGCGTCCCACAGCTTCAACTCGCCGCTGCGCGAGGGTTCGCCGCTGCCGGTCGCGAGGGTCTTGCCGTCGGGACTGAAGGCGAGCGTGTTGACGCGGCCCGTGAGCGGTGAAGCGCCGGTGGCCGAGCCGATGGTGCGCGCGAGCGTCCACCCGGGCTGCGTGTCCCAGACGAGGAGCTTGCTGTCGCTGCCGGCGGAAATCACCGCGCTGCCCGCGAACGCCACGGCCTTCACCGCGCCGGTGTGGCCCTTGTAGTTCTCCACGCCGCTGCCGTCGGTCGCTCTCCATGTGCGGACGACGCCGTCCTCGCCCGCCGTCACGAGCAGCTTGCCGTCCAGTGAGTAGGCGAGGGCGCGAATCATCTTCTCGTCTGCGGTCTGGGCCTTCTTCGCGTCTGCGGCGGCGGAGTCGGTTTTCTTCTGCGCGGCCTCGGCATCGGCCAGGTCTTTCTTGGCCTTTGTCACGTCGTCGGCTTCGCGCTTGGCGTCGGTGGCGGCGCGCTTCGCGGCGTCCTCCGCGTCCGTGTATTTGCGGACTTCGTTGGTGGCGTCGGTGAACTTCTTGTTGTCGGCGGTGAACTTGTCTGTGGCTTCCTTGAGCTTGGCGTTCAGCTCGGTGAGCGTCTTCTCGGCGGCAGCCTTGGCATCGGCGGCAGCCTTGGCTTTCGCGGAGGCTTCGGTGGAAGTCTTCGTGTCGGCGGGCTTGGCGGCTTCGACGGCCTTGGCAAGCGCCTCGGCAGCGGTCTTCACGGCGGCATCGGCTTCGGTGGCTGATTTGTCGGCTGCTTCCTTGGCCTCCATTGCTTTCTTCTGCGCGGCCTCGGCTTCCATTTTGAGCTTCTCGGCGGCGGTCTTCGCGGTGGTGGCCTCGGCGAGCTTCTTCACGTTCTCGGCGTGCGGCTTTTCAAGCTTCACTCGCTCCTCCTCGGTTTTTTTTGCGGCTTCGTCAGCCTTCTTCAAATCGTCCTCGGCCTTCTTCTGTGCGGCCTTCTGATAGGTCACCTCGTTGTTCGCGAAAGTCAGATCGCGGCCCACGGCGGCGACGCGGTCGGAGACGTAGCGGTCGCCGCGAATCTCACCGAGCATTTTGCTGTCGGCGATATTCCAGAGCTTCGCAACCGTGTTCGTGAAGCCGAGGCTGGCGAAGGTCTTTCCGTCCGGGCTGACCGCGAACGCGGCGACGGGGCTGCCGGTGGCGACGGTGCGGATGGGGCTGCCGTTGTCGGCGCTGAGGATGCGCACCACGCCGTCGGTGCCGGTGGCGAGGAGTTGCGCGGGCGCAATGGTGTCGAGCAACGAGATGGCGGCGGGGGTGGCGATGACCGCGCCTGGCTCGACCTTGCCGCCGGGAGCCTCGGGAAGTTTCCAGGTGAGGATGTTCTTGTCGCCGTGCGCGGTGGCGATGCGCTTGCCGTCGGGCAACGCGGCCGCGGCGACGACATCATTCGTCGCGGTGACTTCCGCGAGGAGCGAGCCGTCTGAGACGATCCAGACGCGCGCGGTCTTGTCCGCGCCGGAGACGAGTCGCTCGGAGTCGGGCGAGAACTTGAGCGACTTCAATGCGCTGGTGTGGCCGGTCAGCGTCCTGCCGGGCGTGAGAGCGGGGAGGCTCCAGAGCTTGATGTCGTTGCCGGTGGCGGACGCGAGCCATTTGCCGTCGGGGCTGGTGGCGAGGAGTTGAGCCGCGCCGGGGAGCGCCTGCTTCTGCACGTTGACCGGGCGTAGCCAGAGCTTGACCTCGCGGTAGCTTCCGGAGGCGAGGGTGTTCCCGTCCGGGCTGAACGCGAGCGCGTAGGTCATGTCGCGGTGCGCGACGCCGGGGCGGGCGTAGGTCTTGTCAGCGAGCAGCGCGGTGTCGGTGAGACGGCCGATGGCCGTGGCGGTGGGGACGTGGAAGAGATGAATCTGGTTCGCGCGGCCGGCTGCGGCGAACTGGCCATCCTCCGAGAGCGCGACGGCGTAAATGGGATTCAAGCCCGGCGGCAGCGGTTGCCAGACGATGGGGCCGCCGCCCTTCACCACGCCGGTCGCGCCCTGGTCAATCCAAAGCTTGAGCAGCGCGAGCTCGTCGGGGTTGAGATTCTTCGCGCCCGCCTTGTTGCCGGCGGGCGGCATCGGCGGCTTGCTCATGTGCGCGGCGACGCGGAAGAGCGAGCTGCTCTCGGCCTTCCTGGGCTGGACCAATTTTCCGGTGTCGCCGCCCTTTGCGATGGTCTGGGGCGTCTCGAGGTTCACGCCGTCCTCGGCCTTCTGCGAATTGTGGCAGGAGAGGCAGTTGCGGCGGAGGATGGGGAGGATTTCCTTCTCGAAGTCCACCTTCGACGAGCGCCGGGATTTGGCGACGGGCAAAGGCCCCTTCTTGGTGTCTTCCTTCGTTGCATCCGCTGCGTGGGAGGAGAATGGGAGGGCGAGGATTCCGGCGGTCAGGAGCGGCAAGAGGGCGCGGAGCGAGTGAAATTGTTGCATATCAAATCTGGTTGCAGAGGGCAGACGGGAGGTGTGCGGGGAGTGTTCAGCCGAATCCATTTTGCCGGATCGATTCTTTAGCCACGGATGGAACACAGACGAAACACGGATGGGGACGAGGAAAAAGCAACCTTTCAAGGAGACGAACGCGCACACCAAATGGTGGTGGCGGACGCGGCAGGCATCGACAAGACAGTCGCCTGCTATTCCGTGTTCATTCCGTGTTCCATCCGTGGCTCAACTGCATGGTTCCGGTTTAGTTGAGCCACGGATGAAACAGGGAATAGCAGGTGAATGTTTTGGCGCTGCGCTCCCGTGTTCGTCACCCCCGCTTGTTGGCGCGTCCAATCCATCGGAGGATGCGTTCTCGTCTTTCCCATCCGTGTTTCATCTGTGTTCCATCCGTGGCTAAAGAATCGTTCCGGATAAACTGAGTTGCGCCCACAAGTGGTTCGCACCCCGCAAATTTAGTTCGCCTCAGAGCGCGGTTTTGACGCATCATGCGCGGCTCTATGTCGTTTAACGCATTAAACCTCGACGCCAACATCCTCCGCGCCATCGCCGACGCCGGCTACACCGAGCCGACGCCCATCCAGACGCAGGCCATCCCGCACATCCTCTCCGGGCATGACATGATCGGCATCGCGCAGACGGGGACGGGCAAGACCGCCGCGTTCACGCTGCCCATCCTGACCAAGCTCGCGGCGACCGACGGCCAGGCTCGCGGCACGCGCGTGCTGGTCCTCGCGCCGACGCGTGAGCTGGTGGTGCAAATCGAGGAAAACATCCGTGCTTACGGCAAGCACCTGCCGCTCAAAATGGCGACCGTCTTCGGCGGCGTGGGCGAGCATTTTCAAATCAAGGCGCTGCAGGCCGGCCTCGACATCATCGTCGCGACACCGGGACGGCTGATGGACCTGATGGGTCGGCGTTACGCGGACTTCACCAAGCTGCAATACCTCGTGCTCGACGAAGCCGACCGCATGCTGGACATGGGCTTTCTCCCGTCCATACGCACGATTGTCCGCTCGCTGCCCAAGCAGCGCCAGACGCTGCTCTTCTCCGCCACGTTGTCGCGCGAGATCGAGGGGCTGACGCATGAGTTTCAGCACTCGCCCAAGCTGGTGCAGATCGGGCGACGCTCCAACCCCGCCGAGACCGTCACGCAGTGGGCGTATGAAGTGCCGCGCTCGCGCAAGGTCGCGCTCCTGGGGCATCTGCTCAAGGAGCCGACCATGAACATGGTGCTCGTCTTCGTGCGCATGAAGCACTCCGCCGACCGTCTTGCGCGCCAGCTCGAAACGCACGGTGTCACGTGCGCGACGCTGCACTCGAACCGCTCGCAGAACCAGCGGCTCCGCGCTCTGCGCGACTTCAAGTCCGGCGTGGTGCGCGTGCTGGTGGCCACGGACATCGCGGCGCGGGGCATTGACGTGGACGGCATCTCGCACGTCGTGAACTTCGACTTTCCGATGCACTCGGAAGACTACGTGCATCGCATCGGCCGCACAGGCCGCGCGCACGCGGTGGGCGACGCCATCAGCTTCGTGACGCCGGAGGATCACGGCGAGCTGCGGTCGCTGGAGCGCTTCATCGGGCGCGGCTTGGTGCGCAAGAAGGCGGAGGGATTCGATTACACAGACCGGCCCGAGGTGCGGACTGCCGGCGACTCCGGCCAAGGGCGCGGACAACAACAGCGCTCTCAACAGCAGCATCGTGCCCAGCAACAGCACCGGACGCACAGGACGCAGCGCGTGCAGCAACCTCAACATCCGCAGCAGCGCGAAGACAGTTGGCAGAGCGGCTTTGCGCCTGAGCCGGGCCAGCGGGCCAGTGGCCAGCGGCCCCGGAGTGGAAACCGCCCCGGCGGAAATGCACGCGGTGGCGAACGTCCCGGTGGCCGGCCCTTCGGTCGCACTTGGGGCTGATGGCAAAACGGGGCAGTGCGTTCCGCCCGTCCCTCCGGCTTCTCCACGCCGCTCAAGCGGACGATTGGGAGGGCAGGAAGGCAGGTGGGATGGGCGAGCAGAACCCTGGCTAACGAACCACCGCAGATGGCCGTCACTGGTTGACGAGCACCGCTTCCATTTTCTTTGCGTCAATGGCGTATCTCCTGCCGGGCGGCGGCGTCGGCAGTTGGTAGATGCAGCGGGCCTTCACCAAGTCATCCAGCGATGACGGAAGTTTCGCCTCAACCAAGTAGTAGGCTTTCACCGCCAGCGTGAGCTCTGCGAGGTCCTTCTCCGGGTTCGGTGGAGCTGCTTTCACGTTTGGTGCTGCCGCCTCCGGCTTCGTCGGCGCCCCGTCCTGGCTCGCCTGCGCGGCTGGCTGGGCGCTCTCGGGAACTGCCCGGCCTGGACGTTTCCGGCAACCGGGCAGGATCGCACCGAGCACGCATAGCAAGAGTAGCAATCTCATAATGTTCATGTCCCGCCCCCGGCCCTCGCCCTCCAAATCACGTCATTTGTCCCATAGCGCGCCTGCATCGCCACGCGGCAGGAACCAGCCAGCCTGGCTGTTGAACATCGTCTCCACATGGCCATCCACGAAGCCCATGTTGGCTCGCTTGTTGTGCCGGTTGATGGGCCGCGGCGTGCTCGTATCGTTGAACCGTCCGGGCGACGTAAAATAATATGGCCTGGTATTCTGGGCCAACGAACTGGACACCCAGAGGTCAGGATTGGGTTGAGTTTCAGTGCCGGCGATCAGCAGGGCGCAGTCCGCGTAGATGATCGTGGCCGAGGGTTTGGAAACACCTTGAACTCGTTCAACCGTGAAATCGCTCCATGTGGTGCCCAGTTCGGGGTAGGAAAGCCCGATCCCGAAGGCAGGCAAGTTGCCAGTGTCCTTCAGCTCATAGCCAGGGCACTGGTAGCTCTTGATCGAGGCTCCGAAGAAAGGGCGGATATAGTCCATCCACCAAACCCTCGTTGCGCTGGGAAGAATGGGATCCCCCGGAGGCATCGGGACGAACATCCCCATCTGGGCAACGTCCGTGCAGAGCTTCACGAGCCTCTCATCGCTCGCATCCGCGTAGAGCGTCGAGCCGAGGGCAATCTGGCGAAAGTTGTTCATGCAGGCGATGCCCTTGCTCTTCGACTTGGCCTTGCCCAAGGCCGGCAGAAGCATGCCCGCCAATATCGCGATGATGGCGATGACGACGAGCAGTTCGATGAGGGTGAAGCCTGTGCGGCGCACGAGTGAACTGGAGCTGTGGTTCATAGCTGCTTTGAGTTGAGTGTGCTCTGGGTGCTCTGCTGGATGCTGAATCTAGCAGCGCTGGTGAGAATGGGAAGCCTGATGAAAGTCCGATGGTTGACAATGATGCTAACGGTCAGTTAGTTCGCAGCTAACGAAGCGCTCCCTGCCCCTTGGCCCTGCCTGCGCCTGCGACGTGCCACTTTTATCAGCCAACAACTATGCGGTTGCCGGGCTTGGGGATCGCAGCCGCCCCGGCTGCCGTCCGGTGCGCCCTCGCGCCGAACTCGGGCGTATATGAACCTAAATCCGGCAGTTGAAATTTAACCCGAACTCCGAAGTTCAGCCGCGAAAGGGCGCAAAGAGCACAAAGGAGCCGAGTCTGGGATGACTGGAGCTGGGACTGTTTCTAACCGCCCCGTTCT
>JACRKB010000062.1 GCA_016235545.1 Verrucomicrobiota bacterium | reverse complement strand
TTGCCAAGGTGACGCGCTTACAGCGCTCGGCTTCCTCGTGGCCTCGTTGACCTGGGGCTTCACCCCAGGCTAGCGAATGCCGGGCTTTCAGCCCGAAGCACCGACTCGCGTCCGGTCTGCAGGAAAGTGAGATGCGCCCGGACGTGGGCGTCCGCGCTCCGAGCGCGAGGCGTCGAGTTGCGCTCCCTCGCTCCGCCCGCTTTACTCGGTGACATGAAACGCCTCCTCCGCGCTCAACTTCTCGTGGCTGCCGTGCTATTTGTCTCCTCCGTGCCACGCGCCAGCGCTCAAGCTGCCCCTGACTTCGCCCCGCCTGTGCCGCGCTTGCAGTCGGTCGTGGACAGCGCCGTCGCCGAGGCACGCAGGCAGTTCCCCAAGCTCCAGTCGGGTCAGATAGCCGTCACGCTTGTGGATCTGCGCGACCCGGCGAGGCCCGTGCGCGGCAGCCATCGCGGGGGCGAGCAGATTTACCCGGCCAGCGTCATCAAGCTTTTCTACCTCGCCGCCGCGCACCGCTGGATGGAGGACGGCAAGCTCACGGACACGCCCGAGCTGCGCCGCGCGATGAGCGACATGATCGTCCACAGCTACAACGAGGCGACGCACTACGTGATTGATGTGCTGACGAGCACGACCAGCGGGCCAGAGCTGCCGGAGGCGGAGCTGAAGACGTGGTTCGACAAACGCAACGCGGTGAACCGCTACTTTGCCGGGCTGGGCTACGCGAACGTCGTCGCGCACAAGAAGCCTTGGTGCGAAGGCCCGTATGGCCGTGAGTCGCAAGCGATCAAGGCCTTCGAGCCGAAGCGCAATTTCCTCTCCACCGACGACACTGCGCGGCTGATGACCGAGATCGCCACCAGCAAGTGCGTCTCCGCCCAACGCAGCGGCGAGATGATGGTGCTGCTCAAGCGCGACCCGTTCAGCAAGGAGAAGGACGCCGACAGCCAGGGCAAGTTCACCGGCTCCGCTCTGCCCGAGGGCGCGAAGCTGTGGTCCAAGGCCGGCTGGACCAGCCAGACCCGCCACGACTGCGCGTATGTGGAGCTGGCGGATGGGCGGAAGTTCGTGCTCGTGACCTTCACGGTGGACCACGCCAGCGAGCGCGGCATCATTCACGCCGTCGCACGCAAGGTGGTGGAGGGATTGAAGTAGGACAGAGGGCACGAGTGCCGGCCCCGGCAGGGGCAATTGAAGGTAGCCGGTGGGAAGCCGCGACCCACGGGAGCGGCGCACCCACCGGAACGAACGGAGGATTTTTCCGCGCCCCGGAGGGGAGCATGAACCGTGTTTTGCGCGCCGTTCATCCGCCCCTCCGGGGCGGGCAACGCCTCAACTCTTTCCGGTGGGTGCGCCTCGCTCCGCGAGACTTCCCACCGGCTACCTTCATGCGCGCCTCCGGCGCGGGCGAACCGGACGCTTCTACTTCTCCGTCTGCTCCAGCCGCGCGACGGCTTCCAGCGCGGCGACGGTGAAGACCATCGGATACAGCCGCTCGTAATACCACAGCTTGGCGAAGTAGAAGCCGATGGGCGCGGGCTGCGTCCACGTGCCATCTTCGACACGGCGGAGGAGCCAGTCAACTCCTGCTCTTCCACTCTCACCGAGACCTCGTTCGCCTGCTTCGGGGATCGATCCGACCAAGGCCAGTGTCTCCACCACCAGCGCAGTCTCCTCCACGGATGAATGGGAATTGACCAAAACTGAACTCCACCCAGCATCACGGTTTTGAGAGGCAAACAACACACCTTGTCCAGCCCTGAGCATCCGCCACAATGTCACAACCGATTCACACTCTGGACGAGGTCCACGCGATTTGCGCAACCGATCTAGGGCGATGAGACAATCCCTCAATTTTGAGAGCCGCTTGTCTGAAGCGAGATTGGCAATAGCTTCGGACCCTGCCCTGTCGCCTGAATTTTTCTTCAAGACGGCGCAAATTGCCTTTAACACTTGCGCGGTTCCGTAAGTGCGATTGGCCTCGTCAGATGCTCGTTGATTGCCAAACCAGAGTGGAATCCAAGAGCCAACAAACTCCTGCGCGAGGAGTAGGAATTTCAAGGCACGGAGTCGCTTCGGACGAAGCTCGTCCGGAAGCTCTTTTTCCCACGCCAGCCACGCCCGCAGCGCGTGCGCCGTGATGTCCGGGCTGCTGCGGTCGAAGGGCAGGTTCGTCCAGCCACGGCAGAAGGTCGGGATGCCGCCGTCGCGGTTTTGCAGGTCCAGCAGCCACTTCACCCCCGCGATGGCCGCCTCGCGCACGCGCGGGTCAAGCGGTTGGGCTTCGCTCTTATTAGCACCCGGCTTCAGCCGGGTGTCTGGTGCGGCGTCGGAGGAAAACTGTTTAAACAGTTTTCCCTCGGGTTGCCGCGCGCCCACCCGGCTGAAGCCGGGTGCTAATGAGAGATGTTTCAACGCCAGCAGCGCCCCCGCCGTGTCGTCCGCGTCGGGGACGCCGCCGGGCAGGTCGGTCCAGGCCCAGCCGCCGGGCGCGGCGTTGGTGTAGGGATGCACCGTGCGGTATTGCTGGGCGAGCAGCCAGTCGAGGATGCGCCCGCGCTCCTCGGTGCTCATCACCTCGTGGACGCTCGGGCCGAGGGCGTTGACGGCGAGCGTCGTCACCCAGGTCGCGAGGTTCGTGTCAATCGGCCAGCTCCCGTCCGCGCGCACGGACTTGAGCAGGAACTCCACGCCGCGTCGCGCGACGGGATGGTCCGCGTTGCCGCTGCCCGCGAGGCTCATGGTGACGAAGCTCGTCAGCGGCGTGGCTTCGAGGAAGCCGCCGCCCGGCGGCTGGATGCGCTCCAGAACGCGGAGCGTCATCGCCCGCGCGCTGTCACGGAGCAGGCGCGTGATTGGGTTGCGCGTGGGCAGGTGATGGTGCCGCACTTGCCCGATGGCGATGAGCGCGGGCAACGCGTAGCTCACCACCGGCAGGCGCAGCGTGGCGAAAAACTTGTGCGGCAACGCGGCCAGCTCGAAGGGGAGTTGGATGACGCGTCGCCAAGCTTCCTTGCCCTCGCCCAGCCGCCCGGACAGCGCGCACATCGTGAGGATGGGGACGGAGAAGGTGCGGTCCTTGCCGTAGCGGGCGATGATGGCGGAGATGAGCGCGGAGCGGGAGAGGGGAGAGTGATTAGTAATTCGTGGTAAGTGATTAGTCGCGACGGGTGGCTTGGCCGGCTTCGCGACTAATGACTGATTACTAATTACTAAACACTTTTCCGCCAGCCACGCCTCCACCCGCCGCACCGCGTCCGGCCACTTCGCCTCCGCTCCCGGCACCGCGCCGAACGCGGCCCAGCACAGCGCGGTGGTGCTGATGTTCGAGAAGCTCAACGTCGTGTCGCCCCAGCCGCCGTCGGCGTTTTGGTGCTCGGCGAGCCACATGAGGCCGGACTCGATGGCCCGTGCCGGCGTGCTTCCAGCCGCCGCTTCGGTTTCGTTGCCGCGTGGACGGCGACTGGAAGTCGCCGGCACGGCGCGTTGCCACAACTCCAGCGCGACGACGGCGGTCGCCGTGGAGAGCGCGCTGCTGGACAGCTCGCCTTCCCAGTGGCCGTGCGGGCCGCGCTCGGCGAGGAGAGCGGCGCGCGCCTTTGCCAGCGCGCGGTGCAGTCGCTCGCGGTCGATGGACGGTGCGGTCGGTTGTCCCGTCGAGTTGTCGCTGGCCACGCGTGCAGTCTAGCGAAGTTCAGACTGGTTTTTCACGCTTGTTCGCATCGTTGGGAGTTGCTTTCTTTTCGCCCCAATAACGCGAATCAAATCATGGCAAACGAAAAACTGGCAGCGAACGGCAAGCTCCATGTCGGCAAATCCTTCACCAAGCCCATCAACTTCTTCTGCGCCGCAACGGGTGCGAAAGAGGTGTTCATCGCCGGGGATTTCAACGAGTGGAACGCAACGTTGCACCCGATGGAGCAGTCGCCGGATGGTAACTGGATCGGGCAGGTTTCGCTCGCGCACGGGCACTACCGCTACTGGTTCGTCGTGGACGGCAAGCCGACGCTGGACCCTCGTGCGCAGGGCATCAGCCGCAACGAAAAGAACGAGCGCGTGTCGCTGATGTCGGTGAGTTGAACCGCGAAGAGGGTCGGGCCACAAAGAGGCACAGAAGGCGCAAAAGGAACACGCTGGGACTCCGCTCTTTTGAGCCCCTTGTGCTTCTTTGTGGCTAATCCGCTGCCTGAGTTTCCTTCGCGGTCTTGTTAAGCGCACGGCGCTCGGAGAAGAAGCTGAGGAGCATCGCGCGGCATTCCTCCTCGCGCACGCCGCGCGTGATGTCGCAATGGTGGTTGAGGCCTGGGAATTGCAGGAGGTTCAATGCGCCCCCCGCCGCGCCGCCTTTCGCATCGCCGACGCCGAAGACCACGCGGCCGAAGCGGACGTGGACGGCCGCGCCGGCGCACATGGGGCACGGCTCCTTGGTGACGTAGAGAGTGCAGTCATTGAGGCGCCAGTCGCCTACAGCCTCCAGGGCTTGGGTGATGGCAAGCATCTCGGCGTGGGCGGTGGCGTCCTTGAGCAGTTCCACCTGGTTGAACGCGCGGGCGATGATGCGTCCGGCGCGCACGACGATTGCGCCGACGGGGACTTCCTCGGCTTCGTAGGCGCGAGTGGCGAGTCGGAGCGCCTCGCCCATGAAGTAATGGTCGCTGTGCAGGTCAATGATTGGCTCATCGGTCACGCCAGTAGGAAAGCACGAAGAAGCGCGGAGGGGCACGAAGGAATTTGCCAACGTGGTCGCGACCTTCAGGTTGCGGACCGTTCAGCCAATTTTGGCGCAGGCTAAAGCCGGCGACTACGGGTGGCGGTCTGCATCTCGCGGTGGGCTTGCACGAGGGCGGCGAGGAGTTGCTGCCAGTCGGCCTCTGTGGTTTCCCAATTGGAGCTGAAACGCAGCGCGCGCGCGGCCTCTCCGGGTGTGTAGCCCATCGCAGTGAGGACGGGGCTGGGTTCTGCCTTGCCGCTGGCACACGCGGAGCCGGTGGAGGCGGCGACGCCGAGCTTGTCGAGCTTCACGACCCAGCGGGTGCGGCAGTCGGCTTCCGGCATGAGGGCGAGGGTTGTGTTCCAGACGCGAGGAGATTTTGCGCCGATGATTTCGGTGCCGGGGAGGGCTTGGCGGAGCTGGCGCTCGAAGGTGTCGCGGAGCGGAGCGCGGACGCCCACGTCCGCAGCAAGTGCT
>JACRKB010000061.1 GCA_016235545.1 Verrucomicrobiota bacterium | reverse complement strand
TTGCCTTTCTTCTTCCAAGCCCTTTCCGCGAAACGCCGCGCTTCTTGTGCTCCTCGCAGCAGACAGTCGGAACTGATGTCGCAGTCCAGCTTCGGCCAGTGGACGGAGGAATGGCAGATCTCGAAGCTCGCGCGCTCGCGGCGAGTCGCCAGCAGCAGCGTGGGGTAAAAAGCCAGCGGCACGCTCACCGTCCGCCCGTCTTCGAGGTCGAAGGTCAGGCGCTCCTCGGTGATATGGACAGCCATGATGTCCGGCGGCGGGGTGTTATTCGGTTTCATTCCAGGCCTCAATCAACTTGCTTTCGTTCGCTTCCAAAATCCGGGCGATGTCGCGGAGCTCGGCCTCGCGAAAGCCCTTGTTCCAGCTCAACTGGATCGGCCCGAGCCAGAACTTGGCCTCGCCGCCGGCCTTATGCACATGGACATGCGCCGGCTCGTCTGGTTCGGAGCTGTAAAATCCAACCCGATACCCTCGGACGCGCAGCACCGTTGGCATGGTGGCCAAGCTAGGAGGGCACCCCAAAATTGGCAAGGCCTTGAATCCTGCATCCTCGACCTCACCAGCAAGCAGCACTCCAATCCCCCTCGCGAATCATCAAGCCTTCGCCCTGCGCTTCACAGATACTTCCCCACTGCCCGGCGGTCGCCGGGGGCCATGAGGAAATAGGTCAGCGGGCCGTCGCTCCACGCGGCGGTGGTCCACTCCTCACGCTCGTCGAAGCGCGGCTGGCCGCGCGGCGGCGCGTCGGGCAGGTCGGCGGTGTTGATGATGACGAGGTGGACTTTGTCCTGCGGCAGGATGCGCCCGGTCTGGAAGGCGATGAGGGTGATCCGTTTGCCCCGCCAGTCCATCACTCCGCAGCCGAGGTTGAGCGGTTTCTTGAGGCCCGGGGGACTGGTAAAATCTCCGTGGCCACCGTTGGCGGCGAGCCATTGCCGGATGTCGTCGAGGCTCGGGCTGCGGTAGTTCATCCGGTAGCTCTGGCTGCCGAAGTAAGTCACGTCTGTCGTGGCCAGATGCGCGTGCCGGGGGAGCACGCCGTAGCCTTTGCCGAGGTAATCGGTGATGTCCTGCGTGAAGCGGCTGAAGTCCGCCTTCGGCTCCGGCGGCACGTGCAGGGCGAGGTATCCGATGGTTGCGAGCGTCACGGCAAGCGCCGCAGCCGTCGCTGCCGGATGCAGGCTCTGCCGCCACCACGGTTCGGTGCGGATGGGGACAATTTTCCGACCGGCCAGGATGCTGGCCTTCAAGTCCGCCGGCACGGGGATGGCCTGGAGCTTGCCGCCGATGGCGGTGTCGAGGGCGGTCTGCTCTGCGAACCATCGCCCCAGTTCCGGGTCGCGGCGCGATTGCGCGAGCGCCTCGGCGAACTGCGGATCGGCGGCGTCCTGGCCGCCGGGGCGGTAGGCGCGGAGGATGAATTTGGCTTCGTCGTTTTTCATGGGATCAAATTGCTTGGCGAATATCCAGCGGCACGATTTTCCGTTCCTCATCCGTGGCCGGGTCCGCGAGGAGGCCGCGCAACTGTGCCTTGCCGCGCGCCAGCCGTGACATGACGGTGCCGATGGGCACGTCGAGGACGGCTGCTATTTCCAGATACGAGTGGTCTTCGAGGTAAAAGAGCATCAGCGGCGCGCGATAGACTTCGTCCACGTTTGACAATGCCTGCATGACGGCGCCGGCGTCCATCTCGTTGACCGTGGCGGGCGTGACGGGGGGGAGCTCGCGTTCCACGGATTCAATCTCGTGGTGCGGGAAGCGCGTGGTGCGGCGGCGCGAACCAAGAAACTCCCGGTGCAGCGTGGTGAAGAGCCACGACTTCACTTTCGAGCTGTCGCGCAACTGCTGGCCCTTGGAGGCCCACAGGAAAAACGTCTGCTGAGTCAGGTCGCTTGCCTCCGCCTCGCGCTCCGTCAGGCTCAACGCGAAGCGGTAGAGCGGCTGGTAGTAGTCGCTCACGAGTTGATCGAAGTCAGGCTCGTCCACGGGTGTTAGAGGACTGGCAGGGGCGGCTTATTCCATCGTAGTGAGGAGATTGCGCCGACGGGAATATCCGCTGCGGTGGCTTCTCTCACGATCGCGCTCCGAGTGGGGCGCATTCCGACCATGATCACCCGCCGCTCCCGGCCCTGCCTTGCTGGCTTCACCCTCATTGAACTGCTTGTCGTCATCGCGATCATCGCGATCCTGGCCGGAATGCTCCTGCCCGCGCTCGCAAAAGCGAAGGCCAACGCGGCGCGTATCAAGTGCGTGAACAACCTCAAGCAGATCGCCCTAGCCTTCACGGTCTCCGCCGGTGACAACGATGGCCGCTTTCCTTACAAAGTCGTGGACTCATGGCTGACTGGCACGGGGACTGGAACCTCGCCTTCCGCAAATAACTTCGGCGGAGCCTGTCCCGTCGCCACGCCCAATGGCCGCGCGCAACGGGCCGGTCACGCTCCCATTGACACCTTTGGCTCGCTGTCCAACGAGCTGGGCAGCGCCAAGATCGTCACCTGTCCCGGCGACAAGCCCCGGCTCAATTCAGCGTGCGCGGATTTCTCCACCTCGACCACGGCCGGAACCCTGGGCCTATTTGGGCGTGGCTCCCTGAGCGCGCCAGCCGTGGCCAACGGTCCCCACTCACGCGGCTTCGCCAGCGGACCCGTGAGCTACGCCGTCGGCGGGGACGCGGATGAAACGAAGCCGGGGACGCTGCTCTCCGCCGACTCGAACATCGGCCCCAACCCGAACAACCCGGACACCACGGCCTACGGGTCCGGCCCGCCCGCCACGGTGGGACCCAACGGCCTCGCTGCACCGGCGCTGGGCCGGCCTGGATACTTGATGGGCAATGCGGCGGCAGGCCCGGCCACTCCGTTCCCCTCCGGCTGGGTGTCCGGCGATGCGGCGGCACGCACCACGGCGGCAGGCCCCATCTCGCATCATGGCGCGCAGGGCAACGTCTCCCTCTCCGACGGCAGCGTCCAGCAGTTGTCCACCGCTGGGCTTCAGTTGGCGATGGCTCAGGCGACCAACGTCGTGGGCTCCCCCTTCACAGTCATGATGCTGCCGCAATGATTGCACACCTGCTCGCCGAAGCCGGCCGGTCAGATCGGGTATTTCTCCGCGTGGCCGGGATGAAAATCCTGGAAGTGGACCCAGATTTCCCGGCCGTCGCGAAGCTCGACCTTCAACTCATCAAGGCCGCGCAACGCCTGGCTGCTCGGGTCGGCGAGCTTGCCCTCGATTGTGAAGGAACTCTTGTGGCATGGGCAGAGATAGCCCTTGCGGTCAGGCTCGAAATCCACACGGCAGCCGGCGTGCGGACACGCCGCGTTGAAAGCGACGAGGCTGTCCACCCCCATGCGCCGCAAGAACACCGCACCCACTGGCTTGCCGAACAACTTGTTCCACACCTCCAAGCCGGTTGCGTAAACGGGGAAACTCCGGGGAACCCCGTCCGCCGGCAGCTCCTCCAGCGTGGCCACCCGCGCCACCTTCACACCCCCGGGCGGCCTGCGTCCCTGCGGGCCTAGACACACAGCCGCGCCCACAGCCGCACCACCCAAGGCCACGACGAGGGATTTCATCAGGAACTTGCGACGCGGAGGCGGACTTCCCGCCGAAGGATCGAGGTCAGGGGTGAACACAATCGTTGGAGGCCCGCGAGCGGAAGATATTCCTGCTGAGAAGACGATGCGGTTGAAGTCTGCGGTCCCATTCACGACGCGGGGACAAATTCTTGGACCGCTCCAACTGGGCTCATGCGTTCAGCTCTTGCAGTTCTCCGTTGCTCCCTGCTCCGCGCTACCTTGCGTCAACTGCCTCTCTGAGTGGAAATGAGCCGTTCCATTTCAACTTCATGTCTCCGGGCCGAGATGACGGTGGGAATAATCCCTGCGCCCGCGCCTCTGACAGTCAGCGCCGTATGTTGACCGCCCTTCAAACCGTTGACGCACCCGAATTTCTCGCCGACAACATTGCTGCATACGAGCGTCGGCTCACCGACGAGCAGCCCATCACCCTGGACGAGGTGAGGGAACTGGAGCGCCAGACACAGCCCTACCGCCAAGGCCCCCATTACCAACTCGCGCAACGCGTGCGCAAACTTGCGCTGCGCCTCGGCCATGTGGACACCGCACAATGGGAACAGCTCAAGCAGACGCCCGTGCCTGTTTTTAACATGGCTGAGCGGAGCTACATCGGGCGGCTCACAACCACGAAGGACGCCCCGATCGAGATCAAGGTCGTCTTCGACCACCTCTTCCTCACGACAAATTTCCGCGTGGCGATTGGCGCCTACGACCTGGTGAAGATCACTCACCGCTTCAATCGCGAAGGCCGGCTCGACTTGATTGACGCGCGGCTCAAGCAGACCAAGCGCCTGTATCTGGATGCCGACGCCCCGGCTCCGGCGGAGGACACCATCTTCCACCTTGTCCAAGCATTCGCCTTCAAGGACAAGCAGGCGGAACTCGAATGGGCGGAGAGTCGCTGCGAATACTTCATCCGGCTCCGGCAGATAGCCGCCATCTTCTACGACCTCGGCCTCACGCACGAGGAGCAGCAATACCGCTTCCTCATTCAGAGCGGGCACCGGCTGATGAAGGAACTGCACCGCGCCGTGAAGACCGGCTCCCTGCAAGACGTGCGGGTCACACGGCTGCCCTTCTACCCACTCCACCAACTTCAGGAGGACGACGCGACCTGCTATATCGTGAGCCGCGCCGCACTCATTGCGCCCAAGGTGATGTTCGACACCGAGCGCAAGGGCGGCCATCTGGGAGACCTGCGCATCCGCTACGGCAGCGCCTAGCGCGAGTCCCCTTTGGCTTGTCCGGAATAATCGCCTCTCCTACGCCTCCTACGCTTACGACCCGGGTGAAGCATCGCAATCAGACCGTGTAGGCCGGTCACTTCCAGCCCGCGACAACCGCCTTCACCCGGGTCGAATACATTACTGCACACTTGGCAGAGTCGCCCTTGGCGTGTAATGACTGTGGCAGCAACTTTGGCCAACCAGACAACTCGCAGCCAACCATGAATCGTCTATCCTTCGCCCGCACTGTCGCCAAACGCAGCGCGTTCACCCTCATCGAGCTGCTCGTCGTCATCGCCATCATTGCGATACTGGCCGGGATGCTTCTGCCAGCGCTATCCAAGGCGAAGAGCAAGGCAGTAGCCGTGAAATGCCAGAACAACGTCAAGCAGTTCATGCTGGCCATACATCTCTATTCCACTGAGGCGACGGACCTGCTGACCGAACCGAACTGGAATTCGCCTTGGCTGGCGAGAGGCTGGCTTTACGACGCCTTGGGCGGAAGCGTTCCCAATTTGAACGCCGCACCCTACAACACCAATCCGGAGCTGGCTTATCAGGGCGGGGTCCTTTACCCCTACATCAAAACCGTGGCCCTATACCGGTGCCCGTCCGAGAGGACCAACGCGATTCCAAGCTTCAATTCCCGAGCGCAGAAGATGACAAGCTTTCTGATGAACGGTGCCGTGTGCGGTTACGGGGCGATTGCGGGAAGGTCTTACCGGACCACCCAATACCAGCCCAACGACATCATTTTCTGGCAGGCATTCGAAAACAACCCAGGTGATTGGAACGACGGGTCAAGCAGCCCTGCTGAAGGCGTTACCACGATGCATAACTTGGGAACCACCGTCGGGGTCTTGGACGGCCATGTCGAGTATATCAAGACTGTGGACTTCTATACGGAGCAAGCGCTCCCCGCCAGGAACCGGCTCTTTTGCAGCCCGAACACGGCAAATGGCAGATAATGCCGCTGCTCGATCTCAAGGAATCTGAGGATGAAAAACGAATTTGCAACGATGATGGTTTTGTGTGCCAGCTTGTCCATCACGGCTCTTGGATGCCGCAAGAAGTCCGCTACTGGCCCGGCAAACGCGGAGCTCGAAAAAGCCGCTAACGCCCTGGCCAGCACGGAGGCAACGTCGACATCGCCACCGTCCGAAGGATTACCGCCCCTCCCCGCTCCCGGGCAGCAACTGAAGCAGGCCGTGGAAGCCTACAAAAGCGGCAAGTTCGAAGATGCGGTCGTGCGTCTGCAACAATTACGAGCCACCCAATCAGTGTCGGCCCAGCAACGCATGGTCTTGAACGATGCCATGGCAGCAGTCATGACTGACATTTATGCCCTCGCGGCCAAGGGCGACAGCCGCGCGGTCCAAGCAGTCAAACAATACGAGTTGATGCAGAGTCAGCGCCGATAGCCGGGGCCGTCCGCAAGAAGCTGTCATGCTTCCCATGAGTTGATGCCTTGGCGAATCAGCTTGCCGCCGACGCGGATCCTCGCAAACTACGCCCATGTCGGAAGGGTGGCTGAGTGGTTAAAGGCACCTGACTCGAAATTGACGAACGCACTTTTCCCCGGTCCTCACGAGTCATCACTTGTCGTGTTCACAGGCACTTGCGCAAAGTGCGGTCATCACGAGTCCTCCCAAATCTGCATGAAAACGGGCAAACAGTATCAGATTTGCAGTATCAGATTTTGACTCCTGATTTTCCGCCGCGACCAGCCCGCGCAGACTCATTTCCGATGCTCCTGCGGACACTCTCCAACTCGTCAGCTTGGCTCGTCGCGGCGGGAAGTTGCGACCGTCACTCCCAGAACCTCGCGACCGGCGCGCTCACGGAGACGGACAACCTTGCGCGCTCCGCCGACTCCACTTCCAAGTTGCCCGACTCCGCTCGCTCCGAATCAAGTCAGCGCGACCATTGCGCCGGCAGCCTTCTCCGCGACCAAGCCGGGGAGTCGCTCCGGCGGCTGTCAGCGCATTCGTCACGGATGCCTGACGGATACCGAACGCGCCTTTCGACAATTATCCGGCGCGAGCCAGTTCAGGCCGTCACTGCGCTTTTAGCTGATGCCTTCGACCCGGTCAGCGTGGACATTCACCAGTTTGTGCGTTTTGAGCAACGCCTCGACCTGCGGCCACACCTTTGCCAACACCGCGTGAAACTCCCGGCGGCGCAGGTTGCCGAATCGCAAATGCACCACCCAGGGCGGCGGCGTGTGCAGGATGATGCGCCCGGAAAAATCGGCGTCCTTGGTCACGATGACCAGCTCCTCTCGCCGCGCGTATTCCCAGACTTGCGTGTCGCTAGGGCTGGCTCCCAGAACGGACGTGGAAATCACCGGCAGGCTTGGCTGGAACGTGAGCCGCGCGGGCAGGTTCTCGTCGAGGAGCAACCCTTTCATGCCACGGGCAGCAGCGTGAAATGGTTCCCCATCAGCCGCGACGCGTAATCCAGGCAGGCGCGCACGTCCTCGGGGCGCAGCGACGGATACTCGGCCAGCACATCCTCCACCGAATCACCGGCGGCCAGAAACTCCAGCACCGTTTGCACCGTGACCCGCGTGCCGCAGACCACCGGCTTTCCGTTGCAGACATCCGGGCTGACTGTGATGCGTTCTGACATGCTGGCAGCCTAGCACCAGACGCTTGGAATCCAAGCCCCAATCCCGCCACGCCAGAGGTCTGCGGCTGACGGCGTATTCGTCACGAGACGCCTCGCGAAAACTGGGCGCAATGATTGTTATCTGCGCCATTGCTTGCCCATGCCCCCTCAATCGGCTACATCGTCGCCAGCCGCCGGATGAACAAGAAGCACGTCAACCAACTCGACTTCGCGCTCCCGCAGTCCGAAGTCACCGGCGCACTTCACAGTCACGGGCTATTTTCCTCCAACTACCTTCAACGGCACTTTGCCAGCAGCGCGGAATTTCCGCCGGCAAAGGATGTTGAAAGTCTGCATCGTGAACTGCTCGCCTTGTGGAAGGAAAAGGCAACCGGCCTCGCCCGCCAGGGGGAAGCTCACACCCGCACCGCCTTCCTCGACCCCGTTCTCAAAGCCCTGGGCTGGCATTTTATTCCCGAGGCGAATCTTCCACACGGCCCGACGCGCAAACGTCCCGACTACGTTCTCTTCCCGGATTCCGCACGCGCCGAGCAAGGCGCCTCTGCGACCGACGCCACCGACATTTTCCGACTTGCTGACAATGCACTGGAAGCCAAGAAATGGGGCCACCCGCTCGACGAAGCCTCCGACAGGGAAACGCCCGGCTGGTTTCCTAGCGAACAAATCCAGGATTACCTCCGCCACGCCAAGGACGCGGATGGCACGCGCTTTTTCAATTGGGCCGTCCTCACCAATGGCTGCCGCTGGCGTCTCTACTGCGAGCAGGCTGCCGCCGACACCTACTTCGAGTTCACCCTCGCCCAAGGAGACGCCTTCTGCTCGCTCGAAGACTTCCGCTATTTCGTGGCGCTCTTCCGCCCACAGGCTTTCGCCCGTGCTGATGGCCGCTGCCTGCTAGACCAGCTCCGTGAGGAAGCTCTCACCCGTCAGGTCGCACTCGAAAAGAATCTCAAGGACCGCATCTTCGACGTGCTCGAAGACCTTGCCACCGGCTATCGCGCTTGTGCGGACAACGGCATCACCGCCGCCAACTATCCTGAACTCTACGAGACCTCTCTCGTTTTCCTCTACCGTCTGCTCTTCATCCTCTACGCGGAAAGTCGCGGCCTGCTTCCAGTGAAGGCGCGCGGTCAGGCTGGCAACAAGATTTACAACGAGCGTTACAGTCTCGCTCGCCTCGTCCCCGAGTTGAAAGGTGGCGCGAAATTCACCGACGACGCCTTCACCGACCTTTACGATTCACTGCTCAAGTCGTTCGACCTCATCAACGGCACCCACGAGGACCGCAACGCAGCAACCGGCGTCACCCGCTACAACGGCGGCCTTTTCTCCCCGCACGAGCATCCGCGCATTGCTCAGTGGAAAGTCGGCGATGCCACGCTTGCGAACGTCCTTCGCCTTCTCATTTTCGACCAACCCGCCGGCAGCAACCGCCGCCAGCGCACCGTCCGCACTGACGACACGATTGATTACGCCTCCCTTGAAGTCCGCCAGCTTGGCGACATCTACGAGGGCTTGCTCGGTGCGCAACTCGCCGTCAATGCCGAGGGCCGGCTCTCACTCGTCAACGCCAACGGCCAGAACCACAGCAAGGGCATCTTTTATACGCCCGACTGGATTGTCCTCTATCTCCTGCGCGAGACCCTCGCCCCGTTGCTCACCGAGATTGACACCAGCGATGGCGTGCGCCGCGCCTTGGCAAAGAAGAACGACGAGCAGAAGCGCGACAACTCCTTCGCCCTCGCGGTCCTTGGTCTCCGGCTCGTGGACCCCGCGATGGGCAGCGGCCACTTCCTCGTGCGCGCGACCGAGTTCCTTACCCGCGAAATCCGCAAGCATCCGACCACGCGGCTGATGACTGAGCAGGAAGTCCGCACCGGCGGCAGCCGGCGCACCGCCGCGCAAATCAAGGCTGACGGACGCCATCCGGTTCCGCCCGGCGTCTCCCAGGAGCAGGCCGAGACTGCCTACTGGCGTCGCCGGGTCGTCGAGAGCTGCATCCACGGCGTTGACTACAACCCGATGGCCGTCGAACTGGCGAAGCTCTCCCTCTGGCTCACCTGCATCGCCGCCGAGGAGCCGCTGAACTTCCTCGACCACCACCTTCGCCACGGCAACTCCCTCCTCTTCGCGGAACCGAAGCAGCTTCAGCACTTGCCCACCGCGACCGAGGAGCAGAAGAGGCAGGCCACCTTCGACGTTGGCTCCCGGCTGCCCGCCGCGCTCGCCGAGGTCATCGAGACCAACGCCACCATCGCCGGCACTCCCAGCACCGCAATGGAGGAGGTGAAGCAAAAGGAGGAGGCGTGGAAAAAAGTCCGCTCCGGCCTGAAACCGTTCCTCGACGTGGCCGATCTCTGGCTTGCCGCTGGCGACCGGCTCGCGTTCAAGGAAAGCGCGAACGCTCCCGAGCGCACGCTCAACGAACTCGATTACCAGAGCCTTGCGCGTGTCCACGTCGCGCCGGAGGAAGTCGCCCAGCTCCCTGCTGACGAGCGGCGGGCCGCCACCCGCCTTCGCGATGCTGTCGCCCCCGCGCTCGACGCCAAGCGCGCCGGTCTCACGCCCTTTCACTGGCATCTCGAATTTCCCGCCGTCTTCTACCGCGACGACGGCACACCGCGCCCGGACGCTGAACGTGGCTTCGACGCATGGCTCGGCAACCCGCCTTACATCTCGCGCCACACGATGGCCGGGCAGCCTTGGCTGGAGCTGGCGAAGTTCCTTCACGGCTACGCCGAGGACACCTACGAGTGGTTCACCCGCCTTGGCTTCCAACTCCTTCGGCCCGGCGGTGGCATGGGCTTCATCACCGCCGACACCTTCTTCACCCTTGCCAGCTTCGCCACCATGCGCGAGCTGCTCCAAAGCCACCGGCTCACGCACCTTGGCCAGTGCGACCCGTTCGATGCCACGGTGGACGCCGCCATTTTTGTCGCTCGCAAATCACCGCCCGCGGCGGAGGCCGACGACACACTCCTCTTCATCCAAGCGCGCCCGCGTCCCGGCACTGCGCCTGACAAGGCGCTGGAAAGCCTGCCACAGCACGCCAGCGTGCCCTTCACCGCCAGCACTGAGCTTCCCGACGACCTCACGCCCGCCGAGCACGGCACTCACACGCGCCTCGGCCAGACCAAGCCCGACTTGCGCGTGCATCGCGTGCCGCTTGCGCTCTACCAAACCACCCACAAACGCGCCTTCTTCGAGCCGCGACCCGGCACACTTCACCTCTGGAAGAAGTTTAACGCCCCGGTGAAGGCCCTCGTTGAGGAATGGTGGGAATGCTTCAAAGACTCGAAAGCCTTCGACAAGAACCGCGACCGCATTACTGAGTATCAGCGCACGCTGAAACCCGGCGACGTGACGCTCGTGGGCCTCATCGCGGAAGGCGGGCAAGGAATGCGGACAGCCAACAACGGGCGCTTCCTCGGCTACCTCGAAGACACCCGGCAAGCCCAGGCACTCGTCGTCAAGCGCGCCGCGTGGACGAAAGCATGGCTCGCCGATACCACCATTGCGCCCGTCTTCCGTCAGCTCCTGACCGCTGCCGGAGGCGACCCCAATCATCCGACGGACACCAGTGCGGCATGGGAAGCGTGCATTGAGCCGATGCGGCAGGACAAGACGCTTGGCGACACGCGACTCGGCATCGGCAAGACCGACCTTTACCGCATCGTCCCGAGCAACCTCGTGGCGGACGAAGCCGATTTCCGTTTCGCCTGGCAGCAGCGCAAACCCGAACTGTTCAAACGCTGGCAGACGCACAAAGACTTGGACGGCTTTTGGGACACAACGCTCGATGTTGGGCTTCCACGCAAGCAGCTCGAAAAGCTCCACAAGGCCAAGGAAGTGACCGACGCCGACTTCATCGAACTCTGCTGCGAAATGCAGCGCTGGGCCGCTGGCGGCGCGGATGGCAAACGCCGCGCGCCGAAGGAAGCCGTGGGCCTCCGCTCCAGCGAAGACTACACCAACGCGGACGACGCCCCACGCATCGCCACTATCTACAACGGCCTCAGCGGACGTGGACAGTTCGTGCCCTTCCGCAAGGGCGACCCGGACGGCAACCGGTGGCAGGATGACGAGCCGTTGTTTGTTCGCTGGACAAAGGACGATGTTGATTACCTTTCTTCGTCTCGCTCGGCTCGCTGGCAAGGCACGAGATACTTCTTCACTGCGGGCCTCACATACAACATCCACGCTCGTGGAGTCCTCCTAAAGTCAAAGCTGCTCCGCGACTGTGTGTTCGATGCGTCAGCTTCGATGCTTTGCCCAACTGCTCGCGCCGTGCCCGCCGAGCATCTGCTCGCCTTGTTCAACAGCCACGTTGTCAGCTTCTACATCAAGAAGTTCCTGAACAACACATGGCACGAAATCAGCGACCTCCGCTGCATCCCGCTTATCGTTCCGACACCTGCGCAGACCAAGCGCATCGAGAACCTCGTGCAGCTTGCCTTTCAAGCCAAACGCCACGACCTCGCCGGCACCCAGCCGGACAACGAACTTGTCGCCGCCGTGCGCCCCGTCGAGGCTGACCTCTTCGCCCACGGCCCCGCCTACCTCCACCCCAGCGCGCAGCAAAAGCTCCTCAGCACCGCCACCGACTGCCTCGCCGTCCTTGAACGCGCCGTGAGCTGGGAAGCCGAAAAACTTTACGATGTCGAAGCCCTCGGCCCCTTCGACGAATTCTAGCCACCGCCTAGCCGTCAGGGAGACTTGAATGCACCAAGGGGAGCCAAACGAACGCACCAGAGAACAAGAGTTTCTTTGCTGGCGCACTTTTCTTGGCCACTGTATCCTCATTAAAAATCAAGTAGTTACAACAAATCAAAAAATCCCGACTTGCCACACTTCACTTTTAAGTGAAGTCTCCCGATGAAGACGTTGGTCATTCGAACAGGTGCCAGGCTCACAATTCGAGCCATTGCCACCGGAACGGATGAGAACGGTCGCGACAAATGCCCGACATTGCGCTTCTTTCAGGACCAAGCCGCCGTGCGGGCGGCAGAACTGGACAAGCTCGGGGCGTTGCTAAGTGAAACGGCGGACAACGGCCCGCCACATGATGACAAGAAATTCAAAGACTTGCCGGGCACGGACAAGATTTATGAGTTCAAAACGTCAGGCGGCCTTCGGTTGTTGTGCTTTTGGGATGAAGGCAGCCTCATCGTTTGCACCCACGGCTATCTGAAGGGCGCACAGAAGGCCCCGAAAAACGAGATACAGCGAGCCGAACGATTCAAGCGCGATTACTTTCAAGCCAAGCAAGACGGAGGACTTATCCATGCTGAACCAAAACGACAAAGCCTACGGTAGCTTCGACAGCTTCGACGAATTCTTCCAGCGCGCGGAAGAACGCCCCGGCTATTGGGCGGAGCGCGCCAAACTGGAGTTCACCGAAGAAGTGACTGCGGAGATGAAGCAGCAGGGCATGAGCCGCAGCCAGTTGGCCTCAGCTCTCGATGTCCAGCCCGGTCTCGTGACCCGGCTCCTCAGCGGGCGCAACAACTTCGAGCTGGCGACCATGGTGCGCTTGGCCCGGGCGCTGAACTGCGAATTTCGCTGCCACTTGCAGCCCCAAGGCACCAAGACCTGCTGGATTGACGTTCTAAACGAAGAACCTCAAGCCGTGGCGACTGCGGATTGGAATCCCAAAGAGTTCCGCAAAATCGGGCCGTTCGAGCCGCGAGTTTTGAATTATGACACCGTCCCCGTTGCAGCTTGAGCGGCACTTTTTCTCAAAGGTGCAGATAGACGCCGGCCCGGCCAACAAGCCGGGCGTCGCCAACGCGTTGCTCTGCGAGTTGGAGATTGGTCAGGCAGTTGAAGACCCAAAGCGGTTTCAAGTAGTGTTGCGGCTCAAGCTCCACTCTCCACCCGACAACACCGCGTCCTACACGGGAGAAATCCACGCTGTCGGGCTTTTCAAAGTAGTTGATGGTTGGCCCGATAACCGCATCGGCGAGTTGGTCGAAGCAAACGGGGCGGCGTTCCTCTACGGCTGCATCCGGGAAATGGTGCTGAACGTGACTTCGCGGGGGCCTTGGCCAGCGGTGACACTTGGCGCGGTGACTTTCGTTCAGCCGAAGACCAAGCCCGCGAGCACTGCGAGCGTCTCTTTGCTGCCACAAGAAGCCGTCAAGAGTTGATTCTTTCCACCTTGAAAACGCCGACCTTCGCGATGACCCAGCCGACATTTACTCCCAAGTCTCAACCGGAGACAGACCGCCTGCTCGACGGTCTAGCGCGCGTGATGGAGCCGACCCAAGTCGCGTGCTGGCTCAAGGCCCCCAACCCGGCGTTCGACGGCTCGACGCCGTTGCAGGTCGTGGATCGGGGTGAGTTGGACCGCGTCTGGCGGATGCTGTTCGACGTGGAATCCGGCCAGCCGGGGTGAGTGCCACGCCCGCCGCATCACGAGTCCCTTTCCGCTAGAAGGGCCAAGCTGCCTCTTCCAGCGTGTCGCCTACTTCCCGCAGGAGTTGCAGTTGGTCCGCCGCCTGTTTGCGACGTTCAGCCAGGTGCCGCAGGCCGCGCCGAATCGCAGCCTCCGCCTCCTTCACCAGTTGCAACACTTCCCCTTCCTTTTTGCACTCCGGCGAGGGGCGCAGATGGTCCAGCGTGACTTCCGTAACATGCCACCAGCAGGAACACCCAGAGGTTCCACCACCGGACAGCCAGCGCACCTCCACTTTGAAATTGTGCTCCGCGATGGCTTCGCGGGTCGCGGCATCCGCCACATGCTCCGTTTCAAACTGAACCGCCTCGAATAGCTTGCCCATCCGCCACGCCCAGCGCTTGCCGATGATGTCCTTGATGTTCGCCTCCGAAATGTCCACGCCCTTGTAACGCAGCACCAGCACCACCTGCTTGAGCATCTCCCGCCACGCCCGCGCCCGTGGCGTCAGCCAGCCGAACCGCGCGTTGTGAGGCGGCGCTGCTTTGCGTTGCCCTTTCAACGGCTCCACCTTCGACCAATGGCCGAAGTAGCGGACACACCGCGCGCCCTTGTCCTCCGGCAGCCGGTGGTCCCAATCCTTCCGCAAGTAGGCACCGAGATACCGGCCCAACGCCTCGCCATTGGACCGCATGGGCTGGAGTTGGTGTCGCCCGAATCCGTAGTGCTTGGCCGTGCGCCGCCAGTAGGCCCACTCCCGCCGCAGCGCTTCGTTGGCCGTCGCGTAGTCCGGCGCATACTGCGGCTTGCCCCGATCACCCTTGGGCGGAAAGCACGCCGCGAAATCAATGCCGCCACGAATGTCTTCTCGGCAGAACACCACGAGATGAAAATGGATGCCGCCGTTGTGATGCCGCTCCGTGACGGTGACGCCGCACCCGTAGCGCTTGGCAATCTCGTTGGTGAGGAGCGAGTGAAAGCGCCGTTGCGCTTCCTTTCGGTTCCGCAGGTTGCGGAATCTGCCGCCCGCGTCCACGTCGCCCAGGGTCAAGGTGAGGAAGCCGATGCGCTCCTTGCCGAACGTCTCCGCCATCCACTTGATGTTGTCGGTGAGCGCTTGCGCCTGCTTGCGGCGCGGCCCCGGCAGCGGTGGCGGTTCATCACTTGATGCAGTTGTTTCAAATAGACAAGGAAGGGCGGCGGCGGCGCGCGCTGCGCGCGAACCCGCCGCCGCCCCTCCCACGGTCTCGACTGTCAACGCAGGTTTTTCCGAAGGCGTGCCTTCCGCACGCAGAGCAAAGTCCCCAGCGAAGAGGAGTGAAAGGACGCCACCTCCTTGGCTTTCACGTTCTTCGCGGGCTTCCCCTGTTGTGCTGGTGCCAGCGTTCACGAGCAGCCCTCCGGGGCGGAGGTGTCGCGCAGGAACCGCTGGAGTTCAGTAACGGCATAGAGCGGGCGGCGCGTGGCCCGCGACGGGCGCAGCAGGCCGCGTGAGGTGAGCCGGTCGAGGGTGGGCGCGCTAATCCCCAGGGCTTGCGCGGCTTCGAGCCTCGACAGGGCCAGTTTCGGGAGAGCCGGAGTCGGGTTGTCTTGTGCATTCATGCTGCGCTATGCGTAGCGCAGTTGAAGCACCGTGTATTTCGACAGCCCTTGGGTGCCGTTGTCCTATTTTCGGAGTTTTCGAGGCCGGCCCGGGCCACAGAAACGCAAGCCGATGCGGCGGCATCGCTGAGCGATCCGGTCTCGTGAAATGATCACACCCGTCCGAGCAAACACCGCTCCAAGGAATTGATGCACCTGGGAGACCGTGCTAAGGCGAGCAATCAAGCGCCAGTTAAAGAAGAGAATCTGAACAATCTTGTGCTCCACTGGCACTCGGGTCGGGTCAAGGTATTCGATGCCGAGCTTGAGTGCTTTGTTGTAAGCCCGCATGAAGCGTTCCTGTTCCTGTTCTTTCATCCGCGTTACCAAAGGCATCGCTTCGTCGACATAGGCCGCTTGCTCTGCAATTTCTTCCTCTGTGCGGTCGGCCGCATCCCGGATGGCCGCTTTGGTTAGGCGAGTCACCTTGACGAATTGGTCCAAATCGCGTCGAACCCTATCTGTCAGCTCAACCTCACCTTGGCCAAGTTTCCTGGCAACGACGGCCCGCGCAGTTTGCGCACCCAAAAAGGCGGGATCTGTTTCCATCCCGGGTTTGATCGGAATCCCGGCCTGCTGGTGCCGAAGCCACTTCTTAGCCAAGACCCTCACCCAGGGTGGTGCATCTTCTGCCATCAGCGAATCAGCTAGCGCCGACGGGTGGGCATGCTTCTCCATGACAGCCCAAAGACCCTGAGGTGTGACGGGGCCGAACTTCGTGACCAACTTCGGCTTTAGCCTCACGACGTTTTGAGGGGAATTCCCTGTGGCTCGAAGCAGCTTTTTCTTCATTGAGTCGGTTAGCGTATCTGCGCACTCGTCGCGGCAAAAGTCACCTTCTGCGCCATCGCCACGGAGTGTTGGTCGCGCAGATGCCCGTAAACTTTCATCGCTAGCGCGCCGCCGTCCTTGTGGCCCAGCCAGCGCGACACCGTCGGAATGTCCACGGCGCTCTCGATGCATTTTGTGGCGAACAGGTGGCGAAGGTCGTGGTGGGTGATTCGTGCGATACGGAGTTTCTTGCAGGCACGCGTCAGCCCGCCCTGACATTCCTTAACTCGCATCACTGCGGCCTCGGCGGGTTCCTCTTGGCGAGCCGCCCGCAGGCGTTCCAAGAGGCGCACCATGTCGGGGATCATCGGCACGCGACGCACTTCGCCATTCTTCGTTCCCGTTTCGGCGTCACCCCGCACGGCGATTTCTCCTCGCTTGAAATCGCAGTCCGCCCACGTCACTTGCGCCGCCTCGCCTTTGCGCAAACCGCCATACGCGAGGAATTCAACGAGGTCCGCGCTCGCCAGCCCCGGCCCGAACGGCACCCGGCGAATTTCCGCGACCAGCGCGGCGAACTGATCCTGACTCGGCAAGGTCAGTTCCTTCGCCTTTATCCGGACGCGCTTCAAGTCCGCTGCCGGGTTGCCGTAGCGCAGCCCGCGTTCAATCGCCAAGTCGAACATCCGGCGCAGCAGCCCGATCGTGTTGTTGAAGCTCGATGGACTCGCCTGCTTAGCATACTTCCCCGCCCATTGCTGGCAGTCTTGGGCGCTGACTTTCCGAATGTCCGAGGTCGTCAGGCCGGGCCAGCTCTTGAGCAGAGCCGCAAGGCGTTCCTCGTAATAAGTCTTGGTTCGCGGCTTTACCGAATGGTCTGCCGCCATCCGTTCCCGCCACAACTTCACCAGGTCGCGGACAGCAGCATCCCCGTCCCCCAGCTTCGCCTGCGCCTCCAAGTTTGACCGCTCCACTTTCTCCACATCCCCGAGCCGGAGCTTGGCGACGGTGAGCACCTTCGTCTTGAGGCTTTGGCGAATCAGCTTGCCGCCGACTCGAATCCTCGCAAAATACGCCCCAGATGGAACGTAACGGACCAAGTTTGCATACGGCGTTTTCTGCCACGATTTCGACGCGGCAGGCGTTGCTGGCTCGTGTTTTTGGTGTTTCACGCGGCCAGTATCAGATTGCAGTATCAGATGGTCAAGTCGGAGGTTCTATTTACGACGTAAGTCGTTGTAATTAAACGGTTGGAAGGGTGGCTGAGTGGTTAAAGGCACCTGACTCGAAATCAGGAGATGGGGCAACCCATCCGTAGGTTCGAATCCTACCCCTTCCGCCAAGCTTTCCCCGTGCTCGGTTTTTTCCAATCACCTGCTGTGGCAGCGAAACGATTCCTTGGCCACGTATGGAACACAGATGATAGCGAGGGGTTTGGGGTTCCTCCGAGGCATCTGGAAAGGCCCACCAAACGGGGTGTTGGATCGTGGATTTGCTCCATGATCAGGAAGCGCCGTGGGCTTCCTGGCCTCAGCCTGTGATGCCGCCGGAGCTGGTAAAGATGCCTTCCAGCCACATCTTGAGCTGCTGCGGGTTCGAGGCCTTTTCCATCGCCCGCTCCTCGGTGATAATCCCCTGTTGGAGCAGGTTGTAGATGCACTGGTTGAAGCTCATCATGCCCTCACCCTGATCCTCCCACAGCGATACGCCGTCTGTCTCGACGATCTTGCGGCTGCCTTCGATGATGGGCAGAAGCTTGCCGAGCTGGTTTTCCTCGATGGCTTTCTTGATGGAGATGGTGTTGATCATGATTTCCAACGCCGGGCGCATTCCGCCTTCCGCGGTCGGCACCATGCGCTGGCAGCAGACCGAACGCAGCGTGCCGGCGAGCTGGCGCCGGATGGTGTCGCGCTCGTCCTGCTTGAAGTATTCCAGGATGCGGCCCACCGAGCTGTTCGCGCTGGTGGTGTGCATGGTGGAGATGACCGTGTGGCCGGTGTCCGCCGCGCTGATGGAGGTCTGGAAGCTGATGGCGTCGCGCATCTCTCCGACCATGATCACGTCCGGGTCTTCGCGCAGGGCGCTCTTCATTGCGCGGTGGAAGCTCATCGTGTCGAGGTTCAGCTCGCGCTGCTCGATGAGGCACTGGTTCTCCTCGAAGACGAACTCGATGGGGTCCTCGAGCGTGACGATGTGCTTGCGGAAATTATTGTTCAGATGTTCGAGCATGGCCGCAAGCGTCGTGGACTTGCCCGAGCCGGTGGTGCCGGCCATCAGGACGATGCCGCGCGGGGACTCCGCCACGGTCTTGAGAATCTCGGGCAGCCCGAGCTTCTCGAAGGTGGGGACGACGGCCTTGATGTAGCGCATCACTATGCACCAGCGGCCCAGCGCCTGGAAAACGTTTGTGCGGAAGCGGCCCACTCCCGGCGCGGAGTAGGAGAAGTCGGTTTCGCGGTCCGCCTCCAGCCCGGCTTTCATGTGCTTGGGGCAGATGCCGTCAATAACGCTCTGCATCCAGGCCTGTGTGGGCACGAAGTCGATGGAGTGAAACGCCCGGCTGATGCGGAAGGATGCGGGCGTGCCGACCTTGATGTGGACATCGGAGCAGCCGCCCTCGACGCCGGCTTTCAGTATCTGGTTGAAGTAGGCAACGTCCTCGTTGGCGGGTTCAGCGATTGGCAGAGACATGGCGCGGAACTTATCCAGCGCGCAGCGTCATGCCAAGTTGGAATATGCCATCAAGCCCAGGCGGGCCTGCGCCATCGGTGTCAGCTCCATGAACACCATCGAGACGGTGTAGCCCTGATGCCGGTCGCCCCGGCAATCCACCACCACGCCCGTCGCGCTGATCTCCCGGCCGTCCTGCGGGTCGTGCAAAGCCACCGTCATCTCCGTCCACGCCGCGATGGGCGTGGCAGAGCGAAATTCGATGCCGTTTTTACGGATGAGTGTGGTGTCGGCGGCCAGGTGAAGTTGAGTGGCGATGCGGACGGGGGCGGCGAAGGCGGCGGAATCAGCGTTGCGAGTGGCCATAAGGATGGCGGCAAACTACCAGCAGACGGCAGCGCGTCAATGGGCCGGGAAAAAATTGTTTGGGACGCGCGTCCCGCGGACGTCATGGCTTGGCCGACGGCTTGGCAACCTCGTGGGCCTTCGCAGCGAAGGTGTTCTCCATGCATTCCACCAGGCTCTTAAGGCTGACTGGCTTGGACAAGAGCGGGTAGCCGGCGGTGACGGCCCCCTCCTCCGCCTCCTTTTTCGTCACGGTGCCTGTGAGGAAAATTACCGGGACCTGGCTCAACGAAGGGTCGGCCTTGATGCGCCGCGCCAGTTCGCCGCCGTCCACTCCTGGCATGATCACGTCGAGCAGGATCAGGTCCGGCTCGAACTCTCTCGCCGAGATCAGCGCGCGCATGGCCTGGTTTTCCTCGCGCACCTGATATCGCTTGGTCATCTCGAGGGTGAGCCGGATCATCCGGGTCATGGAGGGCTCGTCGTCAATGATGAGGATGCGTTTCTGGTCCATGATCAGGTCCTTTCCGTCCTTAGTGTGATGGTCACACGTGCACCGCGCGGATCGAGGTTGTGAATCCTGATGCCGCCCTCGTGCAGTTCGACGATCTTGCGCGACACGGTGAGGCCCAGCCCAGTGCCCTTGCCTGCGGCCTTCGTGGTGTAAAACGGCTCGAACACCCGGGACAGCTTGTCATCGGGAACGCCCGTGCCGGTGTCGTCGATCTCCGTCATCAGCACGCGCTCGCCGGCGCGGAACTCGTGCGTCTGCCGCGCTCCGGGGCTGGGCCTGGCCTCCTCGGGCGTGAGCTTCTTGAGGTAGGTCCGCAGCGTGAGCGTGCCGCCATCTGGCATCGCGTGCGCGGCGTTGGTGAGCGCGTTGACGAACACCTGCTTGATCTTGCCCGCGTCCACCAGTGCGGCCGGGAGATTTTCGCAAAACTCCGTCACTACCTCGATGTGCCCGGCCTTGAGCTCGTGTTTCACGAGGTTGAGAGAGCTGCGCAGCAGAGTGTTCAGATCACCGGGCCGCAGGTCTGCCTTGCCGGGCGTCGAGAAATCCAGCAGGCCCATTATGATGCCGTCGGCGCGGTGCAACGCGTCGTTCATGTCCTTCAGCACCGTCGCGCCCGGCTCCCCGGCGGCCACGGGGCTTTCGTTCAGGAAGTCGATTCCCATGCGGATGACAGCCAGCGGGTTCTTCACCTCGTGCGCGATGCCCGCCGCCATCTGTCCGATGGACTGCATCTTCTCCATCTCGATGATCTGGAGCTGCGCCTCCTTGAGCCGGTTGTGCGAGCGCTGCAGGTCCGCGAGCGTGCGCAGCAAATCCTCCCGGCTTCGCGCGAGGTCGGCGTGCGCCTTCCGCAGCTTTTCCTCGCCGCGCACGCGCGCCGTCACATCCCAGAAAATGCCCTGCGTGCCGATGATCCTGCCGTGCTCGTCGAACACCGGCGACTTCACCACCTGCACGTGCTCCTTTTCGCCGCCCGGTGGCGTGTGCTCCTCCACGGTCTCGAAGAGTTTCCCCGACGCCATCACCCGCTCGTCGTCGGCCTGATACTTCGCCGCCAGTTCGGCAGGGAAAAAGTCGCAGTCCGTGCGGCCGACGATTTCCGGGAGTGTCTTGCCCAGCAACGTGCAGAATCGGCGGTTCGCAAACGTGAACCGGCTTTGCGCGTCCTTCCGGTAGATGAACTGCGGGAGGTTTTCGACCAGCGACTGATAAAATGCCTCCGAGTCCCGCAGCGCCCGCTCCACGCGCTTGCGCTCGATCGCGTAGCGCATCGCGCGGTGGAGCAGCACCTCGTCCATCTGGCCCTTCACCAGATAATCCTGCGCGCCGTTATGCACGGCGGCCTCCGCCACACGCTCGTCGTCCAGGCCGCTCATCACGAGGATGGGCAGCTCCGGGTGCAGCGCCTGAAATTGTGCGAACGTGTCCAGCCCCCGGCTGTCAGGCAGGAACAGGTCCAGCAACGCGAGGTCGAAGGGCGACTGCGCAGCCGCCGCGATGCCCCTGCCCAGATCAGGCACCTGCGTCACCTTGAACTTGTCCCCCAGCAGAGCCTCGATGAACAACGCGTCCGCAGGGCTGTCCTCAATGACGAGCACGCGCGTGGAAGCGGAGCGCGCCGGGGATTCCGGGCTGGCTGGCCCGGTCGGATTGGAAGTGTCTGCGTTCATGCCGTCTTCAACCGGGCCTCTGTCCCCCGCGCTCCTCCGCCGACCGGAAGCACATGCACACACCAGCACTCAGCGGGCTGCTCGGGGAACCATTGCTTGGGCAAAACCGTAGGCCGCTGGCAAGTGGCTTTCAATTGGAAACTCGGACCATGAGCGGGCCGGGGATTTTTATCAGGAGAGCAGGAAGGCAGGAGAGAGAACGTGGCCGTTTCTCATCCTGCCTTCCTGCTCTCCTCCTAAAATTGCCCGCCCTCCTGGTCCCGGAGGCTCATGGACTCACGGAAGCCGCCACAGCGCGTCGCGCTTTACCCAGCCGACGCGCTGGCCCGCGTCCCGCACATGGAGCCACTCGTCCTTTGAGTCCAGCACTGCCACCTCCGTGCCGTCGCGCAACGTGAACGCGGTCTTCGACTCCGCCAGCGGGCCGGGCCGGGCCGGGGCTTCCGCCACCACCACGACCGCCAGCCGCGCCGCGCTCCGTTCCCAATGTGCGGCGCCCAGCGACGCGGTGAGCACGAGGGCAACGATGCCGAAGGCTTTTGTGGCACCGGCGAAGCCAGCACGCTTCGCCGGCAGCGCCTCCCCGAGCGCGAGCAGCAGGAACCACGCGCAGAGGCCCGCGCCCGCGAGCCAGGCCCACTCGTCCAGCGTGTGCAGCCTGAGCAGGTGACGTCCGAGATTTTCCTCCTCCGGCGCCCCGAGGCTGCGCCGGGCGAACTGCAAATTACCACGGAAGTCCGGGTCGCGAGGCGCGAGGCGCAGCGCGTGGTGATAGTGAAAAATCGCCCTGCCCGGCTGGCCGCTCTTGAAGCGGGCGTTGCCGAGATTGAAGTGCAGCGCCGCCGCCGGGCCGTTCGTGAGCAGCCGCTCGTAACCTGCCGCAGCGTCCGCAAATCTCCCCTGCTCAAACAGCTTGTTCGCCGCCTCAAAGTCTGCGGCGGGCTGGGCGGCCACGGCCCACATGGACGCGATCAGCGGCCACAGCCAGACGGTCTTTTTTGATCCACAGATGAAACACAGACGAAACACGGACAAGGCGCGAACCAGTTTCAGGTGAAACTCCCATCTGTGTTTCATCCGTGTTTCATCCGTGGATAAAAAACTCTTCATCGGCTCGCCTCCAACTTCCGCAGTTCCTCGACGGTGGCGGCAAATTGCTCGGCCAGCTTGGCAAGCTCGCTCGTCTCGCGCACGGGGGCGTAGCGCGCGGCGTTGCAGATCTGGAACAGCGCGTGGAGCGACTGGCACGTCACATCGCCCGCGCCCATCGGCCTCACGCGCTCATCAATCACTTCCTCCGTGATCGCGCTGGCGGGCAAATCCAGCCGCTCGCCGAGCTGCTCTTGCAGCAGGCGGAACAAGTTCACGACGAACGCCTCCGACTGCGCGGCGGCTGCCTGCTGGCGCAGCCCGGCCAGGCCTGCGTTCACCAGTTTCTCCACCTCGCGGCGGCGGCGCAGGCGCGGGTTGCGCGCGAGCTTCTCCTCCAGCTTGCGGCGCGTGAGCAGCGTGAGCCACAGCGCGAAGGGCACGCCCGACATGAGCCAGAACGCGGGTCGTCGCAACGCGCCCGCGCCCGCCGGCTGCAGCACGCCGAGGTGGGGCTTGATGTGGACAAGTTCTGTCGCGGCCGCTGCGGCGGCTGCGGCGTTCGTCGTGGTCATCACCACTGTCGGAGCCTGAGCGGCGGCGGCCGCGCGCACGCGCAGCGGCGTGGCGGGCTGCTTGAGCGTGCGGTAGGCGCGGGCGTCGGGGTCGAAGAAGCTCAAGGAGAACGCGGGCAGCTCCTTCACGTCCGCGCTCTGCGGCTGCACCACCTGTTCGAGCTTGCGCAAGCCTGTCATCGAGATCGGGTCGGGCATCTCGGTCGTCACGCTCGGAGGATAGGATTTGAAAGACTCGCCCAAATCGAGCGGCGGCATCCGCACGCCGTCGAGGCCGCCGCGCCCGCGGACCTGCACGCGCACCGTGATGGGGTCGCCCACAGCCACATCCACCGGCGACGCGCTCGCGCTCATCTGGAAACTGCCCACGGCTCCGTTGAAGTCGGCGGGCCGGCCCTCGGCTGGCAGGGGCTGCACGAGGATGTCGAGCGGCTCGCTGACAATGCTGACGGGCTGCGCGCGGACGCCGCGACCGAAGATGTCGAACCTGTCGGTGCTGATGTGCAGGTTGAAGGAACATTGCGCGGGGCCGAGCGGGATTGTTCCGGGCCTCACCGCCGTGGCGACAGCGCGGAAGATGATGACGGAAAACTGCGCGTTGCCCACCTGCTCCTGCCCCTGCTGGTGCTGGAACGGTGTGAGCGTGAAGCCGTCGCTGCGCAGGACGGGCATCTGGATTTCTCCGCCCCGCGTAAGATAGAGCCGCACCTCCACGAGAAACGGCTCGCCGAGGAAGACGTTGGTTTTGCCCGCGCTGATCTTCGCGAAGGTGAACTGCCGGAACGCTTCGGAGTCGGGGATTTTGGCGTTGGCGGGCAGCACCTTGAGTGCGAGCGGCGAGCTGGGGAGCGACGCGCCAGCGATGGGCACTTGGAACGCCGGGATGGTGTAATCCCCGGGCTGTAACGGGGTGACGGAATACGTGAGCAGCAGGCTGGCCGTGCGCTGGCCGTTGATGATGGAGATTTGCTGGCTCTGGCCGGGGCCTTGAAAACGGAGGTTCGCCACGTCCGGCAGGCGCGGCACGCCGCTGGGCTGGCCGCCGTCAAAGCGCAACGTCAGCACCGCCTGCTCGCCCACGCGAAGGGTGGTGCGGTCGAGCGAGGCGCTGAAGGTGACGGCGTGGACGGAGGAGACCAGGAACAGACAGCAGACGACGACTGCAAGTCGTCGGCACAGGTTTTCGACTCTCTTCATCACCAGTTTTTCAGCACGCGGTTGTTCGCCTTTTGCGTGGCGTTGGTGGGGAGGAAGATGAGGGCGCGCTCTTCGCTGCGCTGGGAATCAAGGAGCTGCTGGGCTTGCTGCTGTGTCATCTGGCCGAGCGCGGAGGGGGATTGCGCGGAATCCTTCCCGCCCTGCTCACCTTGCTTCCCTTGATTCTGCTGGCCCTTTTGGTCATCGGGCTTCTTCTGATCCGGCTGCTGTTTGTCGCCGGGCTTGTCGGGCTTGGGAGGCTGCTTCTCGTCGGGTTTGGAGCCGTCGGGCTTCTGCTGTTTTTGTTCGTCGGATTTCTTGTCGTCCTGGTTCTTGTCCTGGCCGGACTTGTCCTGCTGTTTGTCGTCCTTCTTCTGCGGGTCTTTCTTCTCGTCGTCCTTTTTGTCGTCCTGCTTCTGGTCGTCCTTGTTCTGCTGCTGCTGCTTGTCCTGCTGTTGCTTCAGCTCCTCCAGCTTGCGCTTCACGAAGTCGCGGTTGTGCTGCGCGTCGGCGTCATCGGGGCGGAGTTTCAGTGCCGTGTCGTAGAAATTCACGGCGGCCTCCCACGCCTCGCGCTTCTGCGGAGGCTGCTCAGCAGTGTCGCCGAGCTGGAAGTGTGCGTTGCCGAGATTGTAGAACGCGCTCTGGGCCAGGTGCGGGTCGCGCGCACCGGTGGCGCTGCTGAAGTGGCGCGTGGCGTCCTCGAATTGCCTGGCCTGATAGGCGGCGGCTCCGGCGTTGTAGGCGAGCCGGGAATCCTCGGGGCGCTGCTGGCGGAGGCGGTCGTATTCCTTCAGAGCCGCGTCGAATTTTCCGCTTTCGTAGTTCTTGAGCGCCGTCGCGGAGGAGGCGCTGGCGGAGAGGATAGAGAAGAGAAGATAGAGGAGAGCGGCTGCGGACGTGGGCGTCCGCGCTCCAGTCTTCTTTTGCTCGGGCAGGAACATTTCGATGACGAGCAAAACAATCGCGATTCCGAGCGGCCAGTAAAATCGCTCGTGGTGGCGCTGCATCAGCTTGGCGTTGAACTCGGATTTCGGCAGCGGGGCCAGGCCGCGCTCGTAAAGCACGTCCATCGTGTTCGCGCCTCGCAGGTTGAGGTAGAAGCCGTTGGCGGCACCGGCGATTTGCTGAAGCAAGGTTTCGTTGAGCTTGGACTTCACCACGTTGCCGCCGTCGTCCTTTAGGAAGTCCAGCTTGCCCTTCGCGTCGGCCACGCGGATGAGTTCGCCGGTGGCGGTGCCGATGCCGATGGTGAAGATGCGCAGGCCCTTGGCGCTGGCGGCCTGCGCGGCTTCGAGCACGCCAGCCTCGTGGTCCTCTCCGTCGGTGAAGAACACCAGGATCTTGTGGTTGTCGCCGTCCTTGAACGCGGCCAGGGCAGTCTGAATCGTCTCGGCGATGGCGGTGCCGCCCTGCGGGATGATGTTCACGTCCAGCGCGGCGACGCCCTGCCGGAAAGCCTCCTCGTCAAGCGTGAGCGGGCATTGCAAAAATGAACTGCCGGCGAACGCCACGAGGCCGAGGCGGTCGTTCTTGGCGAGCTTCATCAGCTCGACGGCGGCGAGCTTCGCGCGCTCCAAACGGTTGGGTGCAATGTCCGCCGCGAGCATCGAGCGCGACGTGTCAATCGCCACGACGATGTCCAAGCCCTTCTGTGAAACTTCCTCCCAGGTGAAGCCCCACTGCGGTCGCGCCAGCGCGAGCACGGAGCACGCGACGGCGGAAACAAGCAGCGCCAGCCGCACTTTCTGCCGCGTCTTCGAGACGCCGACCGTGAGCTGCGCGAGCAAGCGGGACTGGACGAACTGCGCGATGAGCCGCTCCTTCGTGCGCCACGCCCAGAGGAGGAAGAGCGCGAGCAGCGGCACGAGCAGGAGGAGCCAGAGGAGTTGGGGAAGGGCGAAGCGCATGGGGCGGGGAAGTGATTAGTATTTAGTGATTAGTGAGGCGTTCATGTGTTTGGTTTGGCGACTAATTACTAATCACTTGTCTTCACGGCAGCTTGCGGAGTAGCGAGTTTGCCAGCAGCACCTCCGCCAGCAACAGCACCAGGCCCAGTGCCACCGGCCAGTGCGCCAGCTCTCGGTAGCGCTGGAATTTCTTCACCTCGACGGTGCTTTTCTCCAGCCGATCAATCTCGGTGAAGATGCGCCGGAGCGTCTCGGTGCTGTCCGCGCGGTAGTATTTTCCGCCCGTCTTCTCAGAGACTTTCGTCAGCGTGTCCTCGTCAATGTCCACGGCCATCATGCGTTGCTGGCGACGGCCAAACGGATCGGTGTAGGGCCACGGTGCCTCGCCGTGCGTGCCGACGCCGATGGTGTAGCACTTGATGCCGAGGGCCTGCGCGGCGTCGGCGGCGGTGAGCGGTGGGACTTTGCCGGCGTTGTTCACGCCGTCGGTGAGCAGGATGATGATTTTGCTCTTGGATTGGAGGTCGCGCAGGCGGTTCACGCCCGCGATGAGGCCGGAGCCAATCGCAGTGCCTTCCTCGATGCCGCCAAAGTCGAGCCGCGCCAGGTTCGCCAGCAGGAACTCGTGGTCGAGCGTGAGCGGCCCGGCCACATACGCGCGCCCGGCGAAGGCGATGAGGCCGATGCGGTCACCGGGACGCTGGAGGATGAACTTCTGCACGGTGTCCTTCGCGAGCACGAGGCGGTTGATGCGCTGGCCGCGCTCATTGGTGAAGTCTTCAGCTTCCATGCTTCGCGAGAGGTCCACGGCGATGACGATGTCAATGCCGCTGGCGGAGACCGTCGTCTCCCCTTCGCCGAGCTGGGGCCGGGCCAGCGCGATGAAGAAGGCGGCGAGCGCGAGCCAGCGCAGCGCACGGAGGAACGCGCCGGCACGGGATTGGACCTGCCCGGCCAGCCCGCGCACGAGCTGCACGGAGGAGTAGAGGAAGGCAGGCTGGAAGTCTCTCCGGCCCCGCAGCCACGCGAGCAGCGGCAGCGCCAGCAGCAGGAGCAGCAGCCAGGGATGGGCGAAGGAGAGGGTCATCGAATTGCCGGTTGGCGAGTGCCGGTTGGCGATTGAGGGGGCGGCAGCTCGTAGGCGGTTTCTTCCACCAATCCGAGAGCGGCGCTGTGGAGGCTGCGCAGCTCGGCCTCGCTGGGCTCGTGTTTGGCGAACTTCACCACGTCGCAACGCGAGAGGAAGTTGGCGAGGAAATCTTTTTGTGCGGCGTTCAACTGGTCGGCCCTTTGCAGCTCGACGAGGAACTCCTCTGTGGTCCGTTCGGGCGCGCGGAAATCGAAGCGGTCCTCGAGGTAGAGCCGCAGCGCATCAGAGACGGCAATGCAGAAGGGCTTGGGCTGGCTGAGCAGCGCGAGCGCTTCAGCCAGGCGATGTTTGGCGCGCTGGTGCGGCGGGACGGGCGGGACCACTGGCGGAAGCGGCGCGTGGCGAAACCACTTGTTCCAAATCAAAATCATCAGCAACCCGCCCAGCGCCGCGCCCACCGTGACCCATAGCCAGAGCAGCTCCGGCGGCAGGGGCACCGGGCCTCTGATGTCGCGGAGGACGGCGTTGGTGGTGACCACCGGATGGGTCGGCTGGGGGACTATGACGGCGTGTTGGTTCGAGGCGGCCAAGAGAAAGTGTTCAGTAAGCTGTGTTCAGTGTTCAGTCGGACTGCCGGGGTTGGACAGGGCAGGGGGGAGGGCGTTCATCCGGCGGCGAGGGAGCTCTCGAACTGCTGGAGCCGGGCTTGGAAGGCCGCTTCCGTCAGCACCGGCTGCGCGGCATCCGTGGAAATCTCGACGGCGAGTTCAAGCCAGGATTTGCAGCCGCCGTAGCTGGGAAGCATCGGCAGCTCGATGCGCTGCAGCAGCCGCGAGACGCGCACGGCGAGGGCGAATATTTCCTGCTGCTGGCCCCAGTCGAAACGCTGTGCCAGCACGTCGTCCCGCCAGATGTGCTGCCCGCGCAGGCGCTCGACTGCGGCGAGGGAAGCCAGTTTCCGCCACGCGACGACCTCGGCGCACAGCTCCAGCCGCAGCACGTCTGGCGTCGGCAAGTGCGGCGCGATTTCGTCGTGGCGTGATTGTGCTGCTGGCAGCACAGACTCGCGCTGCTGGTGGTAGAGCGTCGGGAAAAGCAGAAAGCGGGGATGAGTCACTTGGAAGCCCCCGCTCCCCTCCGCGAGGCCGCCTTTGCGCAGGATGATGATTTGCTCCCCGCGCCCGAGCGCGTCCACCACGATGGCCCATTCTTTGAATGCAGTTCGCACGAAGAGAAGATTAGGGAAACAGGTGGCAGGGGTCGAGCGGAGAGCGGGCCGGCAGATCGTCCGCTGGACGGAATGCAGGGGGAGCACAACAAATTCTTGTGCCGCCCAAACCCTGTGAGCGATGCAGGTCAGATGCACTTCGCCCGCCCGCTGGCAGAGTGAGACTCCGGCGAACCCCATTGCGATTGAAGCGAGCGTCCCCGCAGGAGGCTGACAATGCGGGAAGCCCGCTCGCGCTAGCGCCTCGCGCGCCGGCAATCGGGGCTCGACGTGGTCTTTCCCCGGCGGAGGGGTGTTCACTCGGCGGCAAGAAAGTGTGCGGCGCCCCAGCCTCGTTCTGCTCCCGCTTCAATCTCGACGCGGAGCGCACGGGCTGCTTGCCTAGCGGCCCGTGAGCAAGGCTGTCACTGACGAATCCTTCCTGCGCCGAGCGCTGCAACTGGCGCGGCACGGCGTCGGGCGCACATCGCCAAACCCGAGCGTTGGCGCGGTGCTGGTGCGTGGCGGCAAGGTCATCGGCGAGGGCTGGCATCGGCGCGCGGGGCTGCCACACGCGGAGGTGGAGGCAATGCGGGACGCGGCGCGGCGCGGCGAACGCGTGCGCGGGGCGACGCTGTTTGTGACGTTGGAGCCGTGCTGCACGCACGGGCGCACTCCGCCTTGCACGCAGGCCATTCTGGCGGCGGGCATCCGGCGCGTGGTGGTGGCGGCTGCTGATCCAAATCCACGGCACGCGGGAAAGGGGCTGGAGCTGCTGCGAAAGGCTGGGGTGGTTTGCAGATTGCCGATTGCTGAATGGGCGGAACAGCGAGCGGCGGGGGGAGGCGCGAATTCGCAAACCGCAATTGGAAAGCGCCGCCTGCTTGCCTTGGCGGCCACGCGGCTCAACGAGGCGTTCAACCACTGGATTGAGCGGCGCACGCCGTTTGTGACCGTGAAGGCGGCGATGACGCTGGATGGAAAAATTGCCACGGCGGCGGGCGAGTCGAAGTGGATCACCGGCGAGCGGTCGCGGCAGGTGGCGATGCGCCTGCGCTTCGACTCCGACGCGGTGCTCGTCGGCATTAATACGGTGCTGGCGGACAATCCGGGCCTGACGGCGCGCGCGCCCAGTGGCCGCGTCCGCAAGCCGCCGCGGCGGTTCATCCTCGATGCGTTCGCACGCACGCCGCCCGACTCGGTGGTGGTGAGCGACCAGTTCGCGGCGCTGACGACGGTGGTGGTGAGCCGGGCCGCTCCGGCGCGGCGGGTGAAGTCTCTGGCGCAGCGCACGCGCGTGCTGGTGGCTCCGGCCCGTGGCGGGCGAATCAACTTGCGCTGGCTTCTCAAGCGGCTGGGCAGCGAGGACGTGACGAGCCTGCTGGTGGAGGGCGGCGGCGAGGTGAACGCGGCGTTTTTGGAGGCGGGCCTGGCGCAGCGCGTGGCTTTCTTTTACGCGCCGAAGATTCTCGGTGGACGCGATGCGCGGCGGGGGGTCGCCGGGGCGGGTGCGAGGCGGCTGGCGGATTTGATCGAGCTGCGGGAGATCGAGTGGAGGCGGGCGGGGGAGGATTTGTGGCTGTCAGCGAGAGTGGGGAAGGAGCAGGGTTAAGATCAGGATTGCGTGAGAGAGGAACTACCAAATCATGTTCACGGGAATTGTTGAAGAGACCGGGACGGTGACGACCGTGCGGCCCACGGACGCGGGCATCCAACTTACCGTGCGATGCCGTGTGGTGGGGCGCGGTTTGAAATTGGGCGACAGCGTGGCGGTGAACGGCTGCTGCCTGACGGCGGTGCGGCAGACGGCGCTCGGCCGCGACAAGCTGGTGCGCTTCGACCTCCTGCGAGAGACGTGGGAGCGGACGAATCTTCAGTTCGCGTCAGCCGGTTCGCTCGTGAACTTGGAGCGCTCGCTCGCCGTGGGCGGGAGGCTGGGCGGGCATTTCGTCACGGGCCACGTGGACGGGGTTGGCCGCATCACGCGCTGGGAACGCTCCGGCGCGGACCACGTGCTGGACATCGCCGCGCCTGCGGAGGTGCGCCGCTACGTGGTGCAGAAAGGCTCGATAGCCTTGGACGGCATCAGCCTGACGGTTGCGGGCGTGACAAAGCGCGGCTTCCGAATCTGGATCATCCCGCACACGTTTGCCGTGACTGCCCTGCGTGAGCGGAAGGTGGGCGACGCGGTGAATCTGGAGGCGGACTTGCTAGGCAAGTATGTGGAGCAGTTCATGACAGCGCCCGGGAAGCGGGCTTGAGCGCCCCGCTCTGGCGCGAAGGAAATTCACTCGACGCTCGACACAGGCCGGAGCAGTTTCCGCCAGCAGTCCACTGAACTTTCCATCCCATGAAAATTCTCATCGCCGCTGACAGCCTGGTCGTGCGCCGCCGACTCGCGTCGCTGTTGACCGCGTGGGGCCACGAAGTGGTGGAGACGAAGGACGGCGAAGAGACGTGGCGGCTGCTCTGCGGCGAGGCCGTGCCGTCCATCGCCATCCTCGACTGGGTGATGCCGGAGCCCGACGGTGTGGAGCTGTGCAAACGCATCCGCGAGACGCCGGCTTTGAAAAAGACCTATGTCCTCATGCTCACCGGCATGTCGAACCCGGAAGACATCGTCACCGGGCTGAACGCGGGCGCGAACGATTTCATCGTCAAGCCGTTCAACGAGCCGGAGCTGCAGGCGCGCGTGAGCGTGGGCGTGCGAATGGTGGAGTTGCAGGCGGAACTCTCCAACCGAGTGCTAGAACTCGAGCATGCGATGACGGAGATATCCCAGCTCCGGGGCATCCTGCCCATCTGCGCCTACTGCAAGAGCGTCCGCGACGACCAGAATTACTGGCAGTCGGTGGAGCAATACATCGGCCACCACGCGGACGTGAAGTTCAGCCACGGCATCTGCCCCAAATGCATCGAGTCGGTCGTGAAACCCGAGCTGGAGCGGCTGGAAAAGGAGATGAAGGGACGCAAAGCCTTGAAGTGAGGCTGGCGGGGAGGGGGACAGTTGGTGCGCACGGCAGGACTTGAACCTGCACACCTTTCGGCACTACCACCTCAAAGTAGCGTGTCTGCCAATTCCACCACGTGCGCAGCGACCGGCGCGTATTGAAGACATTTTGCGAGTCAGAGCAAGAGGAATCGCGGATTTGTATTCCAGAGGGGCGGCCCAACTGCATCACTCGCTGCATTTGCACCCGGCTTGGGCCGGGTGTGGACGGAGATGACACGGCGCAAACCGTTTCAACGGTTTGTGCTCGGACGACGCGTCGTTGGCCAGCCGGCAGAAGCCGTTGAAACGGCTCCTGCCTGCGCACCGACATCACCGAGCTGAAGCCCGGTGCTGATGAAAGGGTGCAGGAAACTGAGATGCGCCCGTTTCAAAGTCAGATGCGCTGCCCTGTCAGACTGACTCATTGCCGGGGGCGCGACACCGGAGCATCTGCCGGGCGGTGCCTCTGAATCTCCGCCTTGAAATCGCCGAGGCTCTGCCAGAGCAGGCGCTTGTTCAGGTCCACTTCCGCGATTGCGAGCGTGCCCCACTCCTTGGCCTGCGCGAGAGGTTTTCCGTCGTGGCCATAGACGGCGGAGATCATCCAGTTCGCCGAGATGTCCGTGTGCGTGCTGCTGACGACATAGACGTGGTTCTCGCAGGCGCGCGCCGCGCCGAGCAGCGGGTTGCAGCCCATCACCGGCCACGCAATGATTTCCGCGCCGCGATTGCTCAACTCTCTGGCGACCTCCGGGAAGAATCCGTCGTAGCAGACCATCATGCCGACCTTGCCGAGCTTCGTGTCGAAGACCGGGTAGTCGTGGCCGGGCTGGAAGCCGCCTTCAATCTCGCCGCGCGGCAGGCAGACCTTGCGATACTTTCCGACGATGTTTCCGTCCGGCCCGATGAGGACGGCGACGTTGTAAATCAGATGTCGGTCTCGCTCGATCAGTCCGGGGACGAGGTGGAGGTTGTGCTTCTTCGCGAGCCTGCCAAAAAACTCGGTCGAAGGCCCCGGAATCGGCTCGGCGCACTCGGCGTAGGTCTGGTTGCCGGCATGGGTCAGGACTTCCGGCAGCACGAGGAAGTCCACGCGCTGCCTCGCCGCCTCCTCGATGAGCGGGACGAAGGTGTTGCGCCGCTCGTCGGGAGTTTTGGTGTTGCGCGGGACGAAGTGCGCGGCGGCGAGGCGGACGGTGCGCGGTGTGGGCGCCGGGACGCTGGTCAGGGACACGTCCGCCCACTCGACCTTCGCCTTCGCCGCCCAGCGGAAGTGCAGTTCGATGATGGCTTGCGTGGCCTTCGACGGAGCGCGGCAAATGTCGGACACCTCTGTCCAGCCTTTGGCATCCGTCGTCTTGTCGCCGGGCAGCTCCGGTTCCGCGCGCGGGAAGTCGCCGGGGCGATACGAGGCGAAGGACGGTTCGTCGTGGCTCACCGGCTTTCCATTCGCGTCACGCCACAGGATGCGCGCAACACCGGCGCGACGCGGCGAGTCGGCGTTCGTCGCCTTGCGGAGCGCGAAGAAGCGGTAGTGCTGGCCGCCAGTCACCGGAAAGGTCTTCGTCCACCAGCCGTTCAAACCCTCACGCGCGTCGGACTCGATGACGAGCGCGCCGTTGCGAGACGGTCCGCCCTTCGGGTCGTGGCGGAAGAGCGGGCGGATTTCCTCGCGCGGCGCCACGGTGCTCCAGCCCTCGTGCACACTGGGTGTGCCGGCGCACAGCAGGCACGCGGGGAGGAGGAAGACGAAACTGAACGGGAGCGACGCCGGCTTGTTCATGGTTGGAGTTGGAGAATGCACGGGCGGTTGGACGCGCCCGACACCCCGGCCATCACGCGGCGTGGCGCAGCCCCGGACGATCAGGAAACACGGGGCAAGGGCACCATCCGCTGCGCGTCAGTGTCCCATACCTTGAGGCGCAGGCAGCGGATCACTTCCGCAGGGTGGAAGGAGGTGGTCTTGGCCGCCCGCAGCTCCGGTATCTCACGCAGCACTTCCGGCAGGCGGTAGAACGGGATGCGTGCGTTCAAGTGGTGGATGTGGTGGTAGCCGATGTTCGCCGTGAACCACGCCACGAGCCGGCTGGTGCGCATGTAGCTGGATGAGTCCAGCGCGGCCTTCTCGTAGGTCCATCCGGCGTGGTCGGTGAACGAGACGGTCGGGAAGTTGTGCTGCGCGTAGAACAGGTAGGAGCCAAGCGCGTAGGTGATGAAGTGCGGCAGGGTCTGGGCCAGGAGCACCCCCTGCCAGCCGTGGGTCAGGTAGAGCACGACGCCAATCACGATGTGCAGCACCAGCGCGATGAGGCAGTCGTAGTGCTTGCGCGGGTTGTTGACGAAGGGCGTGATGCACATCCCGATCAGGAACACGGTGACGTAGCCGCACAGGATGGTCAGCGGATGCCGCGCGAAGAGATACCAGAAGCGCTTGACCCGTGTGGTCTTGAGGAACTGCGCCTTGGTCATGATTGGGAACGAGCCGATGTGCGAGCCGCGCAGCTTGGAGTTGTGGTTGTGGTGGTGGTTGTGCGAGCTGCGCCAGATGCTGCTCGCGCTCAGGGAGAGGATGCCGAACACGCGCATGAGAATCTCCGCGAGGAAGGACCGGGGCAGGATGGCGTGGTGCTGCTGGTCGTGGTAAATCACGAACAGCCGCAGGATGAGCAGCCCGGCGAACACGCTGCACAGCAGCTTCGCGGCGAAAGAGTAATTCCAGAGCGTGCCCGCCAAGGTGGCCAGCAGCAGCCCGGCGGTGGAGAGGAAATACCACCAGCTTCGGGCGGTGTCGTCGTGGGCGAAGGGCTTCGTCGCCTTGATGAGTTCTTGTCCGGTGCGCATCGGTTGCTGTTGCCATCGGCACTTTCCGGGACAGTTGGAGCATTGTCGAGGTTGAGTTCGCTCGGCGGAAAGAAAGTCACACTCGGCGGGCTTGAGTTCGGCACGCGGCGGCGGTAAATCAAACCAGCCTGAACCACCTGCCATGACACTTGCTCAAACTCTCCAGCAACTCGAGGCAGCCGGATCGGCGCAGACCCGCAAGACCTACGCCCGCCACGGCGTCGGCCCGAAAATGTTCGGCGTGAGCTACGCCGTGCTGGGCAAGCTCACGCGCCAAATCAAGCGCGACCACGCGCTCGCCCTCGGCCTGTGGGCCTCCGGCTGGCACGACGCCCGCGTGCTCGCCACGATGATTGCCGACCCACAGCGGGCGGACGCCGCGCTTCTCGATGCGTGGGTCGCGGACTGCGACGACCGCGCCATCGCGGGGGCGCTCGCGGCATTTGCCGCAAGCTCCCCCGCTGCGGAGGCCGTGGCGGCAAAGTGGTGCGCGGCTGGCCGGGAGTTCGTGGCCGTGGCGGGATGGGACGTGGTGGCGCGGCTGGCGATGAACTCCACTTTGCCAGATGCGAAGTTCGCCGACCTGCTCAAGACCATCGAGCGCGCCATCCACGGGGCGCAGAACCACGTGCGCTACGCGATGAACGGCGCGCTCATCGCCATCGGCGTGCGCAACCCCAAGCTGGAGAAGCTCGCCGTCGCCGCCGCGAAGCGCATCGGCAAGGTCGAGGTGGACCACGGTGACACAAGCTGCCAGACACCCGACGCGGTGGCTTACATCGCGAAGACGAAGGCCCACCGCGCGAGGCGGGGGAAGTAACCCATGTTCAGTGTTCTGTCGGAGAACAGCCGCTTGCAACCCTCGCTCACACTCCGCCCCATCGGCTTCATCACCACGCACAAGCAGGTGAAGTTCCAGGCCCTGCACCAGCCCGCCGAGGCGCAGCCGGAGCGCAACGTCCTCGAACTCCTGCCCGAGCCTGGCTATCAGCAAGCCCTGCAGGACCTCGCCGGCTTCTCCCGCGTCTGGCTGCTCTGGTGGTTCCATCGCAACACCACATGGCGTCCCCTCGTCCTGCCGCCGCGCGGGCCGGCGCAGCGGCGCGGCCTCTTCGCCACGCGCTCGCCGCATCGCCCCAATCCGCTCGGCCTCACCCCGGTCCAACTCCTCGGCATCGAGGGCCGACGCCTCTGGCTCGGGCCGTGCGATCTCGTCGAGGGCACGCCCGTCCTCGACATCAAGCCCTACATCCCCGCCTTCGACGCATTCCCCGACGCCGGCGGCGGCTGGACCGACGCAGTCGAGGCGGCGCTGGCCGGGCCGCCGCAGTTCACCGTGCGCTTCGCCGCGCTGGCCCAGACGCAGGCGGACTGGCTGCAATCCACTTGGAACACAGACTTCCGACCGCGCCTCATCGAACTCCTCGCGCTTGACCCCTCGCCCCACCGCACCCGCCGGATTCGGCGGCGAGGCAAGTCGCTCTTCACCATCGGCTGCGGCGCGTGGCGCGCGGTCTTCTCCATCGCGGGCGAAGTGGTGAGCGTGCTTGCCATCGAGCCAGGCTACCCGCTGCGATTCCTGAACAACCCCGACTACGCGGACCTGCCCGACCGCGAGGCGCAACTTGCATGCTGGGAACGCTGGCCGGGCTGGGGAACGGAGAGGGGAAAGAAGACAGAGGGTAGAGGATAGAAGATAGAGGGGAGGGAGCGTCGCGTCGGGCGCATCCCGGCATCTTGGAATGTTTTTCCCTCGGAGAATCCCAAGGGGATTCCAGCCTCCAGCCCAAAGTTGCGAAGCTACCTTGGGAACCACCCCGCCGGAGCACGCAACCCCAACGCGGTTGTGGCCTGAGATCCGCCCTCGGGCGCATCTCAGTTTCTTGCGGCAGACATCCGGACATGGTGAATCTTTCCAGCAGCGGAGCTGCGCAAGAAAGTAGCCCACGGCGAGAGCCGTGGGGGTAATAGCGCCGAACCCGAGCCCCAGCGGGGCGGCAGACAACTGCGACTCACGTCCGGTTGATTCCTGCTTCGGTGCCGCCGCGCTGCGGCTCACTCGCGCCACCACCTGACCCACGGCTCACGCCGTGGGCTACTTTCTTTCGCAACTCCGTTGCTGCCCCTGCTTGGCACCCGGGATTGCAAGAACCTGAGATGCGCCCTCTATCCTCTCCCATCTATCTTCTATCTTCTATCTTCTCGCCTCTCTCCCCTACCATCACGGCCGTGACCACCCAGCCCAGCCCCGATGCACGTCTCACCTCCCTCGACCAGTTTCGCGGCTACACCGTCCTGGGAATGTTCCTTGTCAACTTCGCCGGCTCCTTCGCCGCAGTCCCCGCCGTCCTCAAACACCACAACATCTACTGCAGCTATGCCGACACCATCATGCCGCAGTTCTTTCTGGCCGTCGGCTTTGCTTTCCGTCTCACGATGATGAGGCGCATCGCCGCCGGCGACGCCTCCCTCGCCTACCTGCGCGCGGCCAAGCGCAACCTCGCCCTCATCCTGCTTGGCTTCGTCCTCTACCACCTCGACGGCGTGACCAAGACATGGGCTGACTGGCAGGCCCTCGGCGTCAGCGGCTTCTTCAAGAACGCCTTCCAGAGAGAACTCTTCCAAGCCCTCGTCCACATCGGTGTCACCAGCCTCTGGGTTCTGCCCGTCATCACGCGCGGCCCCGGCCTGCGCCTCGCCTTCGCAGCCGGCTCCGCCCTCCTCTTTCATCTCCTCTCGCAATCCTTCTACTACGAATGGGTGATGGGCCGCCCCGGCATTGACGGAGGCCCGCTGGGATTCCTCACATGGACCGTCCCGCTCATCGCCGGCTCCTTCGCGTGCGATTGGCTTTCCGCTCCCGGCCCTTCCCAGCCCATCCCGCGGCTGCTGCGCTGGGGCGCAACCCTCATGGTCCTGGGCTACGCGCTGGCCTGCCTCAACCTCCAGTCACCCCCGGCCAAAGTGAAGCTCGGTCCCCAACCCACGCCCGGCAGCGCCGTCACCGGCCTCCTCGTCGAGCCGCCCTTCATCCCGCCCACCCGCCCCGTCAACATCTGGACCATGAGCCAGCGCGCCGGCAGCGTCTCCTACCTCACCTTCGGCGCTGGCTTCTCTCTCGCCGTCCTCGCCGCCTTCGTCTGGGCGTGCGATGTGCGCGGCCACCGCCTTCCGCTCCTCACCACTTTCGGCACCAACGCCCTGGCAGGCTACATCCTCCACGGCCTCATCTCCGACGCCCTCAAGCCCTACACTCCCCGCGACGCCCCCGGCTGGTTCGTGACCGCCGCCATCCTCGCCTTCATCTCCCTCTGCTGGCTCTTCCTGCGCGGGATGGAGAAGCAGCGCATCTACCTCCGGATGTGAAGCCACCTGTGGATGGAGATCAGCAGAAGATAGAAGATAGAAGATAGAGAATAGCCACGGCGAAGCGCTGCTCCCCTCTATCCTCTATCTCCCATCTCCCATCTCCCATCTCCCAAAATTCCCCCTCACTTCAGCGATGCAAGGAACTCCACGAGGTCGCGGATGTCGCGCTTGGAGAGGACGTGAATCATCGTGTCAGGCATCGCAGACTGGCCCTTCTGTATCCTGGCGACCTCCGCCTTCTTGAACTTCATCACCCCGTCCTCCGGTGAGTTGATGACCACCTCGTCGTCACCACCGGGCTTGGTGACACCGGCAAAGTTCCGCCCGTCCTTCAGCACCACCATCAGGCTCTCGAAGCCCGGCGCTATCTTCGCGTTTGGCGCCACAAGCGACTCCAGCAGATACTCGCGCGTCTGCTTCGCCGCGATGCCGTCGAGCACCGGGCCGACCTCGCCGCCCTCCGGGCCGACCTTGTGGCAGCGGGCGCAGGAGGCTTCGACACGTTCGAGGAAAATCTTTCTTCCGCTGGCCACATTGCCGCCCGCGAGCGTCATGCGGTAGCTCCAGAGAAGGTCGTCCGCGCGCCGCTGCGCTTTGAACTTGTCGAGGCCTGCCTTCACGTTGGTGTCCGCGCGCTTCTCGCCGGCCTCGATCACCTCCAGGCTCAGCTCCGGCGCAAGCGTGCCCCCCGCCAGCTCAGTCACGAGAGAGGCAATCACGCCATCCGCCTCCGCGCCGGGGAGGCCGCCGATCATCGCGATGGCGTTCTGTTTCTCGCCGACGCTGCCGGTGGCGATGACGGCCAGCAGCGGCGCAACAGCACTTCCCTTCGTCGTCTTCGCCCGGAGCGTTGTCGCGGCCACGCGCAGCGGCTCGGCCTTGTCCTTCGCGGCGATGTCCAGCGCGGCCGCGAGCTGCGCGTCCCGCAAGGCGGCGAGGCGGTTTAGCGCGCCGACGCGCACGCCGGTGTTCGCCTTCGTGTCCGAAACGAGCTCGAAGAGAACAGAGTTCATGTCCGCCACGTCGAGCTGATCCACGGCCTTCACGGCGGCGAGACGGACAGGCGTCGCGCCGGTGCGCAACGCGGCGGCGAGCACGGGCTTCGCAGCAGCGGCAGCGAGCTTGGCATCACGCGTGGGAAGCGGACGCCAGAGGCCGGTGATGCGGTCGCGACCGGAGGGCTTGGCCCACTCGGCGAGCAGGTCGAGGGCTTCAGCACGCGCCGCATCGGGGATGTTCGCGTTGCCCGCGATGCCGGCCAAGCGCGCGGCGGAAGCGGCGTCGCCGAGGCGGTAATGTGCGCTGAGGATGCGGCGGGCCAGCGCGGGCCGCTGGTCGGTAGTTAACTTGCCAAAGTCCGGCTGCAATGCGGCCAGAGCGGGCAGCGCCTGCGCGATGGGAATCTCGCTGATGGCGCGAGCTGTCTCGAGGATGACTCGGCCATCGGCATCAGTGAGGAACTGGCTGACTTCAGCGCGCTCCATGCGCCGCAATGCGACGACGGCGGCGAGGCGCACCGAGGGCGAGGTGTGTGACTTGAGTGCTGCGATGCTCCGTGCGTCTGAACATCCGAGCAGGCCCATCACGCCGGAGTGGCGGAGGACGGCGTCCTTGTCCGCGTTGTCAGCGAGCAGCTTGACCAGCGCGGGCGCGGCCGCTGGCACTCGAATTTTGCCGGCGGCAATCGCCGCCAAGTGTCGCACACGCGGGCTGGCATCTCTGAGCAGCGATGTGATGGCCGCGCCAGCCGCCGCATCGCGCGCGTCTCCGAGAACCTTCGCAGCCTGCGCGCGGACTTCGACCTCCGCATCCACCAGCAACGGACGGAGCGCCGCCAAACTTTGAACCTTGAACTTTGAACCTTGAACCAACTGCCCCAGCCCCCAAATGCCGTGAACTCTGGCTTGAAGCGTTTTGCCCTGAGCGGCCGCTTCAGCGAGCGCGCGCTGGCCGTCCGCGCCCTTCTCCACGAGCGCGAACTGCGCCTCCTGCCGCACGCGCATGTCGCGGTGCGAGAGCATGCCCTTGAGTTCGTCCACCGAGCGCTTCGTGAAGTCCCCGGCGAAGATTGTCTTCACTTCGTCCGCACCCCTCACAGCCGCCGGGTCGGAGACGCGGTAGATGCGGCCCTTGCTGGTCATGCCCCAGCCCTCAATCCAGTCGGAGAAATAAACGTGGCCGTCGTAGCCGAAGTCCACGTCGGTCGCCAGCGCGTTCCAGAGAAACTGCTCCTTCTCGACCAAGTCGAAGCTCGCGCCCTTGGTCTGCATCTTGAAACTCCAGATGCCGCTGGCAGAGCTGGCCCCCTTGAAATCCACGAGCAGGAAATGGCCGTCGTATTTTGCTGGCAGGCCGGTGCCAGGATAGTAAGCGAGGCCGCTGGGGCCGTTGGCGATGTTGGCGATGGGCGGCAGGATGTGCGCCGCGCGGTCCTCGGGATAACACATCCGCTCGCCGAGCCACGGGCCGCGTCGCGAGGTCCACGGCGCGCTCTCGATGAACTGCCAGCCGATGCGCCAGCCGGTGTCGCCACCCTCGACCGCGTAAACCCAGCGCGCGGGGTCGCCGCCATCCGAGTTGTTGTCGCCGGTGAAGAGATTGCCGAATTCGTCGAAGGCCAGCTCCTGCGGGTTGCGCAGGCCGAAGTGGAAGATTTCCAAGTCACTGCCGTCCTGGTTGCAGCGGTAAATCGCGCCGCCTTCCGTGTTCGCGACAGTCTTGCCTTCAAGCGACTGCACGCTCGCGCCGCGGTCGCCGATGCTGAAGTAGAGCTTTCCGTCCGGCCCGATGCGCAGCCCGTGCAAGTCGTGGCCGAGGAAGCCCACGCGCACGCCGAAGCCGGTGAGCAGCGGCTTGCGCACATCGGTCGGCCCGTCGGTCTTGCCGTCGCCATCGTTGTCGCGGAGCAGCCAGAGGTTCGGGATGTTGGCGAGCCACACGTTGCCCCGGCGCGCGAGCACGCCGGATGCGATGCCGTCCACGGGCGAGTTGAAAATCTTGTCGGCGAAGGTGCTGTAATGCGTGGCCAGCCCGCTACCCGAGCGGTCCTCGATGAGCGTGACGCGCTCGGAGACGTTTGTCTTGCCGTCGTAGTTGTGGCGGATGAAGAGCTGCCTCATGTCGTCGGTGGACTTCGCGGCCAGCTCCTCGTCGAGCCAGTTCATGTGCCCGCGGATGTCCGTGACGCCTTGATGGAGCCGGTGTGTCTCGGAGACGTAAATGCGCCCGCGCTCGTCGATGCAGAAGGCGACGGGGTTCGCGAGCATCGGCTCGGCGGCCCAAAGCTCCACCTTGAGGCCGGGCGCGAGCTTGAACTTCTTCGCGGCCAGCTCCGCATCCGCTGTGGCCTGGCCGGGGTCGATTCGGATCGCCTCGGTGACGGACTTCTTCGGAATCTCCGCGCTGAAACCAGTGGCGGCTGCGACCCAGAACGACGCCAGCAGCGGGATGAAAGGCACGCTTTTCATAAGGGCCGGGAACTTAAACTTCCGCTGTGCTGGAATGCAAGCGGAGCAAGCGGACACTTGGGTGTGGGTGACGAGGTGACGAGTCTCCAATCAACTCGGGACGTGAAACTCTGGATGTGGAATCCAGTCAGAGACTCCTCACGTCGTCTCCCACAGCGTGATTTGGCATCAGCCGTTCAAAGTGCTACGGCGAGCCCACGAGTCCGCCTCCAGGATTTGCTCCAAGGTGGGCTGCTCAATAACCTGGTGCGCTTCCATCGTGCGGGCGACGGCGGCGGAGATGTCGGTGAACTTGATCTGGCGGTTGCAGAAGGCTTCCACGGCGACTTCGTTCGCGGCGTTGAGCACGGCGGGGAGGGTGCCGCCGACTTCCCCCGCGCGGCGCGCGAGGTTGAGCGAGGGGAAACGGTCGGTGTCCGGCTCCTCGAAGGTGAGGGTGCCGAGCTTGGCGAAGTTCGTCTGCACGCGGTCGCTGCCGACGCGCTCGGGGTAGGTCAGCGCGTATTGGATGGGCAGGCACATGTCGGGCGTGCTGAGCTGCGCGATGATGGAGCCGTCCACGAACTCGACCATCGAGTGGACGATGCTCTGCGGGTGCACGACGACTTTCACGCGTTCCATCCCGATGTCGAAGAGCCAGCGGGCCTCGATCATCTCCAGGCCTTTGTTGAAGAGCGTGGCGGAATCAATCGTGATCTTGCGGCCCATGACCCAGCTCGGATGTTTCAGCGCGCGCTCGACGGTGATGTCGGCGAAGGATTCCTTCGGGTGCAGCGCCTTGTCGCGGAAGGGGCCGCCGCTGGCGGTGAGCCAGAGGTTGCGCACGGAACTCGGCGGCTTGTCATCGAGGCACTGGAAGATGGCGGAGTGCTCGCTGTCCACGGCGAGCACGCGCACGCCGTGCTTGCGGGCCTCGTTCATCACGGTCTCGCCGGCCATGACGAGGATTTCCTTCGAGGCGACGGCGATGTCCTTGCCCGCGCGGATGGCGGCGAGGGCGGGTTGCAAACCGGCAGTGCCCACGATGGCGATGAGGACAATGTCGGCCTCGGGCATGGTGGCGAGCTTGAGAAGGCCTTCGTTGCCGGCGTGGACCTGGACCTTGGTGCCGAGCGCGGACTGGAGTTCGTTCGCCTTCGCCGGGTCGGTGATGGAGATGGCGGCGGGCTGATACTTGAGGGTCTGGGCAAGGAGGAGTTCGGAGTTGCCGCCCGCCGCGAGGCCGAGGATGCGCAGGCGGTCGGGGAGGTCGTCGGCGACCTTGAGCGTGCTAGTGCCGATGGAGCCGGTGCTGCCGAGGAGGACGACGTTTTTCATCAAGCTGAATCTCTCGTAATCGTAATCTTGCTCTTAATCCTGCTCTGTTCCCCTGCGGGCTGCAGCGCGGGGAGGATTAAGAGTAAGATTAGGATTAAGAGCAAGCGAGGCGAAGGCTTGTCATTCAGCGCAGCAAAATGGGGTGCCGTCCTTCGCGGACGACACCCCTCAGAAGTTTGCCTTCGTCAAACGTTGTAAGTGCTCGACGAGATGTTGCCGCCGCGCCCGGTCCAGTTGGTGTGGAAGAACTCGCCGCGCGGCTTGTCGAGGCGCTCGTAGGTGTGCGCGCCGAAGTAGTCGCGCTGGGCCTGAAGCAGGTTCGCGGGCAGGACGGCGCTGCGATATTGGTCGTAGAAGTTCAGCGCGGTGCTGAACGCCGGGGCCGGGATGCCGCGCAGGGCGGCGGTTGAGACGATCTTGCGCCAGCCCTTCTGGCAGCGCTTGATCTCGGCGCGGAAGAAGTCGTCGAGCATCAGGTTCGAGAGCTTGGGATTCTTGTCGTAGGCTTCCTTGATTTTGCCGAGGAACGCGCTGCGGATGATGCAGCCGCCGCGCCACATCAGGGCGATGCCGCCGTAGTTGAGGTTCCAGCCGTATTCCTTCGCCGCCGCGCGCATGAGCATGTAGCCCTGCGCGTAGCTGACGATCTTCGAGGCGTAGAGCGCGTCGCGGATGTCGGCGATGAACTGCTTCTTGCGCTCGGGATTCGCCGCGATG
>JACRKB010000056.1 GCA_016235545.1 Verrucomicrobiota bacterium | reverse complement strand
TTTTGAAACCGCGACCTCTCACCCATTGGGTGAAGACTGCCGGCGCCTGCATTTGGAAAAAATGCCCTTCGGCGTTGCGTCCTTCGCGTCCTTTGCGTGAACCAACTGCGGTTTTCAGGCTGAAAGCTCCGCCAGCGCAGGAACTCGACGACGACGGCTTTGGAGCTGGCTTGCACGGGCGGGTTGTAACGGGGAGCGGAGAAGGGAGGCGAGTGGTCAGTTTTCAGAAACCAGTCCTTCTCCCGCGAAAACAAGTTGGACTTGAGCGTGCGGCGACTATCCTCGCACCTGTGATTGACACCACGAAACGGCTCTCCGAGTTCCTCCCGCGCCTGCGCGCGGCGGAGTGGATCGCCCTGGACACGGAGGCGGACAGCTTGCACGCCTATCCGGCCAAGCTTTGTCTGCTCCAGTTCAGCATCCCCGGAGCTGACGAGCTGGTGGACCCGCTCGCTCAGATGGACCTCGCCCCGCTCTGGGAAGCTCTGCGCGGGCGCGAACTGCTGCTGCACGGCAGCGACTACGACCTGCGCCTGCTGCGCGAGCACCACAGATTCGTCCCACACGCGGTCTTCGACACGATGATCGCCGCGCGGCTGCTGGGCGTGATGAAGTTCGGCCTGCAAGACCTCGTGGGCCAGACGCTGGGCGTGGTGTTGGAAAAAGGCCCGCAGAAGGCCGACTGGGCGCAGCGCCCGCTCACCGAGCGCATGGCCAACTACGCGCGCAACGACACCCGCTTCCTGCATCCCCTCGTCACCAAGCTGCGCGAGCAGCTCAACGCCAAGGGCCGGCACTCGTGGCAGGAGGAGAGCTGCGCCGCCCTCGTGGCCGAGTGCGCCATCGTCCCGCCGCCCGACCCGGAGCGTTGGCGCATCAAGGGCGCGGCCCGGCTCACACGCTCCGAGATGGCGGTGCTGCGCGAGCTGTGGAACTGGCGCGAGCAAGAGGCCACGCGCGCCAACCGCCCGCCCTTCTTCCTCCTGAGCCACGACGCGCTGCTCGACCTCTCCATCGCCGCAGTGGACGACGCGCCGCTGGACCCGCTGCTCCCGCGCCGCTTCGCCCCCCACCGGCGCGAGGGCGTGGTCCAAGCCGTGATGCGCGGCCTGGCAGTGCCGCCGGACGAGTGCCCGTGCGAGCTGCGGGGAGTCTCCTACCATCCCACGGCCGGGGAGCGCGCGCGCTTCGACCGGATGAAGGAACAGCGTGACCGGCGCGCGGCGGAGCTGGGCATTGACCCGACGCTCATCGCCAGCAAGCAGACGCTGGAATGGCTTTCACGGAGGGACAGCGACCCGGCGAAGCTGCTGCTGAACTGGCAGCGCGGGCTGATGGGGTTGTAAATCCGTAGTCGCAACCTTCAGGTTGCGGTGGAGGAAACCCCTCACGCACAGGTTGAAGCCTGCGACTACGAGGCAGGGGGCTGGGTCGGCAAGGGGTCGGCCAACTTGTCCAGGTCCACCACCAGCTTGGCGGAGCACTCGGGGCAGATGCCGTGGGTGATGTCCACGCCGGTGCTTTTCTTCAGGTATCCTTCCAGGCTGTTCCAGTAGCCGGAGTCGTCGCGAATCTTTTTGCACCAGCCGCAGATGGGTAGCAGGCCGCTGAGCGCCTTCACCTCGGCGAGGGCGGCCTGCAATTTCTGGATGAGCCGCTCGCGCTCCTGCTCGATGGCTTTGCGCTCCTCCACCTCGCTGTGGAGCACCGTGTTCATGCGGAGCAGCTCGGCCGTGCGCTCCCGCACACGGGTCTCCAGCCCGTGATGGGCCTGGCGCAACGCATCCTCGGCGGATTTGCGGGCACGGATGTCCTGGATGATGGAAATGAAATAGAGCGGTGCTCCGTCCTCCGCACGCACGAGTGAGACGGTCAGGCGAATCCAAACCAATGAGCCGTCCTTGTGGAAGTAGCGCTTGTCCATCCCGTAGTGCGCAATCTCGCCGGCGAGCATGCGGCGGACATTTTCAAGGTCCACTTCGAGATCATCCGGGTGCGTGATGTCCTGGAAAGTTTTGGCCATCAGCTCCTCGCGCGGATAGCCAACGAGGCTGCAGACCCAGTCGTTGACCCGCAGCCATCGCCCGTCCAAGCCGATGTGAGCGACGCCCACCGCTGCCTGCTCGAACGTGCCGCGGAACCGTGCCTCGCTCTCGTGCAGCGTCTCCTCTGCCTCGAGCCGCTCGAACGCGCCCGCCGCGTGGTCGGCGAGTGATTGCAACAGCTCGATGTCGGCCTTGGTGTAGGCGCGCGCGGTGTAACTCTGAAGCGACAGGATGCCGAGGGTGTTCTCCCCGGCGCGCAGGGGCACGAACATGAGCGAGGCGGACTTGCGCCCCGCATCGCCGAAGGACTCAAAGGGAATCGCGGCGTGTTCCGGCCCGTCCCGGAAGACCAGTTGCGCGCCCTGCTTGAGCACGCGCCGGAACATGAGGCTCGGGTCGCGCGCCTCAGAATCGCCCGGGTGCTCGGTCCGCCAGCCATTGACCGTGTCCACCGTGAGAACGCGGAGAATGCGCTGCCGGTCCGTGGAAAGCAGGTGCAGCAGCGCGGCGTCGAAGTGCAGGAGCCGGTCAGCGGCGATCATGATGGTCCCGGCGGCGGCGCGCCGCGAATCTGCGGCGCTCAACTGCCGGCCCAGCTCGGCGAACGTGGCGGTGACCAGCTCTGTGTGTTTGCGCTCCGTGATGTCCGTGACCGTGCCGACGTAGCCCACCACGGCGTCCGCCGCGTCCCGCTGCGCCGCCGCCTGGCCAAGCACCCAGGCCACACGGCCATCCGGGCGCTGGTAGCGGTATTCCATCTTGAAAAGCCGCCGCTGCCGCACGGCGCGATTCCACTCCTCGAAGACCACCGCGCGGTCCTCCGGGTGCAGCGCCTCTGCCCAGCCCTCGCCCATCGCCGCCACCGCCGTCACGCCGGTCAGCTCGCACCAGCGCTCATTGACATAATTGCACTGGCCCTCAGCAGTGGTGTGGTAAATCCCCACGGGCGCGACCATTGCAAGAATCTCGTAGCGCTGCTGGCTTGCCTCCAAGTCCATGGTGCGTTCCTTCACCCGCCTCTCCAGGTCGGCTGCGAGCTGGCCCACGCGCGCCTGAGCCTCCCGCCTGCGCGAAATGTCCTGCGCGATTCCCAGGAGACCGATGATGGCTCCCGCACCGTCCCTCATGGCCGTGATGGAAAGCTGCACCGGCACACGCACGCCGTCCTTGCGGATGCAGGTCCACTCCTGATCGTCCGCCAGGCCGAGACGCGCCTTGGCCACAAACACCTCGAAGCCCGCCGGCACAGGCCGGCACAGCTCCTCCGAAAGCCTGGCCGCCCGCCGCGCAACCTCATCGCGGTCGTGGAGAATATCCAGGGCGGCCTTGCCCACGACCTCTTCAGCCGCGTAGCCAGCCATGCGCTCAGCGGCACGGTTAAACGTGCGAATGATCCCATCGAGGTCGGCGGTGATGATGGCGTGGTCCGCGCATTCGAGGATCGCGCGAGCCAGAGCACCGCTCTCAGCCGCAGAGACGGGGACCGCATTCGCCGAGGGCTGTGGGCTGTCGTCGGGTGTGTGTGAGTTTGCCGTGGCTGACTATTCTCCCCGCTCTGTCAGGTGGCAAGCGGAGGATTGGACCAGGCCCAGACGCATAAACGCCGGGCATTTCCCGGCGGTCCATTCACTTCGCCGCCGGCTTCATCGTCAGCGGGTCGCGCAGGGGCTGATCCACGAGGCGGCCGCCGCCGAGGGATTCGAGCTTCACCGGGTGATCCGGGTGGCCTTTGAGAATCTCCTCCTTCGTGCCGACGACGAGGATGACGACCTTCTCGGGCGTGAGGAATTTCTTCGCCACGCGCTGCACGTCGGCCTTGGTCACGGCGTTGACTTTGGAGCGGTAGTTCTTCCAGAAGTCCGGGTCTTTCGCGAAACGGCCCGTGAACTCGTCGCTGGCGAACGCGCCGGCGGTCGAGCCTTTCGTCGCGAACGTGCGCGGGAAGGTCTCGATGAACTGGTTCTTCGTGGTCGTGAGTTCCTCGTCGGTCACCTGCTCGCTCGCGACCTTCTTCATCTCCTCCAGCACGATGCTCGTGGCGTAGGCGACGGTGCGGGACTTGGACTGAAACGCCGCGAGAAAGCTCATCGGGTGATACACGCCGCCGGGGAAGCCGCTGCCCGCCGAGTAGGCCAGGCCCTCGTCCGACCGGACGCGGTTCATGATGCGCGAGGTGAAGCCGCCGCCGCCAAGGATGTCGTTCATCACCTGCGCGGCCTGATAGTCCGGGTCGTCGCGCCGGATGCCGGGCAGCAGGATGGTCACGCGCCCTTGGTTCACTTCCTTGTCCACGAGATACACGCCGGGCTTGGCGAACTGCCTCTCCGTGGGAATGGGCGGCGGGACTTCACCGGTGAAGGGCCACGCGGCAAAGAGCTTCTCCAACCGCGCCACCATCGCGTCACGGTCGAAGTCGCCGTTCACCGCGATGACGAAGTTCTTCGGGTGGAACCAGCGTTTGTGAAACGCCTCCAAGTCCGCGCGCGTGATGGATTCCAGCGAGGCCTGCGTGCTGTGGCGGTTGAAGTAGAAGCCGTCGCCATACGCGAGGAAGCGGCGCTCGCGCTGCTCGATGTCCGCCGCGTCGTCGTTGCGCTGCTTCATCGCCTGGAGGGACTGCTGCTTGCGGAGCGTGAGCTTGTCGTCCTGGAAACGCGGCGCGGTGAGCACCTCGCGCAGGATGGCGAAGCCTTCGTCGAGGTCCTTGGAAAGAAGGTTCATGCCCACGCTGCCCTGCGTGTCGCCGACGCTGGAGTTCAGGTTCGCGGCGAGGAAGGCGAGGCGTTCCTCCAAATCCTCCGCCTTCTTCGACGCCGTGCCGCCGCGCGCCAGCATGTAGCCCGTGATGCCGGCGAGACCTTCCTTCCCAACGGGGTCGAGGTAATCACCCGTGCGGACGAGAATGGAAATGTTCACCAGCGGCAGCTCGCGGTCCGGCACCACGTAGGCCACCGGCCCGGCCTTGAGCGCGACACGGAACTGCTTGGCGTCCGGTGGCGAGTAGTTGAGTTGCGGGTAAGTAAGCTTCTCCGGGCGGTCCGGGATGTCGGCGGCGAAGGCGGGGAGCGCGAGGGCGAGGAGCGGGGCGAGGAGCGGGAGGACGGTGGGGCGGGTTTGCATGGTGAGTTCAGTAAGGCAGCGGAGTGGAAGGCGAACGGGTGGCGCTAGTCAGCCTCTCATTAGCACCCGGCTTCAGCCGGGTGTCAGCAAGCCGCGAGGGCAAAACCGTTTCAACGGTTTTGGCCCGGCGAGCAACGGACGCGGTGGAGGAAAAGCCGTTGAAACGGCTCTTCCTATCGCGTGCTTCAACACCGGCCTGAAGCCCGGTGCTACTGAGAGGGGCGGCAACTCTCCGGCACGGCGTGGAGCGCGGCCGCCCACGTGCGCAGCACGCCCCGAGCACGCCCACGCGGCCGGAGG
>JACRKB010000063.1 GCA_016235545.1 Verrucomicrobiota bacterium | reverse complement strand
CGCTACGAGTTCAACAACGCATACCGCCAGCGCTATGAGGATGCGGGCTTCATCTTCAGCGGCACCTCGACGGACGGTAAGCTCGTGGAGCTGATCGAGCTGAAGGGCCACCCTTTCTACCTGGCCAGCCAGTTCCACCCGGAGTTCCTCAGCAAGCCCAACGCCCCCCACCCGCTCTTCCGAGGCTTCATCGCCTCCGCGCACCAGCGCCAGCACAACAGGCCCTTGTAGGCAAACATCCGGTAGGAGACGACGTTGAGGAGTCTCAAACCAATTTTGGAATGCGGCGTGGCGAATGGAGACTGCCAGTCAGAGACTCGCCACCATTTCAGGAACCGGAAGCGCCGATGGTGAGCAAGATTAGGATTTTGCCGGAACCATGCAGTCGGAGACGCGCTCCGTGAACGCAGAGTTGAGCCAAAGGATTGTTCCCACCCTTTGGCGGCTCTGCTCGGCGGCTGCTCCACGCATCTTTGCGTCCACTGCAGTGCTATCTCCAAACTTCGTCACTGGCTGAGAAGGTTTTTCCAACGCAGAGGACGCCAAGCTCGCAGAGATTGCGCAGAGACCGAAGGCGCAAATCCATCTCCGCGACTCTCTGTGGTCTCTGCGCCCTTTGCGTTAAACCCGAACTCCGAAGTTGAGGCTGAAAGCCTCAGCCGGAACGATGCAGTTTGACCTCCGATGGCTTCGCTTCGACGCAAAGACGCAGAGGGGGCAAGGATGCGCGGAGAAGCCACCGGCGAGGTGGCACCAAATGGTGAACACAAACCGCCTGCCTCAAACTCTGCGTTCCTCCGCGCCATCTGCGTCTCAGCGTTAAAGAGACCGCGTCTCCAACTGCATGGATTCGGCTCAGACATGACAGCCCGGGCAGCGTCCCGGGTGTCACCAACGATTGGCTCGCCAGCAACGACGGCGATTCCATCACCTACGGCAGCAACGGCTACAAGGACAGCGTCACCGGCGAATTTGGCCGCACCCCCGAGCGCGCCAACAGCTCGTTGGGCAACGGCATCGCCTGCGCCCGCCCGGAAAACTTCACCAAAAGCCTGCCGTGCGACGCGCCGGATCAGGTGCTCATCTGGTCGCCGCTGTCAGTTCTGTGCCGAGTGTTTTGCACCAATTATGGCTGGAAAATACCAAAGGATGGCGTTTCAAACCAATGCCTTTTTCACGCGAAGGGCGATATGCTCCACGGCTAACAGATAGCCCTTCACCGACACCATGAGCCACAAGACCCTCGCCATCTTCGGAGCCAGCGGGAAGCTTGGACGCCACGCGCTGGCGGTGCTGGCGCGGCGCGGGTTCGCGGTGCGCGCGCTGGTGCATCGCACGCCCGTCACGGGTGACAGCATCACATCCGTAACGGGAAGCATCACTGACGCGAAGGCCGTGGATGAAACCGTGCGCGGCGCGGACATCGTGGTGCAGCTCGCCACTGCGAAGGAGGACGCGGACACGTTCTTTGATGTGAGCATCCGCGGCACGTTCAACATCCTCGAAGCCTGCCGGCGCCATGGCGTGGAGCAGTTCATCCTCTTCGGCGGCGATGCGGCGCTGGGCATTTGGTTTTATCCGCAGCCGATTTCACTGGATGAGAACCATCCGCTCACGGCCTATCCGGGATATTACGCGTTCTCAAAGGTCATGGAGGAAACGATGGCCGGGCAATACGCCATCCAATACGGCGTGCCGGTCACGGTGCTGCGTTCTTCGTGGGTGTTCGAGCGCGACGATTTGCTCAACCACTTCTCGCTGCTTCGCAACGTGAACCCCGCCGAGCCGGGCCACGGCTTCGGCGAGGTCAGCGACGAGGTGCTCGCTCTCGTGCGGGCGAAGCATGAACGCATCCCCATTCTCACCGACGCTCGCGGCACGCCGTTGCGGCGGCACATCGTGCATGTGGATGACGTGATGCAGGCGTTCGACCGGATGCTTGGCAACCCCTCCGCGCTCGGGCAGACGTTCAACATCGCCGGGCCGGCGGCGTTCGATTACCGCGCCGCGGCGGAGTATCTCTCGAAGAAGCTCGGTGTGCCGACGGTGGAGATTCCGTCGCCGAAATATCACCCGTTTGAAATCAACATCACCCGCGCCCGGACGGTGCTCGGTTATGCGCCGGAAAATGACTTTTTCCGCATGGCCGACCGCGCCATTTCAGAAAGAAAATCCGATATATGAAATTGTTCCATCACATCGGCATGCCCACGGACGAGAGCCAGGCCGGCGAGTTCTACGTTGCAGACACGAAGGTCTGGGTCACCGACCCGCGCAAGCACCCCTACAAGGTCGAGTATCTGCGCTTCGAGAAGGACAGCCCGGTCAAGGGGCCGGTCCGCGACCTTCCTCACGTCGCCTACCGCGTGGACGACCTCGCAGCCGAGCTGCGCGGCGAACAGGTGCTGATCGAGCCCTTTGAGCCGTCGCCGAATTTCACCGTGGCCTTCATCCTCAAGGACGGCGCGGTGATTGAGTTCATGAAGTTCGAGAAGGAAAGCGACCTGCCGTGGAGGTGAAATTATGAGCATCAAAGACAAAGTCATTCTAGTCACAGGCGGCACGTCGGGCATTGGCGAGGCGTGCAGCCGGCATTTCGCGGCGCTCGGCGCGCGGGTCGTCATCGCGTCGAACCAGGACGAACGCGGCGCGGCGCTCGAAACGGAATTGCGCGCAGCGGGCCGCGAAGTGCGCTTCGTGTTCGCCGACGTGTCGCGCGAGGACAGCGTGAAGGCGATGGTCACGCGCGCGGTGGAGCTTTACGGGCGCATTGACGGCGCGCATTGCAACGCGGGCGTCTGGGGCAAGGGCAAGGTCACGGAGTTCAATGACGCCGCGTGGGACAAGCTCATGGGCGTGAATGTGAAGAGCGTGTTCTGGACCGCGAAGCATGTCATTCCCGTGATGGAGGCGCAGGGCGGCGGCGTGTTTCTCATCACGACCTCGGTGGCGGCGTTCATCGGCTTCCCGGCGCATGCGCTCTACTGCGCGTCGAAGGGAGCGCTCGAATCCCTCGTCCGCTGCCTCGCGGTGGACCACGCGGGAAAGGTGCGCGTCGTCGGCATCTGTCCCGGCACGATTGACACGCCGATGCTCGCGGCGAGCTGCGAGGGCTGGGACAAACCCGTCGCGGAACTTTACGCCGATGTCGCCCGCCGCATCCCGGTGCGCCGGCTGGGCCAGCCCGGCGACATCGCGCAAACCGCCGCCTTTCTCCTCAGCGACGACGGGGTCTACATCTTCGGCACCTCCATCGTGGTTGACGGCGGCACGATGGAGCTGCCGCCGTGGTAGTACGAAAAGTAATCAGAATTCATTGTTCAGTTT
>JACRKB010000057.1 GCA_016235545.1 Verrucomicrobiota bacterium | reverse complement strand
TTGGTGCACCCGCCAGGAGTTGAACCTGGAACCTTCTGATCCGTAGTCAGACGCTCTAGCCAATTGAGCTACGGGTGCAGCCGAGGGCGCGCAATGTAGGAACGAGGTGTGGTGGCTGCAAGCGATTATTTGACAAATGTCCGTTCGCGCGAATTGCCCTAATCGGCACTGCGTCCATCATTCGCCTCAAATGCTCATCCGCACCTCGCCAAAGGCTGTTCCGCCACAACCCGCCTGTCTCGGGCCGCTGAAGCGCCGCGAGTTTCTCCGCGCGGGCCTGTCCGGCTTCGCGAGCCTCTCGCTGCCGGGCCTGTTACGGCTCCGCGCCATGGCGGGCCCCTCGAAGCGCGAACGGCGGGCAGTCATCCTTGTGTGGCTGCGCGGCGGCCTGTCGCACCTCGACACTTACGATCCAAAGCCCGAAGCACCGGAGGAGTATCGCGGCATCTTCCGCCCCATCGCCACGCGCGTGCCTGGAATGAATCTCACCGAACTGCTCCCGCTCCACGCAAAGCTCGCGGACAAGTTCACGCTCGTCCGCTCGTTCTCTCACAACGGCGGCGGCCATCCCGCCGGGTCGCTTCAGATGCTCACGGGCGATCCTGACCCGCAGGACAAGCCCAAGCCGATTTTTCCGGACTGGATGACGGCGGCGAACTACGTCCTCGCCGACCGCACGCGGCGCATTCCCAACTGCGTCGGCGTCAACGGCATCACCCGCTACGACAGCTTCACCATCACGGGCAACGCCTATGTGGACCCGGCCTACTCGCCGTTCATGGTCACGGGCGATCCGAACGATCCGAAATTCGAGGTGCAGAACATCGGGCTAAAGGATGCCGCGCAGGCAGCCAGGCTCAACGACCGGCTCACGCTCAAGCAGCGCCTCGACACGCTCGCCCGCGAGGCGGACCGCTCCGGCGTGATGCGCGCGGTGGATGACTTCGAGGCGCAGGCGCTGAACCTTCTCACCAGCCCCGATGCGCGCGACGCGTTCGACTTGAACAAGGAGGACGCCCGCACCCGCGACCGCTACGGTCGCCACCAGTGGGGCCAGCAATGCCTGCTCGCGAGGCGGCTCGTGGAGGCTGGAGTGGAAATCATCACCACCACATTCGACGGCCCGCTCTGCGGACGCGTTGGCAACTGGGACGACCATGCGGTGAATCATCACGTCTTCGACGCCCTGCAATTCCGCGCGCCCTACTTCGACCAGGCCGTGTCCGCGCTCATCGAGGACCTCTACGCGCGCGGCCTCGACAGGCGTTGCCTCGTCGTCGTCTCGGGTGAATTCGGCCGCACCCCGCGCATCACAAACGTCGCCAGCAGCGGCGGGGGCGTGGCGAGCCGGCCAATGGGCGTCGTGCAGCCGGGCCGCGACCACTGGCCGCGCGCCTTCTCGAACCTCTGGTCCGGCGGCGGCATCCAGACCGGCGGAATCATCGGCGCGAGCGACAAACGCGGCGAGGATGTGATTGAGCGACGCCTCGGCCCCGGCGATTTCCTCGCGACGCTCTATCACCACCTCGGCATCAACGCGGAGGAAATCAGCATCCCCGACTTCACTGGACGCCCGGTGCCGCTGCTGTTCCGCAGCGGCCAGCCAATCGCCGAGTTGCAGGGGCGCGCCTGATTTCATCGTCGTTCGGCACGCGCGAGGGCGACGCTTTGACTTGGTGGCGGCATGCGGGCACCCTTCCGGCGCGATGTCCTTCAAGCTCGTCTTCCTCGGCACAGGCACTTCCAACGGCGTGCCGTGCATCGGCAAGGATTATGCCCCGACTTTTCTCGCCAACCCCAAGAACCATCGCACTCGCCCCTCCATCTACGTCGAGACGCCGAGCGCCCGGCTCGTCGTGGACACCACGCCGGAGTTCCGCACGCAATGTCTCCGCGAGCGCGTCACGAGTCTCGATGCTGTGCTGATCACGCACGCGCACGCCGACCACATCATGGGCATGGACGACTGCCGCCGCTTCTGCCAAGTGGCGGGCGAAAAACCCCTGCCCATCCACGCCAGCGCGGCGACGATGGAGCATCTGCGTCGCATCTTTCTCTATGCCTTCCACGATGGGCCGCACTCGGAAGGCTACTTCATCCCGGCCCCGCGCGAGTTCAACGGCCCGTTTGAAATCGGCGACTTGCGCATCACTCCCCTGCCCTTGCCGCACGGGAAAACGCCGTGCCACGGCTTCCTCTTCGAGCAAGCCGGGCGCAAGCGGCTGGCGTATTGCAGCGACTGCAAGGAAGTGCCGGATGAAGTCATCGCCCAGATTCGCGGCGTGGAAATCGTCGTGCTCGACGCGCTGCGCAAGACACCACACTGGACGCACATGAGCCTCGACGAGGCGCTCACCGCCGCCCGCCGCATCAACGCCGGCCAGACCTACCTCACGCACCTGACCGACTGGTATGACCACGACTTCGACCAGGCGGAGATGCCGTCGAGCGTCGCGCTGGCGTGGGATGGATTGAGGGTGGAGTTGTGAAACGTGCTGCGTGCTCCGTGCTCCGTGCTATGCGTCAACCCGCCTCCCCCTTCGCACATCACAGAACACGCAACACGGAACACGCCGTTCGCTTGCTTGCGGCCCTCCTTCTCACCCTCGCTTCCTTCTGCCCCGCCGCCCCCGGTGACTCCGCCATCGTCCTCTACAACAGCTCGGTCGAAGACTCCAAGGCCGTCGCCTCCCATTACTTCACCGCGCGCGGCGTGCCGGCGAACCAACTCATCGGCCTGCCGCTGCCGGCTGGCGAGACGATGACACGGCAGGAATTCAACGAGTTGTTGCAGGAGCCGTTGTTGAAAGCGCTCACCGAGCGTGGGCTTTGGAAGCTCCGCGCGGATGCCGCGACCCGAGAGTTCAGCCCCACCAGCCCGCCCGCCGTCACCGAATCGCAAATCCGCTACGCAATCCTCTGCTTCGGCGTGCCGCTGAAAATCACGCGCGACAACTCCCTCACCGAGGCCAGCGCCGAGAAGCTCCAGCCCGAGCTGCGCCGCAACGAGGCGGCCGTGGACAGCGAACTCGCCGCGCTTCCGCTCGCTCTCGGTCGTCACCAACTCACCAGCGCGCTGCCAAACCGCAACTACGCCGCGAGCAATCCCGCCGCGCTGCACCCCACTAACGGCATCCTCCTTGTCGCGCGGCTCGATGGCCCGACCGCCGCGATCGCGCGCGGCCTTGTGGACAAGGCGCTCGTCGCCGAACGCGACGGCCTCTGGGGCCGCGCTTACTTCGACGCGCGCGGCATCCGCGACGGTGGCTACCTCACCGGCGACGAGTGGATTCGCAAGGCCGCCGAGGTGACGCGCCGTTTCGGTTTTGAGACAGTGCTGGACGACACCGCGCCGACATTCTCGGCGGGCTTTCCCCTCAGCCAAGTCGGCCTCTACGCCGGCTGGTATGATGGAAACGTGTCCGGGCCGTTCGCGCGCAACTCGGTCGAGTTCCTGCCCGGCGCGGTGGCGTATCATCTGCACTCGTTCAGCGCGCACACGCTGCGCTCGGCGGACAAGAACTGGTGCGGCCCGCTCCTGGCGAAAGGCGCGACCGCCACGATGGGCTGCGTGGAGGAACCCTACCTCGCTGGCACACCGGACCTCGGCGTCTTCTTCCATCGACTCACGGCGGCGGGCTGGGCGTTTGGCGAGGCGGCTTACGCGGCGCAGGGTTCGCTCTCGTGGCAGACCACCATCGTCGGCGATCCGCTTTACCGCCCGTTCGGACGGCACCCGGCGGAGCTGCACGCGGACCTGCTCAAGCGCCGCAGCCCGCTCGTCGCGTGGTCGCACTTGCGTGTGGTGAACCTGAATCTCGCGCAAGGCACCTCGGCCGTCGAGATGCTCGGCTATCTGAACGAGCAGTTCGAAACCAAGACCAGCCCCTTGCTGCTGGAGAAACTCGGCGAGCTTCACTTGAAACTGGAGAAAGCCGACCTCGCCATCGAGGCGTGGGACAAGGCGCTGGCCAACCAGCCGACGCCGCAACAGCGCATCCGGCTGCTCTTCGCCCGCGCGGAGCAACTCACGAAGCTGGGCCGCGAGGTGCCTGCGCTCGTTGCATGGAAGGAGCTGCTCGCACTTCTCCCGCCGTCGCCGGAGCAGGCGCGCGTGAAGGACCGGTTGGAGGAAATGCAGGTAAAGCCGCGTAAGAAATAGCGGAGCGCGGGGAGAGTTTTAGCCACGGATGGAACACGGAACAAACACGGAGGAAGATGGTGGCAGCAGCTTTCGCCATCCGTGTCTCATCCGTGTTCCATCCGTGGCGAAAAAACGACCGCGGACGTGGGCGTCCGCGCTCCGCTCAGCCCAAGCCCAGCAGCTTGCCGCCTTGATAGGTGAGGAAGGCCATCCCCCACGCCAGCGCGGTCATGTAGAGGAGCTGGAAGAGCGGCCACTTCCACGAGTTCGTCTCGCGGCGGACAACGGCAATGGTGCTGACGCACTGTAGTGCGAAGACGTAGAAGACCATCAAGCTCACGGCCACGAGCGTGGTGTAGGCGGGCGTGCCGTCCGCGCGCTTCTCCTCGCGGAGGGTCTTGGCGAGGCTGGTGGTGGCGGCTTCGTCGCCGGCGTCAGTGTCGCCGACGTTATAGACCACGGACATGGTGCTCACGAAGACCTCGCGCGCAGCGAAGCTGGCGACGATGCCGATGCCCATCTTCCAGTCGAAGCCCAGCGGCGCGATGGCGGGTTCAATCAAGTGGCCGAGGCGGCCGGCAAAGGAGTGGCGCAAGGCGCTACCTACTCGTTCTTTGTCCAAGGCGCTATTGGCACTCAGCCATGCTTCTTCAACTTGGTTTGTGGGTTTCGCCCCTTTTAGCAAGTCATGCATTCGTTGGCCTGCCCCCGACGGTCCCCACGTTTCGACTACTGGCTCCAAGATTTCTTGTCTCTTGGCTCTAAACTGTTCAGACACAGACAACTCCTCCTTCGGATACGTCGCCAGAAACCACAGCACGATGTTGATGCCCAGAATCACCGTGCCGGCGCGGCGGAGGAAGAGCTTCGAGCGGTCCCACATATGGCGCAGGATGGTCGTGGCCACGGGACGCTTGTAGGGCGGCAGTTCCATGATGAGCATCGGCGTCTCGCCCTTGAGCAGGGTTTTCTTGAAAACCCAAGCCATCACCAGCGCCATTACTGTGCCGAGGAGATACATCGTGAGCATGGTCAGCCCTTGCAGGCCGATGAAGCCGCCGAGCTTGAGGTCCGGCACGCACGCCGCGATGAGCACGGCATAGACCGGCAGCCGCGCGGAGCAGCTCATCAGCGGCGCGACGAGGATGGTCACGAGCCGGTCCTTCGGCGTCTCGATGGTGCGCGCGGCCATGATGCCGGGGATGGCGCACGCGTAGGAACTCAGCATCGGGATGAAGCTCTTGCCGTGCAGTCCCACGCGCGACATGAGGCGGTCCATGAGGAAGGCCGCGCGCGCCATGTAGCCGGTGTCTTCCAGCAAGCTGATGAAGAGGAACAGCAGCAGAATCTGCGGCAGGAAGATGACGACCGCGCCAACGCCCTTGATGACGCCGTTGACGAGAAGGTCGTTGAGGTCGCCGGGGGGCATGAGGCCGCCGACCCAGCCGCCGAAGCCGTCCACGGTGCTGGAGAGGAAGTCCATCGGCACCTTCGCGAACGTGAAGATGCTCTGGAACAGCAGCCACATCAGGCCGACGAAAATCGTGATGCCCCAGAAGCGATGGGTGAACACGCGGTCAAGCCGGTCGCTCATCGTCTCGTGCGTCATGACCTCCTCGGTGACGCTAGCGGCGATGATCTCGGCGATGCGCGCGTAGCGGGCTTCGATGGTGGCGGTGCGCCAGTCCACGCCGGCGGCTTCAAGGCGTTGGCGCGCGGCAGTGACGGCAGCGCACAACTCAGCGGGATAATGCGCGGTGCTGCTGGCGAGCGCCTTGTCGTCGGACAGGAGCAGGAGCGCTTCGGCCTTCGGGGAGGTGCGGCGTTGCGGGAAAGCATTCTCCAACGCGGGGGCGAGCGCGGTGATTTCCGTGGTGAAGGCGGCGGGGAGGGAAACGAACAACTTCGTCTTAGGAGACGAGGTGACGAGTCTCTGATTGAGCTCTGTGTTCGGAGTTCCGAGTTCTGAGTTAGTTAGAGACTCGTCACCTCGTCCCCTACTGAGGGAGGCGACGATTTGCTTCGTCAGGTCCGCCACGCCCTCGCCTTGGCTCGCGATGAGCGGGAGGACGGGCACGCCGAGTTCCTTTGCGAGTGCAGTGGCATTGACCGTGTGGCCGTTCTGCTCAGCCACATCCGTCATGTTCAACGCGAGGACGGTCGGATAGCCCAGCTCGATGACCTGCGTGGCGTAGTATAGGTTGCGCTCCAAATTCGAGGCGTCCACAACCACGACCACAAGCGACGGTGCCGGCACGTCGTCGAGCCGGTGGAAAAGAACGTCGCGAGAGACTTCCTCGTCGAGCGACTTGGGGCTGAGACTGTAGGTGCCGGGCAGGTCGAGAATGGTGATGCCCTCCGCGCCGGTGAGCGCGCCCTCCTTGCGCTCAACGGTGACGCCGGCGTAGTTGCCGACCTTCGCGCGCAAGCCGGTGAGCGCGTTGAAGAGCGTGGTTTTGCCGCAGTTCGGGTTGCCCGTCAGCGCGACGTGGAGTTGGGGTGAATCGGGCATCGGGATTAGCGCAAGGAAGCGGGGATAGAGAGAGGATAGAGGGGAGAGGATAGAAGATAGAGCCGCGTCCGTGGCGCTGCTTGTCTATCCTCTAACTTCAATTCTCTATCCTCTCCGCTCGCTTTGATGTGCATGGTGCTCACTTGGGCTTCACCAGAATCAACTCCGCCTCGTGCTTGCGCAGCGTCAGGTTGTAGCCGCGCACCTTGATTTCCAGCGGGTCGCCGAGCGGGGCGAAGCGCACCAGCTCGACCTGCGTTCCGACGAGCAGTCCCATCTCCATGAGCCGGGACTTGTCGGCGGGCGGGACGTTGATGGCCGCGACCTTGGCGGTGGCGCCGAGGGCGAGGGAGGTGAGTGGCTGGAGTGGCGATTCCGACATGGCGGAGCGGGGTTGAGGTTATGCGGCGAGGACGAGCGGAGCTTGCGGCAGATTGCGAATTGTTTCCGGTGGCTTGCGCCGGTCAGGTCGCCTTGGGCTTGGAGCCGGGCGCGGGGATCTGCTCGACCATGATGGTCTTTGCGAGCTGGGAGCTGATGCCCAGGCGCGCGTTGCAGACCTGGCAGATGATGTTCGTGTGGTTCATCAGCAGCTTGATGCGCTGCTCCTCGCAGAAGCCCATCTCACGCAGCCGGGCGGTGACTTCGGTCGAGCCGTTGAGCTGCTTGATGCGGACGGAGGCGCCGGGGAGAACCGAATCGAGCGCGCACAGCTCGGGCTTGGGGCAAGCACCGTCGGGCGGAGCTACAGGTTGGTTTCCGTCGGTCACGGGGCGGCGAGTTAAGGCGACTTCCGCCGGGCTTTCAAGCGTGCGAATTCAGAGCCAGCCGGTCGGGCAGGGCGCAATTACCAAGTCACCCGGAGCGCCAGCCAGACGCCCGCGAGGACCGCAGTCAGGGCGGCAACGATGATACAGCGGCCGACGAGCTTGCGCCGGCGAATGCGGTCGCGTGCACGCGTAAGCGCGGGATTCTGCGCGAAGGCGGGGTGGCTGAGAATGGATTGCTCCGTGGTGAACATGGAGGCCTTGGGGTAGCTCGCGTGCTCGAAAAAAACGAGCCGGTCGCCCGCGCCGCCGAGGCTGACTTGGACGGTGCCGAGGGGAAAGGCGAAGAAGCCTTGCTCGCCGGCGAAGTTGACCATGCCGCCGTCAATGCGCAGCGTGCCCGAGACGCGGCGCGTGCCATAGTCCGGGTGGAAGGCCCCGGCTGCAAATGAGTCCGCTGGCAAGGGGGCAGGCATGGCGCGGGGTGAGGCTTTCAGTCCGCCCAAGCGGTCCAGCAGGTGAAACCGAGGATTGATAAGGTCACGATGGTGATGATGTCGAGCCAGTCGGGAGATTCAATCCGGAACTGTGGACGGGCTCTCCGCGCAGTCCGCCGGGCGGGGCCAATGGCCTGAAGACAGCAGAATGAAACCTCGCGATCGAATTCCACTGCCGCGCGGCGCCGCTCAATAATCATACAGGCCGCTGTCGTGCGAGTAGGCACCTCCGCCTCCGCCAGGGGCACCTTCACCACCCATCAGGTCGCCGAGCACGTCGCCCATGTCGGCCTCGATTTTCTCCGGGTCTTCGCCGGCTTCGAGGCGCTTGATGGCGATGTCGAGCTCCTTGGGCATCGCGCCGGGCGGCATGATGTCCTTCATCTTTCGCATCATGTGCGCCATGTGCTTTGGGTTGTTCTCGTCGAGATGCTCCATGTCGCGTTCCATCTCGCGCATGGCTTTCTCCACACGCGGATCGTCCATGTCGGGCATCGGCGGGCCGCCCGCGTCATCGCCGGCGGGTGAGGCGGACGGCTCCTTCAAGCCCTTCGACATGGCGAAGCGGCTCATCTGCTTGCGCATCTTCTTGTTGCCGCACTTGGGGCAGGCGGGCTTGCGCTCGGGGTTGATGCGCTGCGAGAGGAAGTTGAAAATGACGCGGCACTTCGGGCAGGCGAATTCGTAGATGGGCATAGGGACGACTTCTTCTTAGCCACAGATTGAACACAGATAAAACACAGAATTGCCGGGCAGGCGGTTCTCTTCAGTGTTCAGTCCGTGTTTCATCCGTGGCTCAACTGCTGGCTTTGAAAGCAGAAGCCCCAGCCTTGCGACCGGGGCTTCGTGAATGGTTCCGGCCCCGCCTACTTCATCCTGTCGAAGTTCTTCTGGAGGATCTGCCAGTCGGGGAGCGCGGCGAACTTCTCGCGGTTCGTGGCGACAATTTTCGCCTCGTTCTCGTTCTTCGTCGGGCGGTTGACCTTGTAGATGATGCCGAACTTGCCGGGCATGAGCTCCTCGGAAAGTTTGTAGGCGGCGTATTCGTCGGTCACGTCGTGGTCCTTCGGGACTTCGGGGAACTGGCCGCCCTTGCGGGGGTTCGCGCCGTCGAAGGCTCCGGGATAGAACTCAACGCACTCGCTGAGGCACTCGATGAAGCTGAAGCCGTTGTGGTCCATCGCGGCTTCCATCATCTGGAGGACGTGGTTCGGGTTCGTGTGCGTGGTGCGCGCCACGAAGGTCGCGCCGGCGGCGATGGCCTGCTTCATCGGGTTGATGGGCCGGTCGCCGCTGCCCCACGAGTCCGTCTTGGACTTGTAGCCGAGCGGCGAGGTGGGAGAGGTCTGGTTCTTCGTCAGGCCATAAACCCAGTTGTCCATCACGCAATAGGTCAGCTTGACGTTCTTGCGCGCGGTGTGGCTGAAGTGGTTGCCACCGATGGAGAACGCATCGCCGTCTCCGCCGAAGACGAAGACGTGGAGGTCGGGGCGAGAGAGCGAAACGCCGCTGGCGAAGGGCAACGCGCGGCCATGGATGAAGTGCGCGCCGTGCGCCTGGACGAAGTAAGGGAAGCGGCTGGAGCAGCCGATGCCCGCCACGGTCGTAATCTTCTCATGGTGCATCTTGCGCTTCTCGATGAGCTTGAAGTAGAGCGCGAGCACGGAGAAGTCACCACAGCCGGGGCACCAAGTGGGGTGGTCGGCGGCGACTTCCTTTTTGGTGAGACCCTTGCGGTCGGCGTCGGCGAGCGCGGGGACGGGAGCGAGGTTGAGGTTGCCCGTGCGCGTGAGCGTTTCGGAGGGGAAGGAGAGGGCGGTCATGTCGTGAAAAAGAGTTTAAGGTTTGCGTCGGTTGAGATTACTTCGTCATCGCCTTCACGCGGTCGAGGATTTCGCGAATCTTCCACGTCAGGCCGTCCACCTTGGTCAGGCCGCGAATCTTCGGGTCGCAGTAGCGGGCGCGCAGCACGGCACCAAGCTGGCCGTAGCCGTAGAAGCCCTCGTCGTTCAGCTCGACGACGAGCACGTGCGAGAACGCCTCGAAGATTTTCTCCAGACCGTTCGGCAGCGGGTTGATGTATTTGATGTGCAGCGCGGAGACGGCATCGCCGGCAGCGCGCGCCTGTTTCACGGCTTCCTGCACTGGGCCTTTGCTCGAACCCCAGCTCACGAGAAGCACCTGACCTTCAGGCGGGCCGAAGACTTCCGGGGTCGGAAGGTCTGCACCGAGCTTCTTGAGCTTGTTGCGTCGCTTGGCAGTCATCTGCACGTGCAACTTGGGCGAACCGGTCGGGTGGCCCAGCTCGTCGTGCTCAAGACCGGTGACGACGGGATACTTGCCGCTCGCGACACGCGTGCCGGGCGCGAGATGGCGTGTGATGCCGTCGGTCGCGGCGAGGTCGTAGGGCTTGTGGTCGGCGACGGGCGTGAGGTCCGGCGAGATGTCCTGACAAATTTTTTCCAAGTTCGGCATCGGGAACGCCTCGATGCGCGAGGCGATGCCCTGGTCGGTGAGAATGATGACGGGCGTGCTGTATTTGCGCGCGATGTTCACTGCTTCAATCGCGGTGTAGAAACAGTCCTCCACGCTGCTCGGCGCGATGACGACGCGCGGCGAATCACCGTGGCCACCAAAGCACGCAATGTTCAGGTCCGACTGCTCGACGTTCGTCGGCATCCCGGTGCTCGGGCCGCCGCGCTGCACGTCCACGACGACGAGCGGAATCTCCGCCATGACGGCCCAGCCGATGGCTTCGGTCTTGAGCGAGATGCCGGGGCCGGAGGAACCTGTCACCGCCACGCGCCCGCCCCAACTCGCGCCGATGGCCATCGAGACGGCGGCGATTTCGTCCTCGGTCTGCATGAAGGAGCCACCGTATTTGGGCAGTTCCTTGCGCAGAAGTTCCATGATGTCCGACCACGGCGTGATGGGGTAGCCCGCGCCGAAACGCACGCCCGCCGCGATGAGGCCGTAGGCGAGCGCCTCGTTGCCGCCCATGACGATTTGGTTCAGCCCGACGTTCTCGCCGGGCTTGAACTTGAACAGCTCCGCCGCCGTCGCGAGCGTGTGGCTGTAGCCGCCGTTGAACGCCGCGATGGCCGTCTCGGCGACCTTCGGGTCCTTGCCCGCGAAGCGCTCCGAAAGCAGGCGGTGCAGCTTGGTCACGTCGAGGTTGAACATCTTCGCGATGAGACCGAGGGAGTAAACGTTTTTGCCCTTGTCGCGGCCCGTGCCGCCGATGGCCTCGACCACGAGGCTCGAAATCGGCAGGCCGATGTGGCGATACTTCTGAAGGTTCTCCGGCTTGATTTCGGTCACGTGGTCGGAGTCGTAGAGGACGATGCCGCCGGCCTTCAGCGAGCCAAGATGGTTCTCGTAGCTGTGCTGGTAGAAGCACAGGAGCATGTCCGCCTCGTCGCCCGCGCTGAGGACTTCGCCGGAGCCGATGCGCACCTGGAAGATGGACGGCCCGCCCGAAATCGTGGACGGAATGGTCATGAACGTCATGACCTCCTGCTCGCTGCGGCCCGCCAGGCGCGCGAGGAAACCGCCGATGGCCTGGATGCCGTCCTGCGAATTGCCCGCGATGCGGATGACGGCCTCGGAGATGTGGGAGACTTGCGGAGTGCCGCCGGCGGGGGCCGTGGCAGTGGTGGTTTCACTCATGAGAAAATTCGTTTTTCTGGGTGTCGGGAGACAAATCCACCCGCTGGTTTGCGGGTGGTTGCTCGTTTCAATTTGCGCCGGAGGCTAGGCAGCGACAAGGGGGGTGTCAAATGATTATCGGCCAATGAAATCAAAGGTTCCCTCGCGCTTGTGCAGGACGCTGGGAGCCATGGCAGGCCATCAATTAGACGGCCTGAAATGTCCGGCCAGTTGGTTTAGCAGGAACGATGCAGTCGGCTTGAATCATAAAGGATACGAAGAGCACGCTAGACAGCCGCAGAGGCGGAGCCGCCAAACAAACCCAGCCACTGGTCTTGTGGAAATCCCCAGCTACGCCAAGCCACTGGTTTCCCTGCATAGCTTTCGTGTCCTTTATGGTTCCAACGGAATCGCTCCGGTTTAGCCAACGATGCGGGTGGCTGCGGATTGTCTGCCTGACGAGAAGCTGCGCCTTGGTTGTGACAACTGTGTTGGAGCAACGCTCCGAACGGAAGCGCCGCCTAGACTTGAGCGCACCTGGGACAACTCGGCCCGGCACGCCAAGCTCATGGGGATGGAAACATCTGGGGTCCGTGCCCATGTTAGTAAGCACCCACTGGGATTGAACCAGCTCTGGCAGTGCAATCTTTTTTCACGAGGGCTTGAATTCGCGCCTCGAAACCGAATCATCTGGGCATGGCTAACACGCAGAAGGAACGGGTGGCCGCGTTTTACGAGGCCCACCACAGCCGCGGGAAATACGACTACCTCTACGGTGGCGAGGATCGGAAGGATCTGTTCGTGGAGCTCGTCGGCACGGAAAAGAACATCCTCGAAATCGGCTGTCGCGCGGGCAATCTCACGCAGCACTTCGCCAAAGACAACAAGGTCGTGGGCGTGGACATTGACCGGGCGGCGCTAAGGCTCTTTGAGGAACGGCTCGGCTGCAAAGGCCATTGGGTGGACGTGGATGACGAGCCGCTGCCCTTCCCAGAGAAGACCTTTGATGTCGTCGTCTTCTCGGAGGTGATGGAGCATGTGCGCTTCCCGCAGAAGGCGCTGGGTGAAATCCGCCGTGTGCTCAAGCTCGACGGTCGCCTCATCGGCTCGGTGCCCAACGCCTTCCGCTTCCGCAACCGCCTGCGCTTCCTCGCGGGCCGGCAATATGAGAGCGATCCGTCCCACTTACGGCAGTATTCCTTCTCCATCCTGAGACGCGAGCTGGAACCTCACTTCCGCGAGGTGGGGATTCATCCCGTGTCCGGCCACCTGCTCGGCGGCGGCAGCACGGGGATTCCGGTGTTCGCGTGGCTGCCGTTTCGTGTGCGGGCGTTGTTCGCCCTAGACTTGGTGTTCGTCGGCACGCCGAAATGAAACTCGCCCTCATCCGCCGACAGTTCTCCGCCACCGGCGGCGCGGAGCTTTATCTCCAGCGCCTCCTGCAAGCGCTCGTGCGCGGCGGCCACGAGCCACACCTCTTCGCAGAGTCGTGGGAGGGCCGGCTCGATGGCGTCCATCTCCACGCCGTCCCCCTCGGTGGCGAGCGGGCTCTGCGCGCGACGCGTTTCGCCGATGCCGTGGACACCGAGCTGACGAAACATTCCTTCGACGTGATCTTCAGCCTCGAACGCACGCGCCGTCAGGATGTCTATCGCGCCGGCGACGGCGTGCATCGCGCCTGGCTCCAGCGACGGCGGCAGTTCGCGCAATGGTGGCGGCGGCCCTTCGTCTGCTCCGGCGGCTTCCATCGCAACATGATGAAGCTCGAGGCGCGCACCTTCGACCCCGCGAACACGCGCCACGTCATCGTCAACTCCGACATGGTGCGCCGCGAGATTTTGGAGCACTTCCACTTCCCAGCGAACCGCATCCATCTTGTCCGCAACGGCATTGACCTCGACCGCTACCGGCGCGGCCAGCGCAACGCGACACGCGAGCGCTTCGGCATCAAGCCCGACGACACGCTGCTGCTCTTCGTCGGCTCCGGCTGGGAGCGCAAGGGCCTGCGCTTCGTGCTGCGCGCATTCCACAGGCTCAAGGCCCCGCGCGTGAAGCTGCTCGTCGTTGGCAAGGGTCATCCTCCCTTCGCCGTGCCCGACGGAGTCATCTTCGCCGGGCCGATGGCAGACGTGGAAAACGCGTATGCCGCCGCCGACCTCCTCCTCTTCCTCCCCATCTACGAGCCTTCCTCCAACGTCGTCGCCGAGGCGCTCGTCTCCGACCTGCCCGTGATCACCAGCTCACTCAACGGCGCGAGCGAAATCATCACCCCGCGCAAGAACGGCACCGTCATCGCCGACCCGCGCGACACCGACGCCGTGGTGGACGCCATCCGCTACTGGATACTCCAGCGCGGCCTGGCCGAGATGCCGCCCAAGCACGAGCTGAGTCTGGAGCGCAACGTCGAGGAGACGCTCGCGGTGCTGGAAATGGCGGCGCGGGAGAAACGTCGCTGACTCCGCACGATGAAAGTCTCCTTCTGCCTCATCACACTCAACGAGGAATCCAACCTCCCCCGCTGCCTGCGCAGCTGCGCGGACCTCGCGGATGAGATCGTCATCCTCGACTCCGGCAGCACGGACGGCACCGAGCGCATCGCCAAGGAATTCGGCGGGCGGTTCCAGCACCAAGACTGGCTGGGCTACGTCGGGCAGAAGAACAAGGTGCTTTCCCTCGCCAAGCACGAGTGGGTCTTCAGCATGGATGCGGACGAGGAGCTTTCTCCCGAACTTCGCGAGGACCTGCGCCGGCTCAAAACCGCCGGGCCGCACGCTGAACTCAGCGGCTGGTCCCTCCCCCGCTGCGTCCTCTACGAAGGCCGCTGGATCCGCCACGGTGACTGGTATCCCGACCGTCTCGTGCGCCTCTTCCGCCGCGACCGCGCGCGCTTTGCAGGCGGCAAGGTCCACGAACGCCTCGAACTCTCCGGCCCCATCGCCCGCCTCTCCAGCGACCTCTACCACCACTCTTTCAAAAACTCCGCCGATCACTGGGCGCGCTGCGAAAAATACGCCCGCCTCTGGGCCGAGACGCAGTTCGAGCTGGGCAAGCGCCCCAGCCCCCTCGCACCCGCCACGCGCTCCGCCTTCCGCTGGTTCCGCGGCTACATCCTCAAGCGCGGCTTTCTTGACGGCCCCCACGGCTGGCGCATCGCCAACTTCTGCGCCCGTGAAGTCTTTCTGAAATACCAGCTACTGCGCGCGATGCACGCACGCCAGAACTGACCGGAGAAGTTCCTTCCCGGCCACGCCGCAGGGGGCAAGTGTTCAGTCTTCAGTGTTCAGTAGTCAGCACAGACCTGTTGGCAGGCTGGCTGCACCACTGAACTCTGAATACTGAACACTGGAGACTTCCTCTCAATCGGGCGCATCTTGACACTGCCCCCGGAGCGCCGGTCTCCGACCCGGCGGGGCTGGATGCGGCTCTCGAAACACGCCGGATCGGAGATCAGCGCTCGGAAACTCCGGTGCAGTTGGGGCACTGCCAGAATGCACTCAGTTTTGAAGGGCGCATCTCCGAATGA
>JACRKB010000059.1 GCA_016235545.1 Verrucomicrobiota bacterium | reverse complement strand
GGCCATGGTCATAGTAGATATTGAATCGGCCCGTGGCCGACGCGTGCTCCGCAAGCCGTTGCAGCAGGGAAATTTTCTTGTCCTGCTCCCCCATCAGCACATGGCCGAGTTGGTGCGCCACGGCCAGCGAGCGGAGCGAGCGGATGGTGTCCACGAAGAGCGAGTGCGCGCCGTTGAAGCTGTGGATGAAGCCGGTGCCGTCCGCGAGCTTCGTCCACCGCGCCGCCTGCACCGCGCCGCTGACCTTGAGCGCGAGTTCGTAAAAATCCTGCTCGCGGTCGTCCTGCGGGATGCGGCCCTCGCGCATCAGGCGCAGCAGGTTGCCGTAGGTCGAGACGTTGTTGAACCCGTGGTCATGCACGCCCGTGTGCGAGACGTGCGAAGCCATGTGCCGCCGCGTGCCCTCGCGCCCAATCCTCAGAAACCGGTCGTCGCCCGTGGCATCGAACTGGAGAATCGCCGAGCCGAACTGAAAGCCCTGCGTCCACTCCGTCCAGCCGCGCGAGGTGTATTTGCCCTTCACCGTGAAGACCGGCGTGCCGTTCTCCGGCTTCCAGGACTTCTCGATGGCCAGGATTTTCTGTGCCGACAGCTCGAAGAGGCGGGAGATTTTCGGGAGGAGCTTTTGCGGCGTGAGCTTGGTGTCAATCTTGGTCGGCATAAGTCAAAGAGAGGCAGGAAACAGGAATTCATAAGGAGAGCCGGAAAGCAGGAGGGGGAATCCCATTTCTGCCTTCATGCGTTCCTTGTCTGTGTTCAATCTGTGTTTCATCTGTGGCTAGAGCCTCCGCACATGGAAGCCACCATCCACATTGATCGTCTCCCCAGTGCTATATGGCAGGTAGTCCAGCGCGAGGGCGGTCACGGCGCGGCCCACATCCTCGGGCGTGCCCCAGCGGCGGATGGGCGCGAGACCGTCGGCGAAGAGCTTGTCGTATTTCTCCTTCACCGGCGCGGTCATGTCACTGGCGATGACGCCGGGGCAGACCTCATAGACGTTGATGCCGTGGTCGGCGAGGCGGGTGGCGTAGAGCCGGGTCATCATGCCCAACGCGGCCTTGGCCATGCAGTAATCGCCACGATTCGTCGAGACCGCGTAGCCGCTGATGGAGGAGACGATGACGATCTTCGGCCGGTAGCCGCCGCAGCATGGAGCGCGGACGCCCACGTCCGCAGCGCTTGGTTTCTCCGGAACTGTTGCGGACGTGGGCGTCCGCGCTCCTTGTTCAATCATCCAGTTCGCCGCGAGCTGGCTGAGGAAGTAAGGCCCCTTGAGATTGATGGCCATGAGCGCGTCGAACTCGTCCTCGCGCGCTTCCAGCACGTCGCGCCGGCCGATTGAAGTGATGCCCGCGTTGTTCACCAGCAGGTCGAGACGGCCAAACTGTTCACGCGTGAAGGCGATGAGCCGCTCGCGGTCAGCGGCCTTGCCCACGTCGCCCTGACAAATCTCCGCGCGGATGGTTTTGCCCACCGCCTTTGCCGCCGCCACACAATCCGCCGCCGTCTGCCGCGCTCCGTCCGCACTGCTGGAGAAGTTCACCACGAGGTCGTGGCCCACTTTCGCCAGCTCCTGAGCGATGCCGCGCCCGATGCCGCGGGAGGCGCCGGTGATGAGTGCGACAGGGTTGGTTGTCATGTGCGGACGCAGACTAGCCAATGCAGGCGCGCGCCGGAAACTCAAAGTTGCCGGGGAGAGTTGCCCACGGATAACGCGGATGACACGGATGAACCGGCCTTCAGACAATCCGCGTCATTCGTGAGCGAAACTCAGTTCACCACGTTGCGCGGCACTCCACCGAGCAGCACACGGCGGACGTTCTCAGTGCCCTTCACCCGCATGTCGGTCAGCCCTTCCTCGCAGTAGAAGGCCGCGTGCGGATTCAGAATGAGCCGGTCGTGCGCGGGGTGTTTTGGGTCGCGCCAGGCGATGAGCAAAGGATGGTCTTCCGAGGGCGGCTCCTGCTCCAGCACGTCCAGTCCAGCACCGCCGAGATGCCTACGCTCCAAGGCGTCCAGCAACGCGAGCGGCTCCACTGCGCCGCCCCGCGCGGTGTTGACGAGGAACGCACCGGGGCGCATCTGCGAGATGGTGTCGCGGTTTATCAGGTGGTGCGTCTCCGGCGTCAGCGGACAGTGCAGGCTGACGACATCGCTTTGCGCGAGCAACTCGCCGAGTGTCTCCACGCGTCGCACGCCGAGCGCCTTCTCTCGGCCATCCGGCGTGCAGGGATCATGGAAAACCACATCGAACCCAAACGCCTTCGCCCGCAACGCGGCCGCGGTGCCGATGCGCCCGACGCCCACGATGCCGAACACGCGCCCGCGCAGCCGATGCACTGGCTTAAACTGCTCGTAAGTCCATGCGCCGTGCCCGCGCTGGAGCCGGCTGTTGAGGAAATGAACGCCCCGCATGAGCGAGAGCGCCATGCCCAGCGCGGAGTCCGCGACCTCCTCGGAGCCGTAGTCCGGCACGTTGCAAAGCGCGATGCCGCGCGCCCGGCAGGCAGCGCCGTCCACGTTGTCGAAGCCCGCGCCGCAGCGGATGATCACCTTGCAGTTGAGCAACCGGGCGACTGTGGCCTCCGTGATTTTCAGAAAGTGATAGACCATCACCGCGTCCGCATCCTCGATGCGGCCCGCCAGCTCGTCCTCGTGCTTCGCGCCCAGCGCAGTGATGTCCGCGAGGTCGCCGAGGATGCGGCGCTCCACGTCGAGCGGCTCTCCGACGAAGTCCGTGATTACCACTTTGAAACGAGAGCTCATGCAGGCAGGACTCTGCTGCAACACCGGCATCGTTGTCGAATCTCGACACAAACGTCGCGCCGGCCTCTTTCGCCGGGCTTGCCCTCGCAGGGACAACACGGTCAGCTTGTCATCAGCAATGCCCACGAGTCTGATTCCACGATTGATTGCCTGCACGGTTCTCGCCCTGTCGCCAGCCTCGGCGGCAGCGGCGCAGACAAACGAGTTCCTACAAGTCCAGCGGGGCGAACTGCCCGTCATCATCACAGCGCCTCACGGCGGCTCGCTGCCCATCCCCGGCGTGCCCAAGCGCCTCGGGCCGGAGGGCGAGCGCACCAGCGGCAAGTTCGTGACAAGCCAGGACACGCGCACCTTCGAGCTGGCAACCACAACGGCCAAGCGCGTCGAGGAACTCACGGGCAAGAAGCCTTACCTCGTGGCCTCAAAGGCGCACCGGCAATACGTGGACCCGAACCGCCCCGAGAAGGAAGCCGTGGAGCACCCGAACGCGCAGGCCGTCCACGCCGCGTTCCACGGACAGGTGCGGGAATTCGTGGACGAGCTGAGGAAGAAGTTCCCAGCCGGCGCGCTGCTGCTGGACATCCACGGGCAGGCGGCGAGCACGAACACGATTTATCGAGGCACGCAAAACGGCACCACGGTGATGAAGATGGTGGAGAAGCACGGGGCGAGCGCGCTCACAGGTGAGAACAGCATCCTCGGCTACCTCGCGGTGAAGGGCATCAAGATCGAACCACCGAACACCCCGCCGGGCACGCCGCCGGAGACAAGGGCGTTCGGCGGCGGCTACATCGTCCGCAGCTACGGCAGCCACACCACCAACGGCGTGGACGCCATCCAACTCGAGTTCGGCGGCGCGTTCCGCATGGATGCGAAGAAGCGTGAGGAGACGGCGAGGTGGCTCGCGGAAGCCATCAAGGCTTGCACGGAGAAGTATCTCACGCCGAAGCCATGACCCGTGCCGGCGGCTTCCAGCCGCCGTCTGAGGGCAAAAGCAGTTCGAGTGACTTGGGATACCCACACGCAACACGGCGGCTGGAAGCCGCCGGCACGCGGTTCGCGATTTCCCTTTGCCCGCCCGCTCCTTCTGCCGTTGAATCGCGCACCACATGGCTGATGCCACCCGCCAATTTGACTTCCTCATCCTCGGCAGCGGCATCGCGGGGCTGACGTTCGCCCTCAAGGTCGCGCCGCGCGGGCGCGTGGCCATCGTCACCAAGAAGAGCCGCGCGGACTCGAACACGAACTGGGCGCAGGGCGGCATCGCCGCCGTCACCAGCCGCGAGGACTCGATCGAGATGCACGTGCGCGACACGCTCGACGCCGGCGCGGGCCTGTGCCGCGAGGACATCGTCCGCACCATTATCGGCGAAGGGCCGGAGCGGATTCAGGAGCTGATGGAGCTGGGCACGAAGTTCAGCGAGCGCGAGCTGCCCGATGGCAACGGCAAGGAACTCGACCTCACGAAGGAGGGCGGCCATTCCAAACGCCGCGTGCTCCATGCGAAGGACGCCACCGGCGCGGAGATCGAACGCGCGTTGCTCGACGCCATCGCGCGCGAGCCGAACATCACTGTCTTGGAAAACCACTTCGCCGTGGACCTCATCACCACGCAGAAGCTCGGCTACGTCGGCCCGAACCGCTGCCTCGGCATCTACGTGCTGAACAAGGCGAGCGGACAGGTGGAGACGTTCGCCGCGCCGGTGATCGTGCTGGCGACCGGCGGCTGCGGGAAAGTCTATCTCTACACGACGAACCCCGACATCGCGACGGGCGACGGCGTGGCGATGGCGTATCGCGCGGGCGCGCAAGTGGCGAACATGGAGTTCATGCAGTTCCATCCGACGTGCCTCTTCCACCCGAAGGAGCGCACGCTTCTCATCACCGAGGCCGTGCGCGGCGAAGGCGGTTATCTGCTGGGCACCGACGGCCAGCGATTTATGCCGCGCTACGACCCGCGCGCGGAGCTTGCCCCGCGCGACATCGTGGCCCGGGCGATTGACAGCGAGATGAAGCGCACCGGCGCGGACAACGTGTGGCTGGACATCACGCATCAGCCCGCGCGCTTCATCATCTCGCACTTCCCGAACATCTACGAACGCCTGCTGCGCCTCGGTGTGGACATGACGAAGGAGCCGATTCCCGTCGTGCCGGCGGCGCATTATCAGTGCGGCGGTGTGGTGACGGACGTCAACGGCGTCACGGACATCGCGGGTCTCTACGCCGTCGGTGAAGTGGCCTGCACCGGCCTGCACGGCGCGAACCGGCTGGCGAGCAACTCCCTCCTCGAAGCCCTCGTCTGCGCCCATCGCGCCGCACGCCGAGTCTTGGAAAACCCTTCACCGCAAGCCGGGGTGAACATCCCGCCTTGGCAGTCCGGCAAGGCGCAGAACGCGGATGAACTCGTGGTCGTCTCGCACAACTGGGATGAAATCCGCCGTCTCATGTGGGACTACGTGGGCATCGTGAGGACCACCAAACGCCTTCAGCGCGCCAAGGCCCGCATCGCGCTCTTGCAGGAGGAAATCCAGCAATACTACTGGGACTTCACCGTCACTAGCGACCTGCTGGAGCTGCGCAACATCGCGACCGTGGCCGAACTCATCGTTGGCTGCGCACTGCTCCGCTCGGAGAGCCGAGGGCTGCACTACAACTTGGATTTTCCCGAGCCAGACCCGGCTT
>JACRKB010000058.1 GCA_016235545.1 Verrucomicrobiota bacterium | reverse complement strand
ATGCTGCGCTTGAGATGAAGAGGCTTAGGAACGAGTTGAAGGTCCAGCTCATGGCCCCAGAGGAGCAGCGCCGCGTCCAGATGGAACTCACGGAGAAGATGACGGACTTCCAGCATGGCATGACCACGACGCACTGGCAGAAGCGCTTCGGCCAGCTCTCGGCGTCGTTCGTGGATGAACTTCATCATCCCCTCGCCCACGCGCTGGCCAGCCTGCGCATCCTCATGGTGGACGAGCGGTTGAAAGAGGATGTGCGCCAGCGGCTGCTGCTGCTGCACGGCCAGTTTCAGCGGGCCAATGACCACCTGCGCCGGCTCATCAACATTTCTGTCTATAGCCGCACCCCGCAGCTCCTGCGCCCTGCGGAACTCGTCGCCGACGTGACGCGGCTACTGGAGCCGGAGTTCACCTACCATGGCATCGTGCTTGATCAGCAGCTCGACCCGACCGTCCTTTGGTGGGGCATGAGGAGCGAGCTCAGCCGCGCCATCCTCTACCTCCTGCACAATGCCATCGAAGCGCTCACCGAGCGCGGCCCGGTGATCAAGCGCCGTTTCGAGGACGAGTCCGAGGAAGAGCCGTCGAGCGAGGACCCCAACAAGGTGGGCATCATCATGCTGCTGGTGGAGCAGAACGCGAACAATGTTGTCATCCAGATCCGCGACAACGGCCCAGGAATCCCCCGGGAGTTGCACGAAAAGATTTGGGACCCCTATTTCACCACCAAGACTCCGCCACACACCGGGGCCGGCCTGCACCTGGCCCGCGCCATTGTCCAGGCAGCGGGGGGGGACATTGTTCTGAAATCCCCAGGCCCCGCCTGCTCCACACAGTTCTCCATCCTTCTGCCGGTGAATGTGGTGGAGGATGAGCCGCCTGCTGAAATGACGCCGATGGAAGAGGTGCCCGCCGAAGAAGCACCGGCGGAGGAAGCTGAACACTCATTGAGCGAGGACGCCGATGCGGCACTGGGCACCGAACAGGCGCAGGAAGAGGAATCCGCCAGCCAGGCCTGAGCCACCTGCTCAAGCCAGCTCCACCCGGGCCACAACTACCTCATCCGCTGCCGCTCCGTAGGCTCCACGCGCAGCGATGCCCCCAGCCGGAGCGCACAGCAGCGAGTTCCCGATGCATTTCCGCCCAGCCCACTCGCCGGCGGTGACGGGGCCGACGTTGCTGCACCCGGCTATCCACACGCCGAACTCGCGCGCCACCGGGCCATAGTTGTCCAGCCAGAGCTGGCCGTAAGGCTCCTTCACATTGTCGTGGTCCGCTGGCACGGCCCACGCGCAGGGCGAGAGAATGAACCGTGCTCCCATCATTGCCAGCGAGCGGCTGATGACCTGCCCCGGCGCAAACCCGTCGGCACAAATCATCAACCCCGCACGGCCCCAGCGCGTCTCCGCCACACCGAGCCGGTGACCGACCGAGTAAATTTTCCGGGCAAATTCCAGCTCATGGATTTTTCGGTGATGGAGGAGGATTTCCCCGCACGGATCGATCAGCACCGCCGCATTAAACAACCTTGTTTCGCGCTCCGCGATTCGTGCGGCTCGTTCCACCAGCCCGGCACACACGAACACGCCGTGCTCCCGTGCGGCGCGGCGAAGACGGAGGCAGCTCCCGCCTCCCGGAACAGCCCCGGCCAGCTCCTTCGCCGACGGATGCGCCCAGCCGCAATCCAGCGCCTCCGGCAGCAGCACCATGTCCGCGCCCCGCCCGGCAGCCGTGGAAATGCGCTGCTCGGCCCGCGCCAGATTTCCTTCCGCGTCACCCGGCGTGACGAGCATCTGCGCGAGGGCGAGGTTGAACGAGTTGCTCACTGCACAACTCTGTCAGCGGCGACGCCGCTCCAGCATCGCCCGCAAGTGATTCATCGCCGTCGCTCCGGACACGCTCCAGTTCAGCCGCGTCTCGTATTCGCGGAATGCCGACCGTGCCAGCGCCGCGTAGCCGGGATAGTTCGCGAAGCTCTGCCGGATGAACGCAGCGTAGTCAGCCGGCGGTGCGTCGAGAGGAAATAATTTTCCGTTGCCGCCATCGCGCACCGCCGTCGGGATGCCGCCCACACGCGTCGCCAAGCTGGGCACGCCGAAGGAAGCCGCCTCACAGAACACGATGCCAAAAGCCTCCGCCCGCGAGGGCAGGATGAGGAAGTGCGACTCCGCGATGAGGTCGTTGAACTGCTTCAGCCCCGCCGGGTCGCTCTTGTTGATGAAGCCGACCTTGCGCACGAACGGCGGCAGGGCGACGCCCTCCGGCGGCTGCGAGCCAATGAGAGTCAACGTCGTGGGCAGGCCCGACTGGTTCAGCGCCTCGGCCACCGCCACAGCCGTGTCCCCGCCCTTGCGCGCCCAAATCTTGCCCAGGAAAAGCAGGTTGCACCGGTCCGTGGGCCGCGCGGTGATGAGCCGCTCCACGTCCGACGCAGTGCGGTTGCACTGAATGTTTGCACCGAACGGAATGACCTTCACCTTCTCCGGGTCCGCGCCGTATTGGCTGATGGCCGCGTCCCGTGCCCAGTCGCACGCGTAGAAAACCATGTCCGCCCGCTGCAAGGCACGCCGCTCCAGCCAGTGCCCCCGCCGGGTCGTGAGAGGGTCCAACTGCTGGAAATACGGATACGCATCCAGCATGCAGCCAAAATTCGAGTCGCTCCAATACGTGATGGGCAGGTCGCTCTCGAACTCGGCGAGCAGTTCCGTGTGCGTCGAAAGAATCAAGTCCACCTTCACGCCGCGAAGCTTGTCGTGAAGCTGCCGGGCCCATTCGCGCGCCATGCTTGGCTCGCGCATTTCCTGAATCTGCCTCCCGAACATTTTCCAAAACCTGCGCTTCACCCCCACGAAGCGGGAGGGCGTGGCAGGCAGAGGGCCGAGGTAGTGCAAATTCGCCCCGTGCGGCACGAGCGATGCCCCGATGTAGTGCGAGAGGCCCGACCAGCCGGCAAGCTGGTGAGGATCATCACAGGTGACGTAGCCAATGTTCATGCAAGGTTTCCGGGAGGATTAAGATTACGATTGGGATTAAGCGCAAGAGGCGAAGCGGGTGACGGAGGGAGCGCAGCTTCAACTGCATGGTTTCGGTTTAATCCCCCTCCTCGTCCCTCGCCTCCAAATGCACGTTGTCCAGAAACCAGAACCGCTGCGGCTCGCCATCCCCGGTGAAAAACGCCAGACGACCGATGGACTTCAGGTTCAGCCGCCGGCCCTGTGGCCCGCGCTCGATCTCCACCGCGGAGATTCGCAGGCGGTTCCATCCGTGCGCCAGTTCGTGCCCGCGCTCGAAGCGGTCTGTCAGGCTCGCGCAGTTGCCGTTGTCGTCCACGCGCACGAACAGGGTGAAAGGCTCGCGCGGGTTGAACACATCCAGCACCAGCGCACGGAATCTCGTCCAGTCCTTGTCGCCAGCCGAGTAGCTGACCCCGGCCCAGCTCCCCGCCCCGCCGGCAACGCGCAGCGACTGCTCACCCCGTGCCGCGCGCGCACGGGTGAACGTGACAGTCGTCGGGCGGCCACGAGAGCCGCCTTGCGCACGCCACAGCTTCAACTCCTCGTCGTTCTCAAAATCGCCCAGTGAGGGAAAGTTCTTGTGCCGCCACCGCAGCCCGCGCCATTCCTCGTAAGCCGGCCAGAGCGCGACCGCCAGCGTGGCAGCCAGCGCCACAGCATGACCTCCACGCCAAAACCACCTCCCAGTGCGCTGCCACGCTGCGATGCCCGTCAGCGCAAGCGCCGCGCCGATGGCGCCATTCGCCACATCTCCCAGGCTCTTTGACCGACCGAAGAGCGGCTGGAGCCACTCGATTGCCACGGCGAACGCCACCGCAAGTGCGAAAGCCAGCGCGTGCCGCCGAGTCGCTGGTTGCACGCGCTCCGGCAGCGCATAGAGAAGCACTGCCGCAAGCCAGCCCAGCATCGGGATGTGCCCCAAGTCGAAGACATGGCCCCAGAACGACACGTCCGCCCGCAAGCGCACCGGCCAGAAGAAAACGAGGGTAAGCACCGCCAGCGTGCTCGCCAGCGCGATGGATTTGAGGAGGTTCATGAAGCCAAGTGGAGGGGTGCCGCTGGGAAGCTCCGTCTGGACTCGGCATTCCGCGTTCGACGCTGGAATGAGACTCCTCGCGTCATCAGCCACGGGAGGCTCACTTGCGCACCAGCATCGTGACGCCCAGGAAAAGCCGCCGGCTGATGGCCTTGCGCAACTTCACAGGCAGCGCTCCAACCAATGCCTCGACGGTGAAAACCAGCGCGTTGAAAAATCTGCTCTGCCGGCACTTTCCGAACCGGTAGGTGAACGTCTCGGTGAAACCCATCCGCCGCACCAGCGCGTCCATCTCGCGATAGGTCCACTCCTTCAGGTGCATCCCCTCCGCCTCGACCGCGAAGAAACAGGAGGCGTCATGCGGGCCGGAATACTTGTGCGGCGTGTCGAAGATATAAACACCGCCGGGCCGAAGCACGCGCAGCACGGTGCGGAAGTGTGACTCGTGGTCATCCGGATGGACATGCTCCAGGAACTGGTAGCTGAAGGCCATGTCCACCGAGTTGTCCGGCAGGTTCAGCGTGTAGCCATCGTAGGTTTCGAAGTGAAAATTCTTCGGCGCGTTCTCCTGGCCGCCGCTCTGGTCGGAGATGTCCAACGCGATGACCTTATCGACGTGCTGGCACATTTCGTAGGCGAGCCTGCAATCGCCGGGCGCGATCTCCATGAACGTCTTCACGCCCGCCAGATGGGGACGAAGGATGTTCATCCGGGCGGCCACCGCGCGCCGGCTGTATTCCTCGGTGTCGCGCCTTGTGAGCCTCGGGTGGTCCGGCACCCGCTGAAAAAGCTCGTTGTAAAGCTCCGCGAAAAGCGTCGTGCGCTGGGCGCGGGTGGAGTTCATCAGCCTCCCATGCAGGTCCTTCTCGACCTCGTATTGGCGGCGGATGGATTCCAAAGAGCGTTCGGTGTCAGCCATGCGGTTGCAGTGTTGCGCGAAGTTTCCGAGCGAGGAGAGAGGGCGGCAAGTCTTTTCCAGCCTGCTGCCTCAAGCGGGCCTGCTCCCGGCCTCCGCAGGCGGCAGCGAGCGCAATGATTCGTGCAGCAATTCCAGCTCGGGAAGCGACTTTCCGCCGGTCCCGGCCCCCAGCTTGATCAAGCGCTCGCCGCTCGGGCGCACCGAGCGGTCGTAGCTGCCGATGGCCTCGTTGTAAGCCTTCGTGGCGCGCTCCAGACCGGCGCCGACATTCTCGAAGTGCTTCGCAAACGTCGCCACGCGGCTGAACAGCTCCTCTGCGGCCCGGGCAATCTCCTTCGCGTTCACCGTCTGCTCGTGCTGCTGCCAGCTCACGCTCACGGAGCGCAACAGCGCGATGAGCGACGCGGGTGTCGCGAGCATAATCCGCCGCTCTGCCGCCCAGACTATCAACCCGCGGTCGCCCTCCAGCGCCGCGCTGAAGAGCGACTCGGCGGGCAGGAACAACACGACATGATCCAGCGCGTTCGGAAACTGCGCCGGGTAATCGCGCTCGGCCAGCGCCTTGATCGTGTTGCGCAGCTTGTCCGCGTGCGCCGCCAGCGACTCCGCGCGCTTCGTCTCGTCCGCCGTGCCCAGCGCGTTGAGGAAGTCGAGGTCCGGCACCTTTGCGTCCACGATGATGAGCCGGTCGCCCGGCAGACGCACGAGCATGTCGGGCTTCTTGTCGTCGGACTGCGCTTGCTCGGTGAAGTCGCAGTGCGCGCTCATGCCGGCGGCCTCGACCACGCGCCGCAAAGTCTCCTCGCCCCACTTGCCGCGCGCCTGGTTCGAGCTGAGGACACGCCGTAGTTGCAACGTCTCCGTGGACAAGACCTGGCTCTGCTGCGCGAGGGATTCGAGGTGTTGCCGAACTTCGCCGAGCGTCTTGGACTGCGTGGTTTCGCTCTGTGCCAGCCGCTCCTGATACGTCTTCAACTGCTCTTCCAGCGGCTTCACAAGCGTGGCGATGGCCTCCTGCCGCAGAGACAAATCGCCCTTCGCTGACTCCGCGAACTTGCCCAGCGTCTCGTTGGCCAGGCGGAGAAACTCCGGCTGCGTCTGCTTGAGCGCGTCGGCGCTGAGGGCCTTGAAAGCCTCGCGCAAGTCAGCCAGCGCTTTGTCTTGCGCTGCCCTCGCCTCCTGCAACTGCCGTTCGTGAAGTTCGCGCTGTTCGGTCTGAAACTTGTTCGCTCCCGCCAACTGCGCCTGCGTCGTCGCGAGTTGGTGGCCCGTCTGCGTCAGCTTGAGCGCCGTGTCAGAAAGCTCCGCCTCGCGCACGCGCAACGCGGCTCGCGCTTCTTCCACCTGTTTGTCCGCCGCACTGCGCCGCGCCTCGGTCGCAGCAAGGCCGATGCTGGCCTCCGCCAACTGGCTGCGTGTGCGAGCGAGGTCGCCTTCCCGCTGCGTGAGCTGCTGGCGAAGCTCGGCCTCCAGCAAATTCACGGATGCCAACGGACTTTCCTGCCGTTCTCCACGAAACCGTGCGCCCAGCAGCCAGCCGATGACGCCACCCAGCACGACTCCGAGCAGAAGATAAAGAAGCGGGTCCATGCGCGGAGTCTGCGTTCAGACCAGTTTCTTGAACAGCCGCTTCTCGAAGTCCGCGACGAGGTAGCGCTTGCCCTTCTTCTGGACCTTGTGCCCCTCGGCCTCCAGCCGCGCGCGCAAAGCAGCGGTGCCGCCGGGATACTTCGGGTTGACCTCGCCGCCAGCCTTGAGCGTGCGCCAGTAAGGCGTGACGCGCTTCGCCCCGCCGGCCTCGGCCTCGGCGGCAGCGTGCGCGGCAATCCACGAGAAGATGCCGGTCGTGAGCGGGCAGGTGAAATCTGTCTTGTGCTTCGCGGCGAGCGCGTCGCGCAGCTCCTTGATGGTGACGAGCCGGCCCTTGGGCACGCGCTTCATCAACGCATCCACCTCCAGCGGCGCGGGGATGACGAAGGTGCCCTCGCCCCAGCGCTTGCTTAACTTGCCGCAGACGCGCACGACCTTTGGGAGTCCCTTGCTGTCAGCGAGCTTCTCACGCCATGATTTCTTTGGTTTCACAGCGAGGAATTTATAAGGAGAGCAGGAAGGCAGGAAAGGGAAGAAGGCGTCCGAGTAGGTTCCAACTCCTGCCCTCCCGCTCTCCTTATGAAACTCTTCCCCTTTCTCGTCAGAAGTGGGCGATGACCTCGATCTCCACGCTGGCCGCGCGCGGGAGGGCGGCGACCTGGATGGTGGAGCGCGCCGGGAAATCGCCAGTGAAATACTGGCTGTAGATTTCGTTCATGCCGGCGAACTCGGCGAGGTTGGTTAGAAAGACGGTGCTCTTCACGACGTTCGCGAAAGTCAGTCCCTGATCGTCGAGGATGCACTTCACGTTTTCCAACACGCGGCGGGTCTGGTCCTTGATGTCACCGGGGACGAGCTGGCCGGTGGCCGGGTCCAGCGGGATCTGCCCGGCGCAGAACAGCAGGTCGCCGACACGGACGGCGTGGTTGTAGGGGCCGACGGCAGGCGCTGCCTTGGCGGGTTTGATGATGGTTTTTGTCATGCGCGGCAGAGTTAAGCAGCGCCGCGCAGATTCGCCAGAAAGATTTCGGCAAAGGAAGGATTACTTCCCGAGCGCCTTCGCGACCGCCGCTTCCAGCGCCTCACCGCGCAGATCCTTGCCGATGATCTTGCCCTCACCGTCGAGGAGGTAGGTGGCGGGGATGGAGTTCACGCCATAGACGCCGGCGAGCTTGGTCTGCCAGCCCTTGCCGTCGAAATACTGCGGCCAGGTCATCTTCTTGTCGGCGATGAAGCTGTCGAGCTTGGCCCGGTTGGAGTCGAGGCTGATGCCGAGGATTTCAAAGCCCTTCGCGTGATGCTTCGCGTAGGCCGCCTGCACGCTTGGCAGCTCGGCAACGCACGGGCCGCACCATGTCGCCCAGAAGTCCACGAGCACGACCTTCCCCTTGAAGCGCGCGATGGAGAGCGGCTTGCCCGCGAGGTCCATCTCATCGAAGTCGGGGAACTTCGCGCCGACGGCGAGCTTGCGCTGAACTTCCCTCGATGCGCGCTGCTTCTCGAAACCTTCCAAGATGCGGTCCACGGCGGCGGCGGGCTTCGTGTCAGGAAAATCCTTCTTGAGCTGGGTGAGGAGAGGGAGGCCCTGCTTCTCGTCGTCGAGGATCTGGATGTAGAGCATGGCCTTCATCAGGAGGATTTGCGCCACGTCGTCGGTCTTCTCGCCTTTGTGAGCGGCGAGTATCTTGTCGAACTCAACGAAGTTCTCCGCGAGGTCCTTCTCGGTGTTCTTGCCGGCCTTGAGCTTGGTTTGGATTTTGCCGACGAGTTCCTGCAACTCGGTTTTCGCGTCACCGGCTTGGGCGAGGCTGGCTGGCAGGAGCAGTGAGGCTGCGATGGCAAGGATGTTGATGGTGGTTTTCATGGGAGTGCGTGTTGGTAAGGATGACAGCAGCCGAGCGCCTTGGAGGCAAGGCGATTCCCGCCGGCTCGACGCGTTTCAAGTCCTCTTCTCGTCCGCGTCAATGTAGTCCACGAAGCACTGAAGATCGTCGCGGTGGCCGAGGCCGGACTGCTCCTTGCGCATCTTGAGCCGGGCCTTCAGCGCAGGGTCGTCGCCGCGCCCGTGATCGAGGACGGACTGGTTGAAGGCAGCCTTCTCTGCGTCGGATTTCCTCACATTCTTCGCCACCCAGTCGCAGACCTGGCCGTCGGTCACAGTGCCTTGCACCACGGCGATGAACTGCTCGGCGGTGAGGCCGGCGGCCAGCAGCCATTTCTCATCGAAGCCCTTGTGGGCGAAATTCTCCTGGTAGTCGGCGTGGAGTTTCCCGGCGAGGTGCAGGCGGATTTTGTCCACGAAGCGCGGAAGGTAGGACCAGCCAGCCATCTTCTCATGGCCACTGCGCGGATAGATGATGTCGTTGCTCATGCGGGGATTGTCGGGACGTTCGCCACGGTGTCAATGTCGCGGGGAGGAAGGAGCCGTTGGAAGTTTTCCTCCACCTGCCCAGCCAGCTCGGCGAGCGGCACGCCGCGCAAATCGGCCAGGAATTGATAGACGACGGGCAGGTTGCCGGGATGGTTGAGCGGCTTGGCGGTGAAGGCATCGGTGAGTGGGTGCTTGTTCGCCGCGTCGGGCAGCAACTGGTCCGGCGCATCCGTCTCGACGAGCAGGCGGTCGGCGGGGACGAGCTTGAATGCCGCTCGGTGGCGGGCCTTGCGCTCGTGCATGAAGTAGCCGGGGAAGCTGAAGCTCGCGCCGAGCTTAGCCAGCGGCGGGACCATCTCCGCCGGACCGCCGTAGCTGTGCAGGATGAAGCCGCGCACGGGCCGGGGAGTCGCCCGCAGCACCTCCCACAGCCGGCCCCACGTCTGCAAGCAGTGGATGCTCGCGGTGAGATTGCGCTCCGCAGCGAGCCGCAGTTGCGCGATGAAGACTTCCTCCTGCCCATCGTAGGAGAGGCCGGGCTTCCACCGGTCCAGGCCAATCTCTCCGATGACAGCGCCGGGTGTTCTATTGAGAAACTCCAGGAGCGTCTTCCGCCAGTGCGGCGTGCGCCCGCCGACATGCCACGGATGACAACCGAAGCTCGGCACGACGAGGTCCGGGAACTCTCGCGCCATCGCCGCGACCTGCGGCCAGTCCGATTCGCACGAGCCGTTGACCACCATGCGCGCGACGCCGGCCGCGCTGCTCGCCGCGACAAGTTCCGCCTGCCGCCCGGCGAAGCGCTCGTCGTGGAGGTGATTGTGGGCGTCGTAGAAGTTCACGTTGTCGCTGAGGCCTGTGCGCAGGCACGGATCCGCTCCCACACACGGGACAACACATTCCGCCGGTTCGCCGTGAGGTGCTGGTTGATGCCGACCTGTTCCAGGAAGCTCGGATCCACCGCGAGAATTTCCGCCGGCGATTGCCCGCTGTAGAAGTCGCAGAGCAACCCCGCCACCGCGCGGACGATCTGCGAGTCCGAGTCGCACTGGAAGTAACAGCGGCCCCCGCGCCTCTCGGCCACAAGCCACAGATTCGCCAGACAACCGGGCACGCGGTGTGCCTCCGTCTTCAACTCTGAAGCTGGCACCGGCCGCAGCCGAGCCTGCTCCACGAGCCACTGCAACCGCTCCTGCGAATGCCGGAAGCTGCCGAGCTGCGCGAGCAGGGCATCGCGCTTGGTGAATAGCGAGGGGGAGGCAGCAGGCGCATCAGTCACGGGCAAAAGCTAATCGCCGGCACCGCCAGTGGCGAGTGCAGTCAAACATGGAGCGCGGACGCCCACGGCCGCAGCACGACAGATCAACGTTTCACACAGACGTGGGCGTCCGCGCCCCACTGGCTTGAATTGCCCCCGCGTCCGCCAGTCCAATCGCGCCAACGAAATGAAACACGCTCGCATCCTCGCTCCCCTGCTCTGCCTCACCGCCCTTGCCCACGCCGCCACAGACTGGCCCCAATTTCGCGGCCCCGACGGCAACGGCCATTCACCCGCGAAGAATCTCCCGCTCAACTGGGACGCCACGAATAACGTTCAGTGGAAGACGGAACTCCCCGGCAAAGGCTGGTCCTCCCCGGTCCTGCATCGCGACCACATCTACCTCACCACTGCCGAGGAAGCTGGAGCAAATCTTTCGCTGCGCGTGCTCTGTCACTCCGCTGCCAGCGGCCAGCAACAATGGAGCACCGAGGCCATCGCCACCCCGCCCGTGAAGCACCACGCGAAGAACAGCCAGGCCAGCCCCACAGTGCTGGCAGACGGCAACCGGCTTTACGTCCACTTCGGCCACTACGGCACCGCATGCCTTGACCTCGCGGGCAAGGTGCTTTGGAAACAGACCGAACTGAAATACTCGCCCGTCCACGGCAACGGCGGCTCGCCCATCCTCGTCGGCAACGCCCTCATCTTCAGCGCCGATGGCGGCAGCGACCCGTCCGTCATCGCGCTCGACAAGGCCAGCGGCAAAGTGTTGTGGAAAACGAAGCGCGAGACCGCTGCAAAGAGGAATTTCTCCTTCAGCACCCCCACACTCATCACGGTCAAAGGCCAGCAGCAGCTCATCACCCCTGGCAGCGGGGTCGTCTGCGCGCTCGACCCCAAGACCGGCGCGGAATTCTGGCGCTGCCGCTACGGCGACGGTTACTCCGTCATCCCAAAACCCGTCTTCGGCCACGGGATGATTTTCATCGGCACCGGCTACGACAAGCCCACCGTCCTTGGAATCCGAGCGGATGGCAAAGGCGACGTGACCGACACACACCTCGTCTGGAAGCTGGAGAAAGGCGCGCCACACACGCCGTCGCCGCTGTTGGTGGGCAATGAACTCTACATCGTCTCCGACGCCGGCATCGCAAGCTGCCTCGACGCGAAGACTGGCACGGTGCATTGGTCCGAGCGCGTCCCCGGAAACTACTCCGCCTCCCCGCTGCTGGCCGAGGGAAAGATTTACCTCCAGAACGAAACCGGCACAGGCGTCGTGCTCAAGCCGGGCAGAACCTTCGAGAAGCTTGCGGAGAACGCGCTCGGAGAAAAATCCCTCGCATCCTACGCCGTGACCGACGGCGCGCTCTTCATCCGCACGGAGAAGAACCTCTACCGCATCGGT
>JACRKB010000054.1 GCA_016235545.1 Verrucomicrobiota bacterium | reverse complement strand
GAGCAAGGCAGGCTATTCTTTCGATGGTTTTCCGACGGGCTCCAAGAGTCTTCCAAGTATCTGCCCCATGTCCTCATTGTGTTGTTTCGAGGCGATGGCGAAAGCGCGGACGATGTCGAGGAGGAAGCCGGCGTTGGCGCGGTTGAAATCGTAGAAGACGGTCTCCTTCGTCTTCGCGGGACCGGGCGCGCGCGGTTTGCCATCGGCGGTGAGGACGCGATTCATCGGGAGGCAGACATAGACCATCGCCTGGTTGCCGACGGCGCGCTGGCGGGGCTTGAGTTGGATTTGAATCCAGCCGTGCACAGTCTCGCGCTGGAACTGCGGCACCTTCTGCGTCCAGCGGGTGAAGCCGTCGGGGAGCGTGCCGGCCTTGGATTCCAGCGGCGTCTTCTCGGTGGTGATGCCCTCGCGTTCCTCCAACGTGGCCTCGGCAAGTTTGGCAAGCCGGTCCCGCTCGCGGAGCAGGTCGTTCGTCGAGATGACGCCGAGGCGCAGCGCGTCCACGAGAATCTTGCTCAACTCCGCGCCGAACTTCGTCTCGCCTCGCCGGACGAACTGAATTTCCTTCACGACGTTCGGCGCGCCGGCCTCGCGGGTGTCGTAGCCAATCTGCCATTCGAGGTAGTGATTCGCGCCGAGCGCGGTCTTGGTGGGTGCGAGCGGTTCACCGTAGCCGTCGGGCGTGCGTTCCTTGGGGCGGACTTTGCCAGACACGTCGGTGAGCGGGAGACGGACGCGGACGGACTGATCGGCGAGATCGATGCGGACGAGTTTGTATTCCGTGTCAGCGGCGAAGGCGCGGCCAAGCCAGGTGAAAGTCAGGGCGAGCGCGACGACTAACCGCAGCGCCACGCGTTCAATGCCGTTGATGGAGTTCATGTTCATTCCTTTTCGCCTTCCAGCTTCGCGAGCTTCGCGCTGGCGACGGGGGCGGTGCCGATGACACTGGCCTTGAAGGTCACGCCTGCGTGAGGGGCGAGGTTGCGGATGGTGTCGGTGGCGAGGTCGCCCGTCTTGCCGTCCTTGCGGGTCAGCTCGAACTCCAGCTTCACGTTGAAGAACTGCCTCGCAGCGTGATTCGTCACGACGCCGACGATGTGTTGCAGGTTGCCGTCCTTGGCCTTCTGCACCTCGAAGTTCAGCACCTGCAAATCCTCGCCCGGCTTGCGCATGGGTGGCGCGCCCTTCGCGAGGACCACCGAGGTGGGGACGGCGGCCGGGGCAGACATCGGCGTAGCTGGCGGCGACGCGGCGGGCGGCTTGGTCGGTTCGGGTTTCGATTCACCTTTCACTGCCTCGACGACGTTGCCTGCCCGGCGGAAATACTTCATCGCCTTGAACCCGACGAAGGCGAGCACACCGAGGCCGACGAGCACGCTGCCGAGGATGTTAAGAACTTTTGTGACCTTCGATCCGGCTGGCGCAGCAGCCACCGGAGTCAGGCTCGCTGAGACGGGAGCGGGTGCTTCTGCGGCGGGCGGCTGGGGTGGCGGTGGCGGTGCGGGCGCGCCAGCCGGTGCGACCAGCGTGGTCTCAACGCCGCAGTGAGGACAGGTGGTGATGATGCCGACGGCGTGGTCGGGGAACTCCAGGTGACCCTGGCAGTGGGAGCAGGCGCATTTGAGAAAATCGCTATCGCTCATGGCATTTGGGGCGGCGAGAGAGTTCGCCGGACGGAGGCGCGAGGCGAGCGGAAAGTGGCTCTCGATTGTGCCGGGGGCGCATCTCACTTTCCTGCAGACCCGCGCCAGTCAGGGCATCGGGCTGAAAGCCCGGCATGTGCCAGCCTGGAGTGAAGCCCCAGGTCCATGAGGCCACGAGGAGCCGAGCGCTGTAAGCGCGTCACCTTGGCGTCCGGGCGTCGAGCAGCATCGTGTCGGGCTTACAGCCCTCGGCACGTTCTGGCGGGGACCACCTGGGGCTGCGTTCACTCCACCCCAGGCTGACGAATGACGGGCTTTCAGCCCTGCTGACCGTTGCTGGCAAGAAACTGAGCCGTGCCCTTGTGCCAGCGGCTTGCAGCCGCCGTCCGTGGGCGGCGGCAATGCGAGACGGTCACGAGCTCACGACGCATAACGCGGCGGCTGCAAGCCGCCGGCACACTGACTCAGTTCACGAACGTGAACTCGTTGGCGAGGATGAGTGCGTGTGCGTATTCGGCCCAGGCGCTCAACGGGCGCGGGGTGAAGACAGGGCGCGCGGGCAGCGAGAGCTTGCCCTTCGCAGCGGCGACTCGCACCGGGGCGGCTTGAACGGTCGGCGCGGGCAGAGCCGTGGTCTTGCCCTGCGCGGGCGCATCCTCGAAGAACGCGAGGCCGAGCTGGATTTCCTGCGCGCTTGGCGGGCGTTGGAAAATCAGCCCGTAGAGGAACGCGATGCGCTTCTCGTCGTCCTCGGCACTCTTGAAGTCGGTGCGCTCGACAATCTTCCGCGCCTGCTCGATGACCAGCGGGTTGTTCATCAGGAAGAGCGCCTGCTGCGGGACGGTCGTTTGGTAGCGCTTGCCGTTGGGCATCTCGGGCTGCGCGAAGTCGAAGTGGTTCAGCACCTCGGCCACGTTCGCGCGGTCAATGTATCCGTAGAGCGTGCGGCGCGTTGAGTAGCTGCCTTGCGGCCGCAGCGCGCCGCCCTTTGCCTTCTCCTTGCCGGGATTGTTGGCGCTGCCACCACCGAGATTCACCGGGCGACCGCCGAGCGTGGTGTCGAGCGAGCCAGCCATCGCGAGGATGGAATCGCGCATCGGCTCGAACTCCAACCGGCGCACGTTCTGCCGCCAGAGCAGGCGGTTGAACGGGTCGATCTGCGCGTAGCGCGGGTTGTCCGTGCTGGCCTGCTGGTAGGTCGCGGACATGAGGATGTGCTTGTGCAGCTTCTTCGCGGACCAGCCGTTGTCCATGAACCAGGTGCTCAGGTAATCGAGCAATTCCGGGTGGCTGGGCGGCGTGCTCATGGTGCCGAAGTCGTCGGGCGTCAGCACAAAGCCCTCGCCGAAGTGGTGCTGCCACACGCGGTTCACCATCACACGCGAAGTCAGCGGGTTGTTCTTGTTCGCGATGGAGTAGGCGAGTTCCAGCCGTCCACTGCCGTATTTGAACGCGGGAGCATTCGGCGCGCGAAAAACCTCCAGGTAGCGGCGGGGGACAGTCGGGCCATGGTTGTCCTTTTCACCGCGGATATAGACCGGCGAATCCTTCGGTTGGACCGAGTCCTGCACGGCCATCGCGCGGGCGGGCGCGCCGGGATGCGTCATGTCGAGGCGGTCGCCTTGCACGGTGAGCTGCTGCGCCTGCTTCTGAAGTTCCTTCTTGTTGGCGGGCTTTCCGCCTTTCGCCTTCGCCGCTTTGGCCTGCGCCATGAGGTCGGTCTCGGCCTTGTCCAGCGCGGTTTTCTCCTTCAGGTATTCCGCATACTTCACCTTGTCCGTCGTCGCGATGATCGGCAGCTCCTTCGGCTCCTCGGTGCTCGCGAAGATGCCGTGCAGCGCGTAGTAATCCTTCGTCGGAATCGGGTCGAACATATGGTCGTGGCAGCGCGCGCACGCGACCGTCAGGCCGTTGAAACCCTTCGTCACCACGTCAATGCGGTCGTTGATAATGTCGTCGCGGTTGCCGTCGAAGTGGTCGCCGACCGTGATGAAACCCAGCGCGGCGAGCGTGGTGCGGTCCCGGTTGTTCGGCAGCTTGTCGGCGGCAATCTGCTCGCGGATGAACTGGTCGTATGGCTTGTCGTCGTTGAACGCCTTGACGACATAGTCGCGGTAGGTCCACGCGAACGGATACGCGGGCGACTCGCGGCGCTTGGCGGGGTCGCCGACGGTGTCCGAGTAACGCGCCACGTCGAGCCAGTGCCGGCCCCAACGTTCCCCGTAGTGAGGCGAGGCGAGAAGCTTGTCCACGAGCTTCTCGTAGGCGGTGGAAGATTTGTCGTTCACAAACGCCTCGACTTCCGCCGGCGTGGGCGGCAGGCCGATGAGGTCGAAGTAAAGCCGGCGAATCAACACGCGCCGGTCGGCGGGCGCACTGGGCTTGAGGTTCTTCTCGTCCAATTTCGCGAGGATGAAGTTGTCCACCGGATTCGCGGGCCACGACTTGTTTTGCACGGCGGGCGGCTCCTGCTTCTTCACGGGCTGGAAGGCCCACCAAACCTTGCGCTCGGTGGCGCTCGCATACTTGCCCTTGGCCGCGCCGGTGCGCGGGTCGGGCGCGCCCATCTTCACCCATGCGACGAGGTCGGCGATTTGCGCGTCGGAGAGCTTCTCGCCCTTCGGCGGCATCTGGAGGTCCGGGTCGGTGTAACGGACTGCGCGGATGAGCGAGGACTTGTCCGGGTTGCCGGGGACGACAGCGGGGCCGGAATCGCCACCCTTGAGCGTTCCCTCGCGGGTGTCGAGCGCGAGACCGCCTTTGGTCTTGCCCTCGGCGGTGCTGTGGCACTTGAGGCAATGGCCGGCGAGGATGGGCCGGATTTTGTTCTCGAAGAACGCGGACTGATCGGCGGTGAGCGCCGTCGCGGGAGCGACAGTGGCGGGCGCGGCGGGAGCCTTTGCCGCCGGTGCCGCAGCCGGCGCGGGCTTTGCGGCCGGAGCCGGGGCGGCCTTGGGCAAAAGCTTTTTCTTCTTCGCGTCGGCAGCAGTGGCGACGCCAACAGCGACGACTAGGGAAGCCAGCAGAAGTATGGGTGCGGGTTTCATGTTGGCTCCTTAAGCGATAATCCCCTTCACCACATGGCCGAAATTGTCCGTCAGGCGGAAGTCCCGGCCGTTGTAGCGATACGTCAGCTTCTCGTGGTCGAAGCCCATCAGCGCGAGCAGCGTCGCGTGGTAGTCATGGACGTGGACTTTGTCCTGCACCGCCATCGCGCCGAACTCATCCGTCGCGCCCCAGACGGTGCCGCCCTTGATGCCGCCGCCGGCGAGCCAGTGTGAGAACGCGCGGTTGTTGTGGTCGCGACCGGGGTCGTCGTTGCCGTTCTTGTCGCGCGTGGGCTTGCGGCCAAATTCGCCGCCCCAGATGACCAGCGTGTTGTCGAGCATCCCGCGCTGCTTCAAGTCCGTGAGCAGCGCCGCCGCCGGGGCGTCAATCTCCCCGGCCTTCTGCCGCAGGCGATCCGCGAGATCCTGGTGATGGTCCCAGCCGCTGGCCCACACCTGCACGAAGCGCACGCCTCGCTCCACCAGTCGCCGCGCGATGAGGAGCTGCTTGCCCTGCGTGCTGGAGCCGTAGAGCGAGCGGACGTTCTCCGGTTCCTTCGCGATGTCGAACGCGTCCGTGGCCGCCGTCTGCATCTTGTAAGCCATCTCGAACGCCTCGATGCGCGCTTCGAGCTGTGCGTCCTTCTGCAAGTTCTGGCTGTGAATCGCATTGAGCTGATGCACGAGGTCGAGCTGCCGGCGCTGCTCCTTCGGCGCGAGGTAATTGTTGCGGATGTTCTCAATCATCTGCTCCACCGACTGCGCCTGCGTGTTGATGCTGGAGCCTTGGAAGATGCCGGGGAGAAAGGCCGACTGGTAATTCTGCGCGCCGCCGGGCGCGCCGCCGCCGGGCCGCAGCGAGATGAAGCCGGGCATGTTCTGGTTCTCCGTGCCCAGGCCGTAGAGCACCCACGAGCCGAGCGAGGGCTTGGCGAGCCGGAGCGAACCGGTGTTCATGAAGACCGTCGCCACATCGTGCGCCGGGATGTCCGTGTGCAGCGAGCGGACGACCGCCATGTCATCCGCGTGCTTCGCCAAACTGGGGAAAACCTCGCTGAACTCCAGCCCCGAGCGGCCCTGCTTGGTGAACTTGAAGGGCGAACCGAACGCCACGCCGTTGCCGCCAGAGATGGACTTGCCGTCATTCTTGGTCAATGCCGGCTTCGGATCCCAGGTGTCCACGTGCGACGGCGCGCCCTGCGCAAAGATGTGGATGACACGCTTGGCCTTGGCGGGGAAGTGCGGGTTCTTGGGCGCGAGCGGACTGAGGTCGTTCGCGGCGCGCGCCTCGTCAGCGAGCATTGCACCGAGACCCACCGCGCCCATGCCCATGCCGAAACGGGCGAGCCACTGGCGGCGCGTGAGGAACAAATCGGGGAGCTGTGCCTGGTGTTCGAGCGGGTTCATAGACTTTGCGTTTCTTGGTCGTAATGACGACAAGCGATGGCCGCAGGTTTCCTTCGCTGTTCAAGAATGTCGAGCTGAGTCCGGCGGTTTGACAGCGCGGGCGCAGTGTGAGATGCATTCGCCCAGCAGCCGAATCGCGGCCTCTTCCCGAAGCCGCGAGCGGGGGACCCAAAGTCCGGACAACCGGACCGGGGCGAACGGTGAGGTCACCGGGGCCACTTTCCAGGCCCAGCCCGTCAGCTAACCTCGCAGGCATGGGGAAGGGCGATCCTCTGGGAGCGCGAGTGCGCCACCCACGTTCACCCCGTTGGCAAACTTCCGTCCCTCGCGGACGGACGGCGGGCGTTCACCACGCTCTGCCGGACGGAACTGTGTGCGCGTATGAAGACTGAGACTACGAAATGCCCGGAGTGCGGAGCGGAGTCGCTCTATTGGACTACAATCTCTTCAGTTGGCTCGCGAGGGCCGATCCTCCTGCCGCAACTGGGCACGTTCTGGCGGCCCGCCGAGTTTGATGCG
>JACRKB010000051.1 GCA_016235545.1 Verrucomicrobiota bacterium | reverse complement strand
GTGGCCGCCGTGCCGCTGAAGAGCGCGGCGAAGATTTTCCACTTGGGCGGCAGAATCGTCGGCAGCGCGGACATCGCGAGCAGCCGGCTATCGCGCGCCGCGAGCGCGCCGCCGAGCATCGCAATGATGAGCGTGCAGTGTTGGACGAGGGCCGTCGCCCCGGGAATGCCGGAGTGAAACGCCTTGCGCAGGAACGCCTCCAGCAACGGCAGCACCATCAGCGCCACGAGGATGGAAGAGAGCAGGAGATTCTCGCCCTGGCGCAGCCACAGGCGGGGGCCGGTGGGCGGGGCGGATGCGGGAGCGGCGTCGGTGACTAGCATGGGGAGTGCGTGCTCCGTGCTGCGTGTTCCGTGAGCATCCTCGTTGCGGCTGCGCGCTCCTCACGGAACACGGAACACGGAACACGTTTCCACTCCACGCTCATTTCGCCTTCGCCCGATACTCTTTCACGAGCTTCGACACCTCGTCGAACATCTCGGCGGGCACGAGCTTGCCACGGATTTTCGGGTAAGCCTCGTCGGCGAAGCGCACCCAGTCGGCGAGGTCGTCGGGCGTAGGTTGGATGACTTTCAAGCCGCGCTTCTGCATGGCGGCGACGGCTTCATCGCTTTCCTTGCGGCCCTGCGCGCGGATTTGCTTGCCGGCCTCGGCGGCGGCCTGCTGGAGGCCGGGCCGCTTGTCGGCGGGCGTGGCGTCCCAGCTTTTTTTCAACACGATGGTCGCGCCGACGAGCGGCACCCAGTTGATTTCGAGCATGTGCGATGCAGGGCCGTAGAACTGCCCGGCCAGCGCGTAGATGGGCACGCTGGGCACCATGTCGAACAGGCCGGTCTGGAGGCCGGGCAGCACGTCGGTCTGCTCGGCGGGCACGGGGTTGACGCGCAGGGCGCGCATCACGTCGGCGGAGCGGGTGTCGCCGGACCAGACGAAGACCTTCATCTTGCGGAAGTCGTCGATGCGGTGGCCGGGTTGCTTCGAGAAGAGGCGCACCCAGCCGAGGTCGCCCCAGCAGAGGATTTCAAAACCCTTGTCGCGAAATTTCTTTTCCAGACCGGGCCGGAGCTTCTCGAAGACGTGGTCGAACTCGTCGAGCGAGCGAAACATCATCGGCAGGAGTTGCAGCCCGCTAACAGAGTCCTCGATTTGCGAGAGGCCGGGGCCGGTGAGCATCGCTGCCTGAATCTGTCCGACGCGCATGCGGCGCACCATGTCGGCCTCGCCGCCCATCGTGCCGTCGGTGAAAATGGTGAGCTGGACCTGGTCGCCGGTGGACTTCCGCCAGGACTCGCCCATCTGCTGGAGGCTCTTGTGGGGCGAAGTGTCTTTGGGCGCGAGGGTGGCGAGGCGGATTTTGACGGGGGTTGCGGCTCCGGCTGCGAGCACGCTGCCCATCAGCACGAGTGCGAGGGCGACTGCGAAGCTCATATTCTTAATCGTAATCTTACTCTTAATCCCGCGCTCCCAACTCAACAGGGAAGGATTAAGATTAAGGTTAGGATTACGAGTAAGAGGGGAAAAGGCGGCGGCGTGCTTCATTTTGGTTTCGCGGTTTCGGTCGGCAGTGCCGGCAATATCAAATCATCCATCCGCCCCAGCAGCCACTTCGCGCGGCGCTGCATGAGTGTGTTCACCAGCCGCCACTCGGGACGGGCGTCCACCTTAACGGCCAGCGCTTTCTCGAGCAACGCTTTGAACTCGGCGGCGTTCTGTTCCTTCACCGAGACGTTCTCCGCGAGCGCGACATACGGTCCGGCTTGGTTTCCGCCGCTCAGCCCGACCGCGAGCGCGAAGTGCTGACGTGCCTTGGCCACCGCGTCAGGTCCCGCGCCGGGCCGCGCCAGCTCGAACGTGATGAGGAAGGAGTGAATCGCACCGTGGTCGAATGCGGCGTCGAGCGCCAGCGCACGGTCTATCAGCGCCGCCGCCAGCGGGAGGTCGGCGATGGCGTCTGGGCTGTCCTTCGCCAGCGAGATGCTCGCGGCCCATGACGCGGCGGTCCAGTAGAGCAGGTGCACATCAGGCTTGTTGGCGACGGGCACGGCGACGGCTGGATTGGAGCGCAGCAGTTTCTCGAAGCCGGGATGCCGCGCCTCCAGCCCGCGCAGGCCATAGTTACGCGCGCGAAGATAAAGCCGCTTTGCCCGCTCGCGCCCGGCCCCCGCTGCTGCGAGGTCTTTTTCCTCCACCTCGTCGGCGGGCAGGGCGGCAAACGCGTAGGCGTATTGAGTGAAGCCGCTGGCCAGCGCCTGGAGCAGCTCGCGGTGCTGTGGTGACTCGATGAGGAGCGACTCCATCAGCTTGAGGCTGAAAGGCGCGGCGGCACGGATGAGGTCGGGGTCGTCATCCGTGGCGAAGCTGCCGCCGCCGTTGGAGAGGGCGTCGCCGAGCTGGTTGATGGCGAGGCGCTTGACGGAGCAGCCCGTGTTGCCGGCGACGAGGCCAAGCAAACCGGCGAGCAGCACGCCACGAAACAGACGCGGCGCGGCGAGCGACAAGGGTCGGTGAAGAGGACTTTTCATTCGCAAACTGCCCCGAAAAGAGAGCGCGTTTCTACACGCGCAACGGAGGCGAGGCAAAGCAATTTGGGTCGCGACACACAGCGCAGCGCTCCCCTTCGTCGCCCATCATTTTGAGTCAGCGCGCGGGCCCGGCCGGCACAACTTGAAGCTTTCCTTTCCGTCTCGCCCGTGGTTATTACGCACACACAATGCCGCCCGCAGCCTCCTCATCACGTCCGAGCCAGAGCGCAGAGGATTACCTGGAGCGCATCCAGGAACTGATGGAGGGCAAGGGTTACGCGCGTGTGGTGGACATCGCCTCCTCGCTCAAGGTCAAGCAGGCCAGCGTCACCAGCATGGTGCAGAAGCTCGCCGAGCAGGGCTACCTCAACTACGAAAAGTATCGCGGCCTCATCCTCACCGACAAGGGCCGCGCCGTGGCCCAGCGCATCCAGAGGCGTCACGCCACGCTCTCGCGGTTCTTTTCTCTTTTCGGCCTCGACGCGGCGACTCAGCAGGCGGACATCGAGGGCATCGAGCACCATCTCAGCCCGGCCACGGTCGCGTGTCTGGCAGACCTCGCGGAGTTCTTCGAGCGGAACCCGGCGGTTCTGGAAAAATTCTCCAAATCGCGAGGCAAGTCCCGCCGCGGCTGAAATTACCCACTGGCATGGCCGACAACTGGAGCCACATCCTTGCCCTGGCCCAGGAGGAGGTCCGCGCCACGCTGGACGAACTTCCGTCTGAACTCCGGGAACGTGCGCTCCCTTTGCCAGTGGTTTATGAACGCGTGCCCAATGAGGACTTGGTGGCGGACGCCATCGAGCCGGACACGCTGGGGCTCTTCGTCGGTGAAGCGTTTCCCGATGGTGAGGGAGGCCCCTCCCCGCTGCCGCCGCAGATCATCCTGTTCCTCGACAACATCTGGGATACGGCGGAAGGCGACGAGGAAGTCTATCTGGACGAGGTCCACACCACCTACATCCACGAACTCGGCCACTACCTCGGCTTGAATGAGGAGGATTTGGACGAGCGCGGGCTGCTCTAGGCCGCGCCGACGTCTTGCAGTCGCCGCTGCGTGTAAGTGGGAGGTTCAGGGCGGCGACTGTAACCCGCCGGCGCCGTCAAACCTCGATGAACTTGATCGAACGGCTCTTCTCCGAACGCTTGCGGGCGTTCTCATCAAGCACCTTCTTGCGGAGGCGGAGATTCTTGGGCGTGGCCTCGACGTATTCGTCCACGTCAATGTATTCGAGGGCGCGCTCCAAACTCAGCTTCATGGGCGGCGCAAGCTGGATGCCCTTGCCGTCGCCGCCGGACCTCATGTTGTTGAGCTTCTTCTCGCGCACCGGGTTGACCATGAGGTCGGTGTCGCGGGCATTCTCGCCGACGATCATGCCGACGTAAATCGCATCGCCCGGCTCGACCATGAGCTTGCCGCGCTCCTGCACCATGTTGAGCGCGTAAGGCGTCGCCTCGCCACTGTCCATCGAGACCAGGGAGCCGTTCTTGCGGGCGGGAATCTCGCCGCGGTCCTCGCCGTATTCGTGGAAGAGATGGCTCATCACGCCCATGCCCTTGGTCATGTTGACCAGGTCCGTCTCGAAGCCGATCAGGCCGCGCATGGGCACATGAGCCTCGACTGACACCGTGTTGGCGACATGGTTCATGTTCGTGATCTGCGCTTTGCGGGCGGAGAGCGACTCCATGATGGAACCAAGGTTCTCGTTCGGGATTTCGACGAACAGCTTCTCGATGGGTTCGAGGGAGTTGCCGGCGGCGTCCTTCTTCCAAAGCACTTCAGGGCGGGACACCAGGACCTCGTGGCCTTCGCGGCGCATCTGCTCGACGAGGATGGCGATCTGCATTTCGCCACGGCCGGACACGGCGAAGATTTTCGGGTCGGTGGTCGGCGCGATGCGCAGGGCGACGTTGGTGCGGATCTCCTTCACGAGGCGGTCCCAGATGTGGCGCGCGGTGACGAGTTTGCCATCCTGGCCGGCGAGCGGGCCGTCGTTGACCGCGAACTCCATCTGGATTGTGGGCGGATCAATGGGGATGTAGGGCAGGCCGGCGCGCAGCTCCGAATCGCAGATCGTCTCGCCGATGAACACGTCCTCGAAGCCGGTGAGGCCGACGATGTCGCCGGCATGGGCTTCCTGGATCTCGATGCGCTTCATGCCCTCGAAGTGATAGATCATCGTGATCTTGCCCTTGGTGATCCGTGCGTCGCCGTGGCGGCAAATGGCGGGATCACCGACCTTCACCTTGCCCTCGACGATTTTGCCGAAGGCGATACGACCGAGGTAATCGGAGTAATCCAAGTTCGCCACGAGCACCTGAAAGCCGTCGCCGGCCTTTGCGCGCGGGGGCGGGAGGTGCTTCACGATGGCGTCGAAGAGCGGCTCCATCGTGCCGCTGGTGTGCTCGAGTTCGACCTTGGCGTAGCCGTCCTTCGCCGAGCAGTAGATGAACGGGAAGTCCAGTTGCTCGTCCGTCGCGTTGAGCGACATGAAAAGCTCGAACACGAGGTCGAGCACCTTCTTTGGCGTGGCGTTGGCGCGGTCAATCTTGTTGATGACGACGATGGGCTTGGCTCCGGCCTCGAGCGCCTTGCGCAGCACGAAGCGCGTCTGCGCCTGTGGGCCGTCGGTGGAGTCCACCACCAGCAGCACGCCGTCAATCATGTTCATGATGCGCTCCACCTCGCCGCCGAAGTCGGCGTGGCCGGGAGTGTCCACGATGTTGATGTGGTAGTTGTGATACTTGAACGCGGCATTCTTGGCGCGGATGGTGATGCCCTTTTCCTTTTCGAGGTCCATCGAGTCCATCAGCCGCTCTTCGGAGGACTCGTGCTGGTTGGCGCGGAAGGTGCCGGATTGCTTGAGGAGACAATCCACGAGCGTGGTCTTGCCGTGGTCCACGTGCGCGATGATGGCGATGTTTCGGATGTGCTGCATATCAAAAGTTGTTGCCGGCGAATCCATGCTAAAAGCTGCTGCCACACGCGCTGAAGCCAACGGGAAGCGCGCGGCCACACCGGGCGGGAATCTGCCGGGCCGCGCACTATGGGCACCGGCGGCAAAAGGTCAAGCGGTGGTTCCGTGCTTTTTGGTGTCCGGACGCCGCTTCGGTTTCTTGCAACGGGCCTCCCCCTCCTGCTCACAATCCCATTCCTGCCCCTTCTCATCGGTTTTCGGCCGGCAAGGCAGGGTTCGGATCAGGGTTGCGGGTGGGAGGCGCCGCCCAACTGCCTCGGTTGCCACATCTGACCTGCAAGAGAGTGGCATGCACCCCTCGTGTCCGCGCCCCAGCCCGACCGTCGAAAAATGAGGCGTGGCTTCGCAGCGGAAAATGTGGTTCAAACCAGCCGTCCCGGCCGCATGAAGCCAACGTCACTCAACCTCACCGTCTCGCTCGCGGACCAGCTCTTCGCGCAGACCAAGTCCGTCGGCATTTTCAATCTTTCCCTCGGCCTCGTCGAGCAGTTGGCTCATCGGTCCGAGTTTTCCCGGCTGACGGTGCTGGCCAACCGCACGCTGGCCGGGCGGCTGCCCACAACTCTCGACACGCGCTGGCATGACACGCCCGCTCGCGGACGACTGGGCCGCATTTGGTGGGACCAGTTCGAGGTTTATTCCGCCGCTGCCGCTGCCGGGAACGACTGGCTCTTCCTGCCCAAAGGATTCTCCTCCTTCATGCGCCCCTGTCCGCAGCGGCTGGCCGCATGCGTGGCAGACACGATTCACGATTTCTACGGGGCCCAGTATCCACAGTCGGTCAGCCCGCTGGAGCAATGGTATTTCGTCCGCAGCTTCTGGGGCACGGTGCGGCATGCGCAGGTCATCTTCACCATCAGCGACTTCACGAGCGGAGAAGTTGCGCGGCTCGCCCGTGCGCGCGGCGTGGAGCCACCGCCCATCCACACCATCGGCATCGGCTTCGCGCGGCCAGAGACTGCCACCGTCCCGAAGGAAAACCGGGTGTGCGTGCTGGCCAGCCCTTTTCCGCACAAGCGCACCCGCCTGGCTGCGGAATGGCTCGCGCGCTGGCAGCAGGAAAGCGGCTTTGTCGGCGCTGTTGATTGGGTGGGCGGGCTGCCACCCGGTCTAGAGCTCCCCGGCTTTCCCAACTGGCACCGTCACGAACGGCTCCCGGAGGAAGAGTATCGTCGTCTGCTGGCGCGGGCCAAGGCGCTGGTGTTTTTCACGGAATACGAGGGCTTCGGGATGCCGCCGGTCGAAGCCGCGCTGGCCGGCGCGTGCCCGGTCTTCTCCGCCATTCCCGCGACGCGTGAGGTGATGGGTGATTGTGGCTTCTCGTTCGACAACTCCAAACAGGAATCCTTCCGCGTGGCGATGGATTCGGCGCTGTGCGTCCCGCGCGGGCAAGTTGCGGCGTGGGCCGACCAGTTGCTCGCGCGGCACAACTGGGACTTGGTCCTCGACCGGTTCGTGGCGGGCTTGCGGGGCGCGGCAGGGCCGTCGTAGGGCGGCAACCTGTGCCCCCGCGCGGCGCGGGCAGGAGCATCCCGCCCCACGTCAGGCCAGCACGCCCTTCACCACGCTGCCATGCAGGTCCGTCAGCCGGAAATCGCGGCCCGCGTGGCGGAATGTGAGGCGCTCGTGGTCGAAGCCAAGGAGGTGCAGGATCGTCGCCTGCAAGTCGTGGACGTGGACCGGGTTCACCTCGGCCTTGAAGCCGAACTCGTCTGTCGCGCCATAGACGGTGCCGCCTTTCACACCACCGCCTGCGAGCCATGTCGTGAACCCGTGGTGGTTGTGATCGCGCCCGTTGATCTTGCCCGCGTTCGAGCCGGGAGTGGGCAGCTCGACAGTGGGCGTGCGACCGAACTCCCCGCCCCAGATGACGAGCGTGTCGTCGAGCAGGCCGCGCTGCTTCAAGTCCTTCAGCAGCGCGCCAATGGCCTGGTCGCATTGCTTCGCGAGGTTACGGTGTTGCACTTCCAAGTCGTCGTGGCTGTCCCACGGCTGGCCCGCGCCATGCCAGACCTGCACGAAGCGCACGCCTCGCTCGATGAGCCGCCGCGCGGTGAGTATCTGCCGCGCCTGCGTGCCCTCGCCATACATCGCGCGGATGTGCGCCGGCTCCTGGCTGATGTCGAAGGCGTCCGCCGCCTCCATCTGCATCCGGTAGGCCAGCTCGAAGGAGGCGATGCGCGCCTCCAACTGGGACTCACGGGCGCGTGCGGCGGCGTGGCGCTCGTTCAGCTTCCGGAGGAGGTCGAGCTGCGCGCGCTGCTCCGGCAGGGCCATCTGCTTGTTTGAAATGTGCTCGATGAGCCGCTCGATGCGCGTCTCGGCGGTGTTGATGTAGGTGCCCTGAAAGACGCCGGGCAGGAACGCGCACTGCCAGTTCTGCGACTCTTGAATCGGGTAGCCGCCGGGGCACATCGCGATGAAGCCGGGCAGGTTTTGGTTCTCAGTGCCAAGCCCGTAAGTCACCCAGGAGCCCATGCTCGGGCGCGGCAGGCGGGCGTCGCCGCAATTAAGCAGCATCAGCGAAGGCTCGTGGTTCGGCACGTCCGCTTGCATCGAACGGATCACGCAGATGTCGTCCATGCTCTCCGCCGTCTTGGCGAAAATCTCGCTCACCTCGATGCCGCTGCGCCCGTATTTCTGGAACTTGTAGGGCGAGCGGAAGGCCGTGCCGGTGCGGCGCTCGGTGCGCAGCTCGTAGGGCAGCGTTTTGCCGTGGTGTTTGTCGAGCGCGGGCTTGGGGTCGAACGTGTCCACGTGCGAGGGGCCGCCGTTGAGGAAGATGTGGATGACCCGCTTGGCCTTGGCCGCGAAGTGCGGGGCCTTCGGAGCGAGCGGGGAGGCGCTGTTGACCTCGGCCTGCGCTGAGGTCAGGCCCAGTTCGCCAAACAGCGCGCCCATGCCCAGCGCGCCCATGCCCATGCCGCAGCGGTTGAGAAACTCGCGCCGGGTGAGCGCGAGATGTTCAGGTCGAAGTCCGTGATGACTCATGCGATGAAACTGACGGGACTCGGAGTCGCAGGCTTCAGCCGGCACGTCGAACGGAGCGCTCGCGCGTTCGCCGCCGAAAAGCTGCGACCACGGCCCGCCTCTCACACTGCTCCGCGTCGCCTCCGGGTTTTGCCTGATGAAAACTTGTTCGACCCTCACAATCCCTTAACATTTCTCCGCTTCACTTACCTCCAATGAGCACGCCACGCTGCCAAAGCATTAGGGTCTTTCACCGACTCGCGTAACCACCGTTCGGCCTTGGCGTCACCCCGCTCGGCAAATTACACACCACTCATGCAACGCCTCCACCAACTCGCCCTCTCCGACGAGGGCTTCGTCTTCGACCCGCAGACGGGCGACAGCTTCCAAGTCAGCGAGACCGGCATGGCCGTGCTCCACGCGCTGAAGGCGGGCCGCAGCGACGAGGAGACCGCCCAGCAGCTCGTCGCCGACTTCGATGTGTCACTCGAGGAGGCGCGGCGCGATTGCACGGACTTCCGCAGCCAGCTCAAGAACTTTGGCCTCGCCTGACATGAAGGAACTTTCCATCGGCGTCTCCGGCATCAACGCCGTGGACAACCCCGGCCCCGGCGTCGGCGTCGCCCGCTCGCTCAAGGAGGACGCCAGCCTCAATGCCCGCATCATCGGCCTCGCCTACGACGCGATGGAGCCGGGCATCTACATGGATTGGGTCGTGGACAGGTCGTTCATCATGCCCTATCCGTCGGGCGACGGTGGGGCTTACTTTGACCGGCTGGCTTACATCCGCGAGCAGCACGGGCTGGACGTAATCATCCCGAACTTCGACGCCGAGCTGCCGCTCTACGTCAAGCGCGCGAGTGACTTGAAAGCCCTGGGCATTGCGACGTTTCTGCCTTCGATGGAGCAATTCAAACTGCGCGGGAAGGACAAGCTCGCCGAGGTCGCCGAGCGCATGGACATCAAGCTGCCCAAGACGAAGGTCTGCACGTCGCTGGACCAACTTATCTCTGCCGTGGAGGAGCTCGGCTTGCCCGTGATGGTGAAGGGAAGTTTCTACAAGGCCTACGCGGCCTACACCTCCACGCAGGCAGTCTCGCACTTCCACGCGCTCGTCGCGGAGTGGGGTTATCCGGTCATCGTGCAGAGCATCGTCAGCGGCGAGGAACTCAACGTCATCGGCGTGGGCGACGGCGAGGGCGGCTCGCTCGGCACCGTGGGCATCAAGAAAATCAGCGTCACGGCGCTCGGCAAAATCTGGACCGGCGTGACCATCAAGCACCGCGCGATGCTGGAGGCGGCGAACCGCTTCATCCGCGAGCTGAAGTGGCGCGGGCCGTTCGAGCTGGAGTGCATCGTGAAGGGCGACGACGTGTTCCTCATCGAGATTAACCCCCGCTTCCCGGCGTGGGTTTACTTCGCCACCGGCGTGGGCGTGAACCTCCCCGCCCGCCTCGTCCGCGCCGCGCTCGGCGTGGACCAACCGCCCGCACCGGACTACGAAGCCGGCAAGCTCTTCGTCCGCTACAGCTACGAGCTCGTGACGGACATGGTGAAGTTCCAGCAAGCCGTGACGCGGGGGGAAGTTGGTTAGCCACAGATTTGCACAGATGAAACACAGATTGGGAACCACAGCTTTGGAGCGCGGACGCCCACGTCCGCAGCAAGCCACGCAACGGTAAGACGGAAGTTTCCGCTTCAACGCAGAGACGCAGAGGACGCAGAGCAGCGCAGAGCTGAAAACTGTTTTCCTCTGCGAACCTCCGCGTCCTCTGCGTCTCCGCGTTGAGGAGAAGCTGCCCCCTTTCAACTCGCGTCTGGCTGCCCCGCACTTGCTGCGGACGTGGGCGTCCGCGCTCCAATCGACAAGACGGCCACGCACAAGCCTGAAGCATCCGACCACCGCCCCAGACCCCATCCGCTAGACCCCATCCCCTATCTCCTATGTCGAAACGCCCCTACGAAAAACCCGTCATCAACAAGCTCCGCTCCGGCTTGATGAACAAGTTCGGCTGGAGCCCCGCCTACGCGCGCAAGGTCCGCACCGCCATTGACGGCGTGAGCATTGACGAGCTGTGCGGGCAGTTCGGTTCGCCGCTGTTCGTTTACTCCGAGCGCACCGCGCGGCGCACGTATCGGCAGATGTTCACGGCCTTCTCCACGCGCTACCCGAACGTCGAGTTCGGCTGGAGCTACAAGACCAATTACCTCCAAGCCATTTGCGCGCTCATGCACCAAGAGGGCGCCATTGCAGAGGTCGTCTCCGCGATGGAATACGACAAAGCCCGCCTGCTCGGCATCAGTGGCGAGAAGATCATCTTCAACGGCCCGCACAAGCCCATGGCCGCGCTGGAGAAGGCCGTCTCCGAAGGGGCCACCGTCAACGTGGACAACCTCGACGAAATCGTGGACCTCGAGACCGTCGCCAAGAAACTCAACCGCACCGTCCACATCGGGATGCGGCTCAACCTCGACGCCGGCATCTATCCGCAGTGGTCGCGCTTTGGCTTCAACCTCGAATCCGGCCAGGCCCTCGACGCCGCCAAGCGCATCGCGCGCGGCGGTCGGCTCAAGCTCAACGGCCTGCACTGCCACATCGGCACGTTCATCATGGACCCGCAGGCCTACGCGCGCGAAATCACGAAGATGGTGAAGTTCGGCTACGAGCTGCGCGAGGCGTTCGGCTTCGAGATGGAGTATTACGACATCGGCGGCGGCTTCCCGAGCAAGAGCCGGCTCAAGGGCGTTTACCTCCCGCCCGAGGTGGCGATTCCCGGCATTGATGAGTTCGCCGAGGCCATCACGCACGCGTTCTCCGAGGCACTGAAGCCGGGCGACTTCCCCAAGCTCATCATCGAGTCAGGCCGCGCGCTGATTGACGAGAGCGGCTATCTCATCACGAGCATCGTCGCCGCCAAGCGCCTCGCCGACGGCACGCGCGCCTACGTGGCCGATGGCGGCGTGAACCTCCTGTTCACCGCCTTCTGGTATAAGTTCAACGTCGAGCTGGACCGCGAAGTCGGCGGCATCAACGAGACCAGCGTCATCTACGGCCCGCTGTGCATGAACATTGATGCGATTGACGAGGGCATCCAGCTCCCGCCGCTCAAGCGCGGCACGCGGCTCATCTTCTCGCCCGTCGGCGCCTACAACAACACGCAGTGGCTGCAGTTCATCGAGTATCGCCCCAACGTCGTCCTCGTGACCGAGAGCGGTGAAGTCGAAATCATCCGCGAAGCCGAGGACATCACCGACATCACCCGCCGCGAGCGCCTGCCGAAGCATCTGGAACTGAAGAATGGGAAGTGAAGACATGCCTTCAACACCTTTGTAGCCGCCGACGTGACGAGGCGGGAGTTCGTATTCCGTGTTCCGTGTTCCGTGATTTCGTCCGGGCACGCTCGCTGCAAATCACGGAGCACGGAGCACGGAACACGTGAAACCCCTCTTCCACGCCGTATTCCGCAGCTACGCCGAGGTGTTTTTCCTCCAGGGCGGCATCGTGGGCTTCCTGCTGTTCGGCATCACGATGCTCAACGTCCGGCTTGGCATCGCGGGCTTTGTCGCCGTGCTCGCGGCCTACGCGTTCGCGCGTGTCATCGGCATGGGCAAGGTCTTCCTCGAGTCCGGCTTCTACACCTGCAACCCGCTGCTCGTCGGCCTCTCCGTCGGCCACCTCTTTCAGCTCAACGCCCTCGGCCTGTTCTTCTGCGTCGTCGCCGGCGTGCTCACGCTGCTCGTCACGGTCGCGATGGCGAACGTCTTCACCACCTACCTGCGACTGCCGCTGTTGAGCCTGCCGTTCGTCGTCGTCAGCTCGCTTGTTTACATGGCCTCGCTGCGCTACGGCAACCTCCTCGCCGCCGCCGCGCATCAGCCTGCGTGGCTCGCCGACGACCTCGGCCTGCCGCTCGCGCTCGCCGGATTCTTCAAGGCCTTCGGCTCGCTGCTCTTCACCCCGAGCGTCATCGTCGGGGCCGGGCTGGCGGCGTTAATTCTTTCTCGGTCGCGCATCCTCTTCCTCCTCGCCGCACTCGGTTACTTGGTGGGAACGACCGTCCGCCATTGGATGCTCGGCTCCTCGGCGAAGGCCTACACCGACCCACTGAACTTCAATTTCCTGCTCATCGCGATGGCCGTGGGCGGCGTGTTTCTCATTCCCTCGGTGCGCAGCTACTTGCTCGCCGCCATCGCCGTCGCGCTGTCTCCCATCGTGCTCGACGCCATCGCCGGCTTTTGGAGCTACTACGGCATCCCCGCGTTCACGTTGCCGTTCGCAGTCGTGACGCTCGGTGTCATCTACGTGCTCGGTCTCGTGGGCAGCCCGCTCATCGCGACGCGTATCGGCCTCACGCCCGAGGAGACGCTCGACACGCATCTCGCCAACCGCCTCCGCTACCCCGGCTCCGAGCGCACGTTGCTCCCGCCCTTCGCCGGCACTTGGACTGTCTGGCAAGCCTTCGACGGCGCGTGGACACACAAGGGCGCGTGGCGCTACGCCTACGACTTCGTCATCACCGACACCGACGGCAAGACCCACGCAAACTCCGGGGCGAAGCTCGAGGACTACTACTGCTTCAACAAACCTGTCCTCTCGCCCGTGCGCGGACGCATCGTTGCCGCCGTGGACGACTTGCCCGACAGCCCCATCAACGACCCCGACAAGGTCAACAACTGGGGCAACCTCCTCGTCATCGCCGAGCCGCGCGGCTGGCACGTCGAGCTTTCGCACTTCGCTGCGAAATCCCTTCGCGTGAAAGTCGGTGACTGGGTCGAGCGCGGCGCCGTGCTTGGCCTCTGCGGCAACTCCGGTTACTCGCCGCAGCCGCACATCCACGTCCAGGCGCAGCTCACCGAGACGCCCGGCGCGGCGACGGTTCCCTTCAGCTTCGTGAGCTACTCCGAGGACGGCGACTTCCACGCGAACGACCTCCCGAAAGTCGGCGGCAAAGTCGAAGCCCTCTACGCGAACAAGCGCCTCGAGTCCGTCACCAACTTCGTCCTCGACGAGGAATACCGCTACGCCGTGAAGCGCCGCGGCCAGCCCCGGCCCGACCTGTTGCTCAAGGTCCGCATGGCGCTCGACGGCACGTTCTACTTCGACTCCGGCGCGGGCCAGCTCTACTTCGGCCGCTTCGAGGGCACCTACTTCGCCTTCCGCTACGACGGCTCGGACCCGCGCCTGCGCGCGCTCTTCCTCGCGTTGCCCCGGATGCCACTGGCCTGCCGCGACGGTCTGACGTGGCGCGACCATGTGCCCGTGGGCCTCGTCGCGCGCGGCCTGCGCGGCGCGCTCGTGGGCGTGGCGAGTTCCGTGTGGCATCGCTTCGCGCGCGTGCGCGTGACCTCGCGCTTCGTCGGCGAGCAGCGCGTGGAAACGGATGTCCAGTCCCGCGTGCTCGGCGTGAAACAGTCCGGTTCCGTGACCTTCGACCGCAACAAAGCCTTCGCCACCGTGAGCTACGGCGGCTGGGAGCTGACGAGGAGGGACGATGCGAAGTGACCTCCAATCCGTAGGAGACGACGTGAGGAGTCTCACTTCTTTCCCCAAGAAAGTTAGAGACTCCTCACGTCGTCTCCTACTTGGAGCAGTGGCGTGCCTCGCAGCCACATTTCTTTACATCCTTCTTCCCAATGTCCACGCCGCCGCTCCGAGCGACTACACGACTTCGCTCCGTCTCGGCTGGCAGGAATACCTCAAGGGCAACCACACCAACTCCCTCGCTCACTACCGCGCCGCGCAGGCCGCACAGCCCCGCTCGCTCGAACCCAAGCTCGGCCTCATTCTTCCGCTGCTGGCCACCAGCCAGTTCCCCGCCGCCGAGGCGCTCGCCCGCGAAATCCTCCGCGAGAACAAGACCCATTACCTCGCCCACCTCCGGCTCGCCACCGCGCTGCGCCTGCAAAACAAACTCCGCGCCGCCGACTCTCTCCTTGCGCGCGCGCTCGAACTTTACCCCAGCGACACCGGCCTGCTCTACGAACGCGGTCTGGTGAAGCGCGCGCAGAAGCAATTCGCCGCCGCCCGCTACTACCTCGGCCAGGCTGAACTTCTCGACCCCGACAACGACGCCATCTTTGCCGCGCTTGCCGACCCGAAACTTTTCTCCGACCTAGCCGAAGTCACCGCCCCCGCCAGCCCCGGCTTCGCACGCGGCGTCGGCTTTCGCCTCGGGGAAACTCCGGCGCGGCTGGATGCCACATTCTATGGCGGCTGGATTGACTACCAGGGCACGCAGGTGAAGGACACGGCGAAACTCTGGGGCCTCGCAACCTGGCTCGGCCTCGGCAAGTCCCACGCCGTCGAGACCGCGTTCGACTACATCGAAGTGGACCGCATCGGCCTCGCGCGCCTGAAGCAGCTCGATGTCACGGCGGCTTACAACAACTTCAGCCTCACCGGCTGGAGGCTGCGTGCGGGCGCGCACACGCTCGCCAATGGCGACGCTGCCAGCGACGGCGCGTGGGGTGCGTTCGCCGGCGCGGAGTGGCTCGGCTCGGCCAAGTGGGGCGCGGGTGCTGACGCCTTCTTCACGAGCTACGAAGACTTCGGCACGGGCCTCGAGGTGCTGCAACTCTCCCCCAAGTTTGGCCGCGTGCTAGCCACCGGCGCGGACTGGACGCTGCGTGCCGACACGCGCGGCTACTGGGTGAACACGAGCGAGGACGTCGGCTTCGGTCGCCGCAACTTCTTTTCTGCCGAGGAACGGCTCACGCTCTTTTGGGACCGCTGGACCTTCGCCGCGTTCGGCTGGACGGGCCGCCAGGCCTTCGCCGCTCGCGGTGACGGCGCGACGCTGTTCAACCTTCCGGAGAAGCACACAGTCGGCTACGGTGCCGAAGTGAAACGCGCGCTCTCCAACCGCGCCGCCGTGACGTTCCGCTTCAACCGCGAGGAGTTCCGCGAACTCGGCGGCACGACCACTGCCGCCGCCCACACCTTCATCGCCATGCTGGGCATTACTTTCTAAACTATGACAACCAACCACCACTCCATCATGACGCGACTGGCCCTTTGCCTTTTGCCTTTTGCCTTTTGCCTTCTCGCTTCCGCCGCCGCGCCGACGGAAGCCGAAATCCGCGACGCCTACCACAAGTCCTACCGCTACGAGAAAGCGCAGAACTACAGCGACGCCATCAAGGCCCTCTCGCCAGTGATTGACGCCTATCCGACGGCCTACACCGTGAACCTCCGCCTCGGCTGGCTGCACTATCTAACGGGTGGTTTCGCTACGGCGCGGAAGCATTACGAGACCGCCATCAAGACCGCGCCCGACTCCATCGAGGCCAAGCTGGGCCACACGCTCCCGCTCATGGCGCAGGAAAAGTGGGAGGACGCCGAGGCGGCCGTGAAGCAGGTCCTGCGGATTGACCCGAGCAACTACCTCGCGAACCTCCGACTCACCTACGTGCTGCGGCTGCAGAAGAAGTTCGATGCCGCCGAGCAGATTCTCAACGGCATGCTCGTGCTCTACCCGACGGACATCAGCCTCCTCACCGAGTTCGCTCTCATCAAGCTGGCCAAGGACAACAAGGCCGAGGCCAAGCGCATTTTCAACGACATCGTCACCCTCGACCCGGAAAACGTGACCGCCAAAGCCCAGCTCTCGAAACTCTGAAACCACCGGAGCGCGGACGCCCACGTCCGCAGTCCATATTTTTGTCACGTATGAAACACAGATTGAACACAGCTGAAGCCGCCGCCAGTCGTGGGTGCGGTCTTCATCCGCGTTTCATCTATTGGAAAATGTTTTCGCCGGCTGCGGACGTGGGCGTCCGCGCTCCTTAAGCGTGGCCAAAAATCTGCTGCTTTCTCACCGCCAACTCAGATCAAAATCATGAAACAGTTCCTCCTCACCCTCGGCCTGTTCGCCACGCTCACCGCGTCCGCTCAGGTGCCACAGATCATCAACTATCAGGGCCGCATCACCGTGGGCGGCACGAACTACGACGCCACCGGGCTGTTCAAGTTCGCACTCGTGAACTCCGCCGGCACGGCCAACTACTGGGCCAACGACGGCACCGCCAGCGGCCAGCCCGCCACCGGTGTCTCCCTCGCCGTGAGCAAGGGCCTTTACTCCGTGCTGCTCGGCGACACCACCGTCTCCGGCATGACCGCAGCCATCGGCTCCACGGTCTTCAACAACTCCGACGTGCGCCTGCGCGTGTGGTTCAGCGACGGCTCCGGCTACCAGCAGCTCACGCCTGACCAGCGCATCGCCGCCGTCGGCTACGCGCTCGCCGCTGCGACTGTGGCGGACGGCGCGGTCACCTCAGCCAAGCTCGCCAGCGGGGCGGTGACTTCAGGCGCGCTCGCCGCTGGTGCTGTCGGCAACGCGTCACTCGCCGACGGCGCGGTGACGGCGGCCAAGCTTGGCTCCGCCTCGGTGACGACAACGAAGCTCGACCCCACCGGCGCGACCTCCGGCCAGGTGCTGACCTACAACGGCTCCACCGTCGCGTGGGCCACGCCTTCTGGCGGCGGCACGACTTACAGCGCTGGCACGGGCCTGTCGCTCGTGGGCACGACCTTCTCGCTCGCGAGCGGCGGCGTGGCAGCGTCGCACCTGGTCGCAGGAGCCGTGGGGACGACGGCCTTGGCGGACGCGGGCGTGACGACGGCCAAGCTCGGCAATAGCGCGGTGACTTCCGCGAAGCTGGGCGCAAGTTCTGTCGGCTCCAGCGCGCTGGATTTGACCGGGCTGACGACCGTTCTCTGGAAAGCCGGCGGCAACTCCGGCACCACGGCGGGCACGCACTTCCTCGGCACCACGGACAACATCGCGCTGGAGCTCAAAGCCAACAGCGTTCGCGCGCTGCGCATCGAACCGAACACATCGAGCGCGCCGAACCTCATCGGCGGCGCGCCGGTGAACTCGGTCAGCAGCGGCGTGGTTGGCGCGACCATCGGTGGCGGCGGCGCGAGCAGTTTTAACGGCACGGCAATCACGAACATCGTGAAGGCGCACTTCGGTGTCATCGGCGGAGGCGGTGCGAACGGCATCAACACCGGCGCGACCAACTCCGTCATCGCGGGCGGCTACCTCAATGTGATTTCCAACAACGCCGCGTTCGCCACCGTCGGCGGCGGCATCGCCAACGGCGCGGGCACGAACGCGGCGACCGTCGCGGGCGGCTACTACAACCTGGCCAGCGGCTTCGAGTCCACCGTGGCGGGCGGCGAGGCCAACCTCGCCAGCGGCACGGCGTCCTTCATCGGCGGCGGCGTGACGAACATTGCCAGCGGCTTCGAGGCCGTGGTGGGCGGCGGTGAGTTGAACGATGCGACGGGCGCGATCACGTTTGTGGGCGGCGGCTATTTCAACGCGGCTTCAGCCTACGGCGCTGTGGTGGGTGGCGGCTACGCGAACGGCGCGGTTGGGACAAACTCCATAGTCGCTGGCGGCGAGCAAAACCTTGCCAGCAACAGCGTCTCGACAGTGAGCGGCGGCTACTTCAACGGTGCCACTGGCCAGGGGGCGACGGTGCCCGGCGGCTGGGCGAACCTGGCGTCCGGCTCGAACTCCTTCGCGGCGGGCTTCGTCGCGAACGCCGGACACAACGGCGCGTTCGTGTGGTCCGACTCCTCGAGCACGACGCAGTTCGATTCATCGGCTGCTAACCAGTTCAACGTCCGGGCGGCCGGCGGCGCGCGGATATTTTCCACAAGCTCGGGGGCTTCTGGCGCGGGCGTGACGCTCGCAGCAAGCGGCAGCTCATGGCAGAGCGTCTCCGACCGGAACGTGAAAAAGGACTTCGCCCCGGTGGACGGGCGCGACGTGCTGAGGCGGTTGGAGTCAGTGCCGGTGCAGAAGTGGCGTTACAACTGGGAAGCCGCTGACACCACGCCGCACTACGGTCCGATGGCACAGGACTTCAAGGCCGCCTTCTTCCCTGGTCGCGACGACAAGAGCATCAGCACGCTGGAGTTCGATGGCGTGGAGCTGGCGGCCATCCAGGGACTGCACGCACTCGTGAAGGAGAAGGACGCGAAGATCATCGCGCTGGAGCAGCGCCTCGCGGACATCGAAGCAAGGCTTGGCAAGTTGGTGAAGTGAAATTCAACCGCGACGCGTTATGAACTCACTGACTCGCCGATGCCCAACGCAATGGAGCGCGGACGCCCACGTCCGCAGCCGCTGCGGCAGCTCAAAGCCAACGAGAAGCAGCATGCGGCGGACGTGGGCGTC
>JACRKB010000013.1 GCA_016235545.1 Verrucomicrobiota bacterium | reverse complement strand
TTCGCCTCGGCGGCGGCAGCGATGACCTTCTTGTAACCGGCGACGTCCACGCAAACCGGCTTCTCCATGAAGATGTGCTTGCCTTGGCGGACCGCTTCCTCGAACTGCATCGGGCGGAAGCCGGGCGGCGTTGCGAGGATGACGAGGTCGGCCTGCGCGATGGCCTTCTTGTAGGCGTCGAAGCCCATGAACTTGTTTTCGTCCTTCACTTGGACCTTGTCCTTGTGCTGCTTGGCAAGCTGGGAGAGGGAGCTTTCCATGCGGTCCTTATGCACGTCCGCGACGGCGACGAGCTTGACGCTCTCGCCGGTGCTGAGGGCCTGGTTGGCCGCGCCGGAGCCGCGTCCGCCCATGCCGATGAGCGCGACCTTGATGGTGTCACCGGGAGAAGCGCCGTGGACGAAGCGCTCGACGGGCAGCGCTCCGAGAGCGGCTGCGCCAGCGGCGAACTTGGTGGAGGTGGAGAAGAAACTCCGGCGCGTGACCGGAGCGGTGGCGGGGACTATCAGGTTGCTCATAATTTCAATCGCGTTGGACTGTGCCGCCCGCCGCGACATTCGCGGCGGACGAACAAGCTCGTTCAACAAGCTGGAACGGGGGCGAGTGTAGGAAGTCGCAGCGGGTTGTCCAGCGCGGGGAACTTGGATTTGCCCCGGCGGGGCAAATGAAAGTAGCCGGTGGGAAGGGCGACCAGCGGGAGCATGCCCCCACCGGTTAGCGGCAAAAGACCCGCGCCCCGGCGGGGCGTAGGACGGCGGTCGAAAGTTGGATTCATGGCCCCGTTGGGTCGCAAACTGGGTTGCTCGAAACCCGGTGGGTGCGCCTGCTGGCGCAGGCTTCCCACCGGCTACTTTCATACGCGCCTCCAGCGCGGGAACACCGCTCACAGCGCCACCGTCCGGCCCGGAATCGCATACGGATACCGCCCGTCCGGTCCGGGCTTGGGCTTCGGAGCGGCGTCCCACGCGAGGCGCTCGGGGGCGAGATCGAGCTTCGAGTTCAACGCCTCTTCCCACGTCACGGGCTGTCCGCCGTAGGTCGCCATGCGGCCCATGATGGCGGTGAGCGTGCTCTTGGCCCCGCGCTCGGCCTCGTTGTGCGGCTTGTTGTGCCGGATGGCGTCGAAGAACGGGATGTGCTCCAGCCGGTGGCCGTCGTTGGCCTCGCCTTCCTTCGCCTGATAGCGCCACGTTACGTTCTGCTTCAGGTCGCGGATGGCGAAGACGTTGCGCTCGGCAATCCAGCTTCCTTTCGTGCCCTGAACGGCTTCATAGACCTCGCCCTTGCACTTGGGAATCTGCCGGCACTGCGAATACATCCGCGAGCCGTCCGCATAGACATACTCGACGGTGTGGTGGTCAAAAATCTCGCCGTGGTCCGGCTCGCTGAGATAAGCGCGCCCGCCGATGCCCGAGCAGCTCACGGGGAACGACTGCTTCACCCAGTTGATGACATCAATGTTGTGGATGTGCTGCTCGACGATGTGGTCGCCGCAGAGCCACGTGAACATATACCAGTTGCGAAGCTGGTATTCCCTCTCGGTGGGGGCGCGGCCGAGCAGCTTGGCCGCCTGCTCGCGCGTGAACTTCGGGCCGACGGGCGAAGTGTTCCAGTAGCAGCGCATCGAGACGATGTCGCCAATCTCTCCGCCGTGCAGGCGCTTCATGCTCTCCTGATAATTCGGCTGGTGATGCCGCTGGAGGCCGACCGCGACCTTGAGATTCTTCTTCTTCGCTTCCTCGGCGGCGGCGAGCACCTTGCGCACGCCCGGCCCGTCCACCGCGACGGGCTTCTCCATGAAGACGTGCTTCCCTTGCCGCACTGCCTCCTCGAACATCATCGGGCGGAAGCCCGGCGGCGTCGCGAGGATGACCACGTCCGCCTGCGCGATGGCCAGCTTGTAGGCCTCGAAGCCGAGGAACTTGTTTTCCTCCTTCACCGAGAGCTGGTCCTTGTGCTTCTTGAGCGACGCGAGGCTGCGGTCCATCCGATCCTGATGCACGTCGGCGACGGCCACCAGCTTCACGTCGCTGCCGGCCTGCATGGCCTGGTCCGCCGCGCCGGTGCCGCGTCCGCCAGCGCCGACGAGCGCGACCTTGATGGTATCGCCGGGCGAAGCGCCGTGGGCGAAGCGCTCGACCGGCAGCGTGCCAAGCGCGGCGGCGCTGGCAGCGAACTTCGTGGACGTGGAAAGGAAGTCCCGCAGCGAGACGGCGTTGTTCGGAGGCGTGTTGTTCATGTCGATGTCACCGGCAGCATGGCAGACGGCACGCGCGGTGCAAAGGCTACGTTCGGCTACAGATCGAGATGGTGGCTCACGCGAAGGCCGCGAAGGCCGCAAAGAAGAGAGGTTTCTTGGCCGGCTCCTCGTTGCGCCCTTCGCGGCCTTTGCGTGAAGAATCCGCCTTCATAGCCCCAGCCATTTCATCCCCGCGCGAATCCACAACGGTATCGTCACGAAGCTCAACGCCGAGGTGGCGATGACCACGCGCAGCGCGGTCGGGCCGTCGCCGCCGAAGTGCCGCGCGGCGAGGATAGCGAAGACTGCGGAGGGCATCGCGGCTTGCAGCAGGATGACGCGCTTCAGCTCCACCGAGCACGGCAGGAATTTCGCGAGCGCGAGGAAGAGCACGGGAATGACACCCAGCCGCAGCACGCACGACGCGCCCATCACGCGCCAGCCTTGCTCCGAGTGAAACTCGCCCAAGTGGTCGGCAATCATCGCGCCGATGAGCACGAGACCCATCGGGATGGCGCAGACGCCGAGCATGTGCGCGGTGGTCTTTACAAACTCCGGCACGTATGCCGCGCCGCCGGTGAAGTTGAGCGTGAGTGTCAGCAGGATGGCGACGAGCGGCGGGTTCAGGATTTTCTTCCAGAGCGGCTCGTTCGCCGCGTGTGCGAAGACGACCGTCCCGAGCAGCCAAAATGCGATTTCCGTCCCGAGGTTGTGGACGATGAGCACGCCCACGGTCTCGCGGTCGAAGAGCGAAATTGCCAGCGGCAGCGGCACGTAGCCGTAGTTGTAGAGGCCGGTGCTGAAGGCAAACGTCCGGCCCGCTGCGTCGCGCTGGAGGCCCGCCAGCCGAATCGCCAGCCAGCCCACGCCGATGCCCAGCGCCACGGTAGCGAAGCCCACGAGCGGCGGGAGGAACAAGTTTTCCGTGCGGTGCAGCGCGGGGTTGTTGAGCACCTTGTCGAAGATGAACGCGGGGATGAGCAAGTTGACGGTGACACGCATCAGCGAGTGGTCAGCCTCGGTGGTGAGCCACTCGAACTTGCGCATCGCCACGCCCGCGACGGCGATGAGCAGCACCGGCAGGACGGCGGAAAGGACGACGGGGAGTTCGTTCACAAATTGGATGGAGCACGGACGCCCATGTCCGTGTTGGTTGCTGCGGACGTGGGCGTCCGCGCTCCTCGTTGGTTCATGGCTTCAGCAAGTATTCCATCACCGCCTCGGTCTCGGCTTGTTGGATTTTGCGGAGAAGCTCGCGGCGAACATCCGTCACGGCCTTACCAGCCGCAGCCTCCGCCGCGTCCACGAAGGCGAAGGCATCCCACGCCCCGCGCGGCAGGACTTGCGCGGCAAGCTTGGCATCGCTCGCGAGCAACGGTTCCACGCGCTTCGCCAAGTCCTCGAAGCACGGGTGCTGGCCGACGCGGCGGAACCAATACGTCGCGTTCCAGTAGTCCGGCTCGCGCCGGTGCAGGATGCCGTGGACGAGGCTGCCATCGGGGTTCTAGATGCTCTGCGAAATGGTGTGCGAGGCGTCGTGGTGGTCGTGCCAGAGCAGCAGGAGCGCGCGAATGAGTTCGGCCTTCGCGGGTGGACCGTGGTGGCGGAACAGCTCGTCGAGCGCGCGGATCAAGTCGGCTTGCGCGAGCGTGCCGGGACGCGACCCGGGGCCGAGCGCGGCGGGGCCGGGCTGGGTGATGAGCGACTGAAGTTCTTTGTGCAGGGTCGAAGACATTTTGTGTTGCCCACGGATGACGCGGATGGCGCGGATTGAAGACCCGCAGGAATTTATCCGCGTTATCCGTGTTATCCGCGGGCAAATATCAGAGACTCCTCACGTCGTCTCCTACTTGCTCTCGATGAGCCGGCGGAACTCGGCGAAGAGCGGGTTCGAGTCGTGCGGGCCGGGCGAAGCTTCCGGGTGATACTGCACGCTGAAGATGGGCTTCGACTTGTGCCGCATGCCTTCGACCGTCTGGTCGTTCAAGTTGATGCGGTTCACCGCCACGTCGGACGGCAACGACGCCGGGTCCACTGCGAAGCCGTGGTTCTGCGAGGTGATTTCCACGCGGCCAGATTCCAGGTCCTTCACCGGCTGGTTGCCGCCGCGATGGCCGAACTTGAGCTTGAAGGTCTTCCCGCCAAACGCCTGGCCGAGGAGCTGGTTGCCGAGGCAGATGCCGAAGATGGGAATGCCCGTGTCGATGAGCGTCTTGACCTCGCGCACGATGTAGTCGAGCGCCGCCGGGTCGCCGGGGCCGTTGCTGAGGAAGATGCCGGCGGGCTTGTGCTTCAGCGCGTCGGCGGCACTGGTGGTGGCGGGGACGACCTGCACCTGGAAGCCCGTCTGCCGGAGGTTGCGCGCGATGTTGTATTTCATCCCGAAGTCGAACGCGACGATGGGAATGTCCGCCGGCGGGAGCGGCTTGCGGAAGTTGCGCGCGTCCAACTGCGCAATGCCGCGCACGACATCGAACTCCGCGCTCTGCTTGTCCTGCGGGTCCCATGCGAAGGCTTCTTTGTGCGTGACTTCCTTCACGTAGTCCACGCCGACGAAGACGAATTCCTTCGCGCGCTTCACGGCCTCGGCTTCGGTAATGGCGGGGTCGGTCGAGAGAAAGCCGTTCAACGCGCCGCGCACGCGGAGCTTCTTGGTGAGAGCCCGCGTATCAATGCCCTGGATGCCGGGAATGCCGTTCTGCTGAAGGTAGTCACCGAGCGACCAGTCCGCGCGCCAGTTGCTCACGACGGGCGACAGCTCGCGGATGACGAAGCCTGATGCGTGTGGCCGCCACGACTCGATGTCCTGCGCGTTGACGCCGTAGTTGCCGATGAGCGGGTAGGTCATCGTCACGATCTGGCCCTTGTAGGACGGGTCGGTGAGAATCTCCTGGTAGCCCGTCATCGAAGTGTTGAAGCACACTTCGCCACAGGCCGACGCTTGCGCGCCAAAACCCGTGCCGTGGAACACCGAACCATCTTCGAGAGCGAGAATTGCTTTCATCCAGTAGTGAACAAATTGCGCGGACTGTAGGGGTGGGCAAAAGCGGGTCAAGCCCTTTGCCTTGAGCTCGCAGTCAGCGGGCGCCACAAACCCCGGCTTGCCTCCTGCAGCCGTGAAACTACACTGCGACCATGCGTTTCCTGCATGTCCTCGGGTTGGCCTGCTTCACGGCGTTGCAAGCTTTTGGGCAGGTGCCCCGATCGAACGTGGGCAATTCGGCCGTTGAGTTGCAGATTGCCCTCCCACAACAGCTCATGCTTCCGGGTGAGCCGATTGTGGTTGAGGTTCGCCTGCGCAATTCGTCGGGGCGGCCGCTGGTCTTCAGC
>JACRKB010000053.1 GCA_016235545.1 Verrucomicrobiota bacterium | reverse complement strand
TCGCCCCCGACGGCAAGCTCACCTACGACCTCGACCCGCGCGGCAATCGCCCGCCCGACTTCTCCACCTGCGGCTACGCCGGCCAGCACCGCCCCATCCCCGACGCCCCCATCCGCATCGTCATCGCGCCGCAGCCCGGCGATGCCACCGCCCGCATCCAACGCGCGATTGACCACGTCGCCGCGCTCTCGCCCGACACCAACGGCCTGCGCGGCGCAATCCTCTTGCTCGCCGGTCGCCATGAAATTCACGGCGCGCTCCACCTCCGCGCCAGCGGCATCGTCCTGCGCGGCCAAGGCCCGACCACCAATGGCACCACCCTCCTCGCCGCCGGCCTCGACCGCCGCACGCTCATCCAAATTCGCGGCCAGCCCATCGGTCCAATCCGTCCCCTCGGTCCCATCACAGACACTTACATCCCCGTCGGCAGCACCACCCTCCGCCTGCCCGCCACCGCCGGCCTCACACCCGGCACCCGCCTCCGCATCACCCGCCCCAGCACGAAGGAGTGGATTGCCAAGCTCGGCATGACCGACTTCGGCGGCGGCGACGGCGACTGGCGGCTCACTTGGCGACCCGGCACCCGCGACCTCGTTTGGGACCGCACCGTCACGGCAGTTTCCGGTGACCGCATCACGCTCGACGCGCCCATCACCACCGCCCTCGAAGCCGAGTTCGGCGGCGGCACCGTCGCAACTTACTCATGGCCCGGCCGTGTGGAAAACATCGGCATCGAAAACCTCCGCCTCGAATCCGCGCACGACCCGGAGAACGCGAAGGACGAAAACCATTCCTGGTTCGCCATCACGATGGAGCACGCGCGCGACGCGTGGGTCCGCCAAGTCACCTTCGCGCACTTTGCCGGTTCCGCCGTTGCGCTGTGGGAAAGCACCTCGCGCGTGACCGTGCAAGACTGCCTCTCGCTCGCGCCCGTCTCCGAGGACGCCGGCGGTCGCCGCAACACCTTCTTTACCGCCGGCCAGCAAACGCTCTTCCTCCGGTGCTGGGCCGAGCGCGGGCGGCACGACTTCGCCGTCGGCCACGGCGCGGCTGGCCCGAACGCCTTCGTCCAATGCGAGTCGTCCCAGCCCACGGGTGACAGTGGCGCCATCGAGAGCTGGGCCAGCGGCACGCTCTTCGACAACGTGTCGGTGGATGGCAACAGCCTGAGCTTCGCGCACCGCGGCAGCGCGGGCCAAGGCGCGGGCTGGTCCGCCGCGAACTCCGTCTTCTGGAATTGCACCGCCGCGCTCATCCGCTGCGCGAACCCGCCCACCGCGCAGAACTGGGCGTTCGGGAGTTGGGCGGAGTTCGAGGGCGACGGCATCTGGCGCAGCTCAAATGAATTCGCTAAGCCGGAAAGCCTCTTCGCCGCTCAACTCAAAGACCGCCTCGGCCCCGCCGCCGTCGCCTGCCTCCAGCTCTTCCCGCGCGGCTCCGGCGATTCGAGCACCAACCCTTCGCTCGAACTCGCCGCCCGCCTCACGGTCGCAGCCCGCCAGTCTCCGCCTCAATTGCGCGACGACATCGCCAGCGCCCCGCAGCGCGCGCCGATTCCCTCCAACCCCGGTAGCAGCCGACGTGAGGAGGCTCTGACTGAAATCGGCAATCGGCAATCGGCAATCGGCAATTCCAGTCAGAGCTTCCTCACGTCGGCTGCTACGAAGCGCCTTTCCGTAACGAACGGCTGGCTCGTCTGCGATGGCAATCTCCTCATCGGCCAGACCGCCGATGTCGCGTGGTGGCGCGGCAACACGCGCGTCGCCGAAGCCACCAACTTCGGCATCGCCCTCACGCGCTTCGTCCCCGGTCGCACCGACCCCGGCCTCACCGACGACCTTCCGCAACTCGCCGACTCTCTCGCGCAACGCGGCATCACCGCGCTCAACCACAACTATGGCCTTTGGTATGACCGCCGCCGCGACGACCATCAGCGCGTCCGCCGCGCGACGGGCGATGTCTGGCCACCTTTCTACGAGCAGCCCTTCGCGCGCACCGGCAGCGGCACCGCGTGGGATGGCCTGAGTCGCTACGACCTCACGCAGTTCAACCCGTGGTATTGGAGCCGCCTCCGCGAGTTCGCCGCGCTCGCCGAGACGCGCGGCCTCGTGCTGTTCCACCAGCAATACTTCCAGCACAACATCCTCGAAGCTGGTGCGCACTGGACCGACTCGCCGTGGCGTCCGGCGAACAACATCAACGAGACCGGCTTCCCCGAGCCGCCGCCCTACGCAGGCGACAAACGCATCTTCCTCGCCGAGCAATTCTACGACTTGAGCAACCCCGTCCGCCGCGAGTTGCACCGGCGCTACATCCGCCAGTGCCTCGACAACTTCGCCGGACAGCCGAACGTCATCCAGTTCACCAGCGCCGAGTTCACCGGCCCGAAACACTTCGTCGAGTTCTGGCTGGACACGATTTCCGAATGGAATCGCGACCAGTTACCACGACGCGCCTCCGCCTCCCTCGCCCCCATCGGGGGAGAGGGCCGGGGTGAGGGGGCTCGGAGTCTGGTGGCGTTGAGCTGCACCAAAGACGTCCAAGACGCCATCCTCGCCGACACGAAACGCGCCGCGCTCGTGGACGTGATTGACCTCCGCTACTGGTGGCGCACGGACAAGGGCGACTTCACCCCGCCCGGCGGCCAGAACCTCGCCCCGCGCCAGTTCGAGCGGCAATGGCGCGGCGGTCGCCCGAAAGACCACAACCTCGCCGCGATGGCCGCCGAGTATCGCGCGAAGTTCCCGGCCAAGCCCGTCCTCTCCAGCGTCGGCGAACCTGCGTGGGCCTACCTCTGCGCCGGCGGCTCGCTGCCGAATCTCCCGCAGACCACCGATGCGAAGTTGCTCGCTGCGATTCCGCGCATGACTCCGTGGAAAGCCGACGCCGCGAAGAAAGTCTGGGCCTTGCGCGAGCCGGGCAAGCAACTGCTCGTCTTCACCAGCAGCGCGGGCGAAGTGGATTTGTCAGGCGAGAGCGGGACGTTCGCTGTGGCACAGCTTGATTTGAAGACTGGCCAGCTCAAGCCACAGCGCGAATCGGTGCGTGCTGGCAGTCTTGCGAAACTTCCCGCCGGAGAAGGAGCAAGCGTTGTCTGGCTGCGAGCGAACTGAGCCATGAGCAACTCCACGAAAGCCAATCTGCCAGCCAGGGCAACCCTACTTTTCAGGGTGGAACGGGCCACCGGCCCGTTGCGGCGGGCGACCCGCCCACCGTTTCCACGGCGCCAAGAGCGACCCGAAAAACTCGAGAGCATGCTGTGCCGAAACTCGGCGGCGAGTCGCCGCCGAGAACGGGCCGGTGGCCCGTTCCACCCAGAGCAGTTCGCGGCACCGCGTGCCACAACTCGCCGTCATTTCCTCGCCGCTTCGCTCGCGACACTAGCCGCGTCGGCGCTTTCATCCCCCGCCGCCGAGCCGCCGCGCTACCGCATCGCCGTGTGCGACTGGATGATTCTCAAGCGCCAGAAGCTCGGTGCGTTCCAGCTCACGAAAGACATCGGCGCGGACGGCGTGGAGGTGGACATGGGTTCGCTCGGCGAGCGCGAGACCTTCGAGAACGAACTGGCCAAGCCCGAGGTGCGCGAGCAGTTCCTCGCGAAGGCCCGCGAGCTGAACCTCAGCATCAGCTCGCTCGCGATGTCCGGCTTCTACGCGCAGTCATTCGCGGAGCGGCCCACGGTGCCGCGCATGGTCGGCGATTGCATCACGACGATGCAGGCGATGGGCGTGAAAGTCGCGTTCCTCCCGCTCGGCGTGCGCGGCGACCTCGTGAAACACCCAGAGCTGAGGCCCGCCATTGTCGCGCGGCTGAAGGCGGCAGGCGCACAGGCAGAGATGGCCGGCGTCGTCATCGGCATCGAGACCGCGCTCGCGGCGAAGGACGAGGTGAAGCTGCTCGACGACATCGGTTCGCCTGGCATCCGCAGCTACTTCAACTTTGCCAACGCGCTGCAAAACGGCCGCGACCTGCTCCCAGAGTTGCGCACGCTCGGCAAGGAGCGCATCTGCCAAATCCACTGCACCGACGAGGACGGCGTGTGGCTGGAGGAGAACAAGCGCCTCGACATGCCCGCCGTGAAGAAAGTGCTCGACGAGATGGGCTGGCGCGGCTGGCTAGTCATCGAGCGCAGCCGCAGCGCTAAGAACTCGCGCGACGTGAAGGGCAACTTCGGCGCGAACACGCGCTTTCTGAAGAAGGTGTTTCAGGGAGCATGACAACAAACCTCAATGCCACTTGGGCGAATGACAAACGAGCGGCACGGCGCGGGCCTTCTCCCTTCATCGGAGGAGGGAAGGTGGCCGCAGGCCGGATGAGGGGTGGGGCCGCCAACGCCGACGCACGTAACCCCTCACCCCAACCCTCTCCCCTCCTCCGAGGAAGGGAGAGGGAGTCAGCGCGCGTCGTGGTCCCCAAGCGCTTCCACAGAATGTCATTCGGAATTGGTATGACAACAAACCTCGCCAGTTGGTGCCGCTGGTGGGCGGACGCGACGCCGCTTTCGGCACGAGAAGCGGGTGCGAAGGCCGAACCCCTCTCGGCACACGAAAGCGGCGTCGCCGCTGCGCTCTGCCGCCGCACTCCATATCGCGTTGCGTGCCTCATGGCACTCTTGACGGCCCAACTTCTCGCCGCCGCTGCCGAACAATGGGGTGTGTTCGAAGCGTCCTTCAAAGGCCCGACCACGGGTAATCCGTTCACCGAAGTCCGCCTCACTGCCCGTTTCTACCAAGACGACTTCGCGCGCGAGGTCACCGGCTTCTACGACGGCGACGGCAATTACCGCGTGCGCTTCATGCCGGAGCGGCCGGGCACGTGGCGCTTCGTGACCGACAGCAGCGCAAAGGAACTCGACGGCAAGAAGGGCGAGTTCATCGCGACCAAACCCGGCGCGAACAACCACGGGCCGGTGCGCGTGGCGAATGAGTTTCACTTTGCCTACGCCGACGGCACGCCGTTCCGGCAAATCGGCACGACGTGTTACGCGTGGACGCATCAATCGGTGGCGTTGCAGGAGCAGACGCTCAAGACGCTCGCGGGCGCGCCGTTCAACAAGCTGCGGATGTGCATTTTCCCGAAGCGCTACAACTGGAGCACGAACGAGCCGCCGCTGTATCCGTTCGCCGGCACGCCGCCGCGCGACTGGGACACGACGCGCTTCAACCCGGCGTTCTTCCAGCACTTGGAGCGGCGCATCCTCGACCTGCAACGGCTCGGCATCGAGGCGGACGTGATTCTCTTTCACCCTTACGACGAGGGCCACTGGGGCTTCGACCGCATGACGGCGCAGGCGGACGACCGTTACCTGCGCTACGTCGTCGCGCGACTCGCGGCGTTTCGCAACGTCTGGTGGTCGCTCGCGAACGAATGGGATTTCATGAAGGGAAAGCGCGAGGAGGACTTCGAGCGCTACGGGCAAATCGTCGCGGCGGCCGACCCGCATCGGCACCTGCTCTCCATCCACAACGGCAAGGTGATGCCGAACCACACGCGCCCGTGGCTCACGCACGCGAGCATTCAGAACGGCTCGGCGGTCGAGGACGCATCGCGCGCCGTGATGTATCGCGACGCGTTTCGCAAGCCGGTGGTTTACGACGAGGTGAAATACGAGGGCAACCTGCCGAAGCGCTGGGGCAATCTCAGCGCGGAGGAAATGGTGCAGCGTTTCTGGCAGGGCACGGTCGCCGGCACTTACGTCGGCCACGGCGAGACGTATCTGCATCCGCGGAATTTGATTTGGTGGGCGACGGGCGGTGAACTGCACGGCCAAAGCCCCGCGCGGCTGGCCTTTCTCCGCAAGGTGCTCGACGCCGCGCCGACCGAGGGCATTGAGCCGATAGACAAGTGGCAGAACCCGACCTACGGCGGCAAAGCCGGGCATTACTATCTGGTCTATCTCGGCAAAGCCGCGCCGACGTCGTGGGAGTTCAAGCTGCCGAAACCGCCGCAGGGCAAGGCCAACGCCATCGAAGACGGCATGAAGTTTCGCGCCGAGGTGCTCGACACCTGGAACATGACCGCCACGTCGGTGCCCGGCGACTTCACGCTCAAACGGACGGGCGAATATTTTTGGGCGGACGCGAATGGGCGCAGCATCCCGCTGCCCGGCAAGCCGTGGCAGGCGCTGCGCATCAGGCGGGTAGAGCCGTGATGAAACACGAGCGCGATCCAATTTGTCGGGTAGCACCCGCGTCCCGCGGGTCGTCGGTGGCGTCCCGCCACCGACTTCGTGGCTCCATCTGTCATTTCGGGCGACGGCTGGTTGATGTAGCCGCCCGTGTGTTCGGCGGGACGCCGAACACGACCCGCGGGACGCGGGTGCCACCCGACGCGCCAGCGAGTCGCCATGCGGTCGCTATCACTCCTCGATGCGCCGCGGAGTTGCTCGCCGTGCTGCTCCCTCTCGTTGCCGTTTCCGCCCCAGCCCCGCTCCTCAATACCTCCCGCAGCCCGCACGCGAAGGTCCAGCCCGCCGCGCTCGACGAGGTGCGATGGACGGAGGGCTTCTGGGCGCAGCGCTTCGAGTCGTGCCGCACGCAGATGTTGCCGGCGATGTGGGAACTGATGAGCGGCACGAACCGCTCTCACTACTTGGAGAACTTCCGCATCGCGGCCGGACTCAGCGAGGGGCGTCCGCGCGGTGCGCCGTTCAACGACGGGGATTTCTACAAGCTGCTCGAAGCTTCGTGCGCGTCGCTTGCCATCGCGCCAGACCGCGAGTTGGAGCGGCGCGTCGAGGACGCCATCGCGGTCATCGCGAAGGCACAGCGCGCGGACGGCTACCTGCACACGCCCGTGCTCATCCGCGCGCGGCAGGGCGACACCAACGCTGTGCCGTTCCGCGACCGGAACAATTTCGAGATGTATAACCTCGGCCACCTGATGACCGCTGCATGCGTGCATCAGCGGGTGACGGGGCGCACGAACTTCCTCGCGGTCGCGCGGCGCGCGGCGGACTTCCTCGATGCCACGTTTCGCGGCGCGTCGCCGGAGGTGGCGCGCAGTTCCGTTTGCCCGTCGCACTACATGGGGATGGTGGAACTCTATCGCGCCACGCGGGAGCCGCGTTACTTCGCGCTGGCTCAAAAGTTCTTCGCGCTCCGCAGCCAAATCACCGACGGCGGCGACGACAATCAGGACCGCATCCCTTTCGCGCAGCAGACCAACGCCGTGGGCCACGCGGTGCGCGCGAATTATCTCTTTGCCGGGGCAGCCGACTTGTTCATGGAGACCGGTGACCCGGCGCTCTGGCGCACGCTCGGCGCAGTATGGACGAACGTCGTCACACGCAAGCTCTACCTGACCGGCGCGTGCGGCGCGCTCTACGACGGCGCGTCGCCGGACGGTTCTCGCGACCAGAAGACCATCACGCGCACGCATCAGGCCTATGGCCGCGACTTCCAGCTTCCGAACACGACGGCGCACGCGGAGACGTGCGCGAACATCGGCAATGTGCTGTGGAACTGGCGTATGTTCCTCGCGACGGGCGAGGCGCGCTTCGTGGATGTGCTGGAACAGACGCTCTACAACTCGGTCCTCTCCGGCGTCGCGCTGGACGGGACAAACTACTTTTACACGAACCCGCTGCGCGTGATCGAGCCGATGCCCGTCGCGTTGCGTTGGTCGCGGACGCGTGTGCCGTTCGTCAGTTCGTTTTGCTGCCCGCCGAACGTGGTGCGGACGGTTGCGGAGGTGAACGGGTTTGCTTACGCGAAGTCGCCGGGAGCGCTGTGGGTGAACTTGTATGGCGGGAGCGAATGGCGGACAGAGGTCACGCCGGGCGTGGCGGTGAAGCTCGCGCAGGAGACGGCCTATCCGTGGAACGGGCGCGTGCGGCTCGCGGTGTCGCCGAGCAAGGCGGCGGAGTTCGCGGTGAAGCTGCGCATCCCCGGCTGGGCGAAGAGCGCGACGGTTCGCGTGAATAACCTGCTGCTAGCCGACGCGCCGAAGCCCGGCACTTACTTCGAGCTCCGACGCACATGGCAGGTCAGCGATGTGGTGGACATTGATTTTCCCATGCCCGCTGTGCTCGTTGAGTCGAACCCGCTCGTGGAGGAGACGCTCAATCAAGTCGCCATCAAGCGAGGGCCGGTGGTGTATTGCGTGGAGTCGGCGGACTTGAAGGGAGCGAAGCTGGGCGACGTATCGCTTCCAGCGAACGCGGACTTGGTGGCGCGCTTCGACCAACGCTTGCTTGGCGGTGTGGCGGTGGTGGATGCATTGCTCACGGTGCGTCCGCAGGGCGAATGGGACGGGAAACTTTTCCGCGAAGTGCAGTCACGCCCAACCAAGACGGTGAAGGCGCAGTTCGTGCCTTACTTCGCGTGGGCCAATCGCGGGGTTGGCGAAATGACTGTCTGGCTGCCGCTGGCGATACAATGAGAACCATGAAACCAACCCCAACCTTGCGCGTTGCGCTCATCCTGATTCTTGCGCTGCTGGCAGTGCCATTGACCGCCGCCGACAAGAAGACTTCCAAGCCGGACACCGAGGCGGAATACACGGCGAAGCTGGAGCAGCGCGCGGGGGACATCCTCACGGCGCTGGACTTGAAGGACGCGGAGAAAGCAGGGCGCGTGAAGGGTATCGTCATTGCGCAGTATCGCGCGCTGCGGGACTGGCACGATGGGCTGGGACCGAAGCTCAAGGGTGCGGCGGAGGAAGAGGCGCGGGTGATTCGCGCGTCGCTGAAGGAGCTGCACGGGAAATTCGTTGCCAGTTTGTCCGCCGAGCTGACGCCAGCGCAGGTCGAGCGTGTGAAGGACCGCATGACTTACGACAAGGTGCGCGTGACCTACGACGGCTACGTGGAGATGTTGCCCACGCTCACGGCGGCGCAGAAGGCGCGCGTGCTGGAGCTGTTAAAGGACGCGCGTGAGGAGGCGATGGACGGCGGGAGCAGCGAGGAGAAGACCGCGGTTTTCGGTCGCTACAAAGGACGGATTAACAATTATCTCTCTGCTGAGGGATACGACTTGAAGCAGGCGGGCAAGGACTGGGCGGAGCGGAGCAAACTCAAGGAAGGAAAGAAGTAACGCGTTATGAAGAAGCTTTTGATGACCGTGATTGGAACGGTGGGCCGATGTTTGGAGTGCGGTGGCAAGCGGAGTGCGACGCGGCTTTCGGCTGCGGAGGGGTTTTGGGAGTCGGAGCGCGCCTCGGCGTTCGAAAGCGCCGTCGCCGCTGCGCTCTGCCGACGCACTCCAAATGGCGGCGGGTTGCTCGCGGCTGGGCTGTTGCTCGTCGCCGCTTGCTGCGCGAGCGCGGCGGTGAGGGTGGACTTGAACGAGGCCGATGACCGGAAGGATTCGCTCACGCGTGGGTGGGAGAACTGGGCGGTTGAAAACTCCGGCCAGGTGAAGCGCGAGTTCGGCGGCGTGACAGTTTCGTTGCGCGCAGTCGGGGGCGCGAGCCTGCTCACGGACACATGGAGGCCGGGCATCGCGGCGGGAGCGACGGTCTCGGCGGACGGAGTGGCGGTGCGCGGGCAGGGCCGGGTGGGCGTTGAAATTTCCCTCGCCGGGCTTTCGCCGGGTCGGCACTCGCTGGTGACGTGGCACAACTGGCTTTCGGAAAAATCTGCGCCGGTGGCGTGCGACGTGTCGGTGGACGGCACCGTCATCGTGCGCGGCGTGAAGCCAGCGGCTGGCGCGACCAATGACTTCGATGCGGCCAAGGCGTTCGTGGAGTTCACGGCCACGGCGGGCAAGCCGGTCCTGGTGCGTGTCGAGGCGGAGGGCGCGGTGGTGTTGAATGGGTTTGAGTTGGACACGCCGAATCCCGTGCTGCGTGCGAGTCGTCCGTCGCCGGCGAATTACGACGGGCACGCGGTCGAGGGCGCGCCGCTGACGTGGCAGGCGGGTCGTGCTGCGGTTGGGCATTTGGTTTTTCTCGGCACGGACTCGAACGCGGTGGCGCGGGCGACGGAGAAGTCGCCGGAGTTCAAAGGTCGTATGACGGAAGCGAAATTCGCGGCGGGCAAGTTGAGCCACATGAGCAACTATTTCTGGCGCGTGGATGAAGTTCACCCCGGAGACGCCGAGCCAGTGCGCGGCGATGTGTGGCAGTTTCGTCCGCGTCACCTGGCGTTTCCGACGGCGGAGGGCTACGGGCGGTTCGCTGCCGGCGGGCGCGGCGGAAGAGTGATTGAAGTCACGAATCTCGACGACGCGGGGCCGGGGAGCTTGCGCGCGGCGGTGGAGGCGGAGGGACCGCGCACGGTGGTCTTCAATGTCTCCGGCCTCATCACGCTCGAGTCGCGGCTCATCGTGCGTAATCCGTTTCTCACCATTGCTGGCCAGACCGCGCCGGGCCGGGGCATCTGCATCCGAACGTTCAACGTCGGGATGCTCGGCGCGCACGATGTCATCATCCGGCACCTGCGCGTGCGGCCGGGGAATCTCGCCGGGCAGACGCTGGACGGCATGGGCATGGCGTCGAGCGACCACTGCATCATTGACCATTGCTCGATAAGCTGGACGCAGGACGAGGCGTTCAGCTCACGCGGCGCGCGCAACATCACGCTCCAGCGCACGCTCATCTCCGAGGCGCTGAATGCAGCGGGGCACAAGAAGTATCCGCCCGGCACGCAGCACGGTTACGCGGCGAGCATCGGCGGGAACGTCGGGAGCTTTCATCACAACCTGCTCGCGCATAACGCGGGGAGGAACTGGAGTTTGGCGGGTGGGATTGACCGCGCGAACCGGCACATCGGCGCGATGGACTTGCGGAACAACGTGGTCTTCAACTGGAAGTCGCGCGCGACGGACGGCGGCGCGGCGCGGGTGCAGTTCGTGAACAACTATTACAAGCCCGGCCCGGCCACGGCGCATTTTTACGAGCTGGTGCCGCAGTTCGAGAACCCGGCGTTTGGGCCGCAGATTTACTACGTCGCGGGCAACGTGATGGAGGGACGGCACGGGCCGGAGGGGCCGTTCGGGCCGTTCGTGGGCACGCGCGCGAAGCCGGAGACGGCGTGGGAGAAATACACGGTGCCGACGCCGTGGTTCGAGTCGTTCGTCACGACGCACTCCGCTGCCGAGAGCTACACGAACGTCCTGGCGGACGTGGGCTGCAATCGTCCGGCGCTCGATGAGCACGACGCACGCGTCATCGCCGAGGTGCGCGCGGGGACGACACAGTTCAAGGGCAGCACGACGGGGTTGCCGGGGTTGCCCGACACGCAGGACGACATCGGCGGCTGGGAGAATTATCCGGTCGAGCGTCGCGCCGCGAACTGGGATACCGACCACGATGGGATTCCCGACGAGTGGGAGCGAGCGCGCGGCCTGAACCCGAGCGATGCGCGCGATGGCAACGCGGACCGTGATGGCGATGGCTACACGAACTTGGAGGAGTATCTCGGCTGGCTGTGCGGGGAGTTTGGAAATGGGAAAGGCCTGAAGTGAAGGTGCGACAGTTGATGGCCTGGCCGACCGACGCCCCGCAGGGGCAACACAAGACAGCCCGAGGCAACGCCTCGGGAAGGCCAGCCAAAAAGGTTGCCGCCCTGAAAGGGCCGCACAAATCGGTTCCGCCCCTACAGGGCGGCATCATTTTTCCACGCCACACCCAGGGCGATGCCCTGGGCTGTCATGTTACAGGCTTTCAGCCTTCAAATGTGCGCCGCGCGCTTTGGAGTCTTATGGTTGTGTGCGCCTCATTAACTTTGCCCGCGCAGGACTTCGCTTTCACCGAACAACCCAACCGGCTGGTCATCACGCACGCGGCCAAGCCCGTCGCGCACTTTGTCTTCAAGGACGACAAAATCCTCCGGCCTTACTTCGCGCACGTCCACACGTCGGATGGTTTGCAGGTCACGCGCAATCATCCGCCGGTCGTGGGGAAGGACGCGGTGGACCACGACACGATGCATCCCGGCGTCTGGCTCGCGTTCGGCGACGTGAGCGGGAATGATTTCTGGCGGAACAAGTCGGTGGTCCGGCACGAGCGGTTCACGGCTGCGCCGATGGTGAAGTCGGGCCAACTGACGTTCGCGACAGAGAGCAGCTTGCTGGCGACGAACCAAGCCAGGCTCGCCACGCTGGCGTCGCGTTTTGTCGTGAGCCGAGTGGGCGAAGGTTTCCTGCTGACGTGGGAGGCGAGCTTCACGGCAGCGACGGACGGCTTTTACTTTGGCGATCAGGAGGAGATGGGCTTTGGTGCGCGCGTGGCGACGGAACTCACCGAGAAGAAAGGCGGCGTCATCACGAGCAGCGGCGGGGCGACGACGGCGAAGGCGACGTGGGGGAAAACTGCGGACTGGTGTGATTACAGCGGTATGCTGGCCGACCGGCGCGCGGGCATCGCGGTGTTCGCCGCACCGCAGAACTTCCGCCCGAGCTGGTTTCACAACCGCGACTACGGGCTGATGGTGGCGAATCCATTTGGTGAAAAGGCGTTCACGAAAGGCACGACGAGCCGTGTGCCGGTGGCGAAAGGCGAGACGTTCCGGCTGCGCTTCGGCGCGTGGATTCATTCATCGGCGAAAGATGGGCTGGCGGACGTGGCCGGGGCGTGGCAAACCTTTCAGCGAACCAAACCGGCAAGCCCGCCATGAGCCTGTTCGCCATTCCGACGTGCCAGCGGCCTTCAGGCCGCGCTCCAGTGCGGCTGGCGGAGCGCCGGCTTGCAGCCGGCTTGCCGCAAGCGAAGTTTGGCAAGACAACCTGCACACGGCAGCCAGTCAGCGTTTCGGTCTCGTCGAACACGCAAAGCCGGTCTGGAGACCGGCGCTCCAGACGCGCCTGCCCCAGCATCGCCATCGTGCTTTGTGCTTTCGTCGGCACTGTGCTGGCGGCAGAGAAGCAGATTCCGGCGTTTCCCGGTGCCGAAGGTTACGGAGCCATCACGCGCGGTGGACGCGGAGGGCGAGTGATTGAAGTCACCAGCTTGGCGGACCGGGGGCCGGGGACGTTCCGCGCGGCGCTGGAGGCGGAGGGACCGCGCACGGTGGTCTTCCGCGTGGCGGGACTCATCACGATTGAGACGCCGGTGAAGATTGCTCACCCGTTCATCACCGTCGCGGGCCAGACCGCGCCGGGTGACGGCATCTGCGTGCGCGGGCACACGACGGAAATCAACACGCACGAGGTCATCATCCGTCATCTGCGTTTTCGGCGGGGCAACCTGCGCTCGCGGGACGATTCGCTGGGCGGCTACCCGGTGCGCAACATCATCCTCGACCACTGCTCGTTCAGTTGGGGCCTTGATGAGAACGTGTCCCTCTACCGCTACATCGAGGAGGAGCCGGACGGGAAAATCAAGAAGCTGCCCACCGAGAATCTGACCATCCAGTGGTGCATCTCCAGCGAGGCGCTGAACCTGAACAACCACGCCTTCGGCGGGACGTGGGGCGGGAAGAATGTCTCGTTCCACCATAATCTCTTCGCCTGCAACACGGGCCGCAACCCGAGCATCGGCTACGGCGACCACGTGGACTTCCGCAACAACGTCATCTTCAACTGGGTCCACCGCACCGTGGACGGCGGCGACGCCAGTTCCTGGATCAACGTCGTCGCCAACTACTACAAGCCCGGTCCCGCGACGCTGGGCTACGACATTCATTGCCGCATCGCGCGCCCGCAGCACTTGAAAATGTTCAGCGAGGCGCCGACGCCGGGGAAGTGGTTCGTCGCGGACAACGTCGTGGCGGGCCATCCCGAGATGTCGCGGGACAACTGGGCCGGCGGCGTGCAGTTCGACGAGCCGGATGTGAAGGAGGCGGGCAGCCTTGAGTCCCTGATCGCGCGCGTCCGCGGGGAGCAGCCGTTTCCCGCCGCGCGCATCGCGCAGCAGACGGCGGAGCAGGCCTACGAGCTGGTGCTCGCTCAGGCCGGCGCGACGCGGCCGAGGCGTGACCCGGTGGACGAGCGCATCCTCGAGCAAATGCGCACGGGCCGGATGCTGTTCGGTAACGGCATTATTCTCACGCCCGCCGACGTGGGCGGCTGGCCGGAATACACCTTCACCAGCGCGCCGCCGGACACCGACCATGACGGGATGCCGGACGAGTGGGAGAAAAAGCACGGCCTCAACCCGAACGATCCCAGCGACGGGGCCAAGGACACCGACAAGGACGGATACACGAACTTGGAGGAGTTCCTGAACGGGACAAATCCCCGGAAGTTCGTGGACTACGGCAGCCCTTGAGGCAGGTGGAGCTCGCAACTTGTTCGCAGGTCACAACGGCATGGACACGGAGTTGCGCCGCGCGGCAGGATGCGCCGACCCAATGCACCGGCAACGAAATGTGCTCCTCGTGCTCGGCTGGTATGACCACCGGCTGCATCAGGGCATCGCCGAATACGCGCAGGAGCACGGCTGGCATCTCACGGCCAATCTCGCCCGTGAGCGCGTCATCCCGTGGGGCTGGAAGGGCGACGGCGTGCTGGCTTGGCTGGGCGCGGGCGAGGATCTCGTGGAGTTCGTCGCATCGGTGGGCAAGCCCACGGTGGACTTCAGCCTGCGCCGTCCGCACCTGCCCTTTGCGCGCGTGTTGCAGGACCACGCGCACGCGGCGCGGCTGGTGGCCGAGCACTTTCTCTCTCGCGGCTTCAGGCACTTTCTCTTCTACAGCGACACGGACAACTGGTCTTACGAAGAACGCGGGCGCGGGTTCGTCGCCGCGCTGAAACGGGCCGGCCACAGTTGCGTGTGGATCAAGTGGCACGAATCCAAAGTCCACCACAGCCGCCGCGAGGAATGGTCGAAGCGCCGCGCGTGGCTGGCCGCGCAGATGAAGCACGCGCCCAAGCCGCTCGCCGTCTTCGCCGCCAACGATCAACTCGCCGTGGACGCGCTCGAAGCCTGCGAGCAGTCCGGCCTCAGCGTGCCGGAGCAGGTGGCCCTCGTCGGCGCGGAGAACTACCTGCTCGCCGTGGACGCCATGCGCACGCCCATCTCCAGCGTGGACACCAACCTTGAGGAACAGGGCTACGAAGGTGCGGCGCTGCTGGACCGGCTCATGCGCGGCGCGCGCCCGCCACGCCAGCCCGTGCGCGTCCCCGCCGCGCGCGTGGTGACGCGCAAGAGCAGCGACATCCTCGCGGTGAGCCACCCGTCGGTGGCGCGCGGGCTGCGCTTCATCTGGGAGCATTTCCGCGAGGCCATCGGCATTGACGACGTGGCCCGCGCGGCCTCGCTGTCGCGGCGCGGACTGCATCAGGCGTTCCTGGAACACCTCGACCGCACGCCGGGCGAGGAGCTGCGCACCCGTCGCGTCGAGCACGCCAAGAAGCTGCTGGCCGAGACGGACGACAAGGTGGACGTCATCGCCCGGCAGAGCGGCTACCAGAGCGCGAACAGCTTTTGCGTCGCCTTCAAGAAGAGCGAGCGGCAGTCGCCCATTGCCTACCGGAAGTCTGTCCGGCCCGGACTCTGACGACCGGCGCGAGACGGGCGGCTTGCACAATTTTCAAATGATTGTGCAGAAAGGAGTGATTCACAAGCCGAAGGCGCGGCTATCGTGCCCCCCGTGCCCGACAACCATGTTGCCATGAAGACCGCTGCCGTTGCCCGCCCCATCTCCCGCCGGGGTGGATTCACCCTCATTGAACTGCTCGTCGTCATCGCCATTATCGCGATTCTGGCGGGAATGCTTTTACCCGCGCTCTCCAAGGCGAAAGCGAAGGGACAAGGCATCGCCTGCCTGAGCAACTCCAAGCAGCTCCACCTGGCGTGGATCCTCTACCACGAGGACATGGACGGTCGGATCGTGCCCAACACCGGCGGCACCCAGCCATTGACCGCAACAAATCTGTTCTGGAACGTCGGCAGCCTCACCGCCGGCACCGGTTACGTTCTCGGGAACGAGACCAACGCCGCGCTGTTCATGAATGCGCTGCTGGGCCGCTATGCTGGAAATGAAAAGGTGTTTCGCTGCCCCGGCGACAAATACATGGCCCCGACCCTCAACGCGCCGTTTGCCCGCAGCGTCTCGATGAACCGCTGGATGAACGGCAGCGTCACGCCGGCAGGCGCACCGTTCACTCTTTACCGCCGGGCGGCGGAGATGCGTTCGCCCACCGAGTTGTATGTCTTCATCCACGAGGCCGCGTCGGGCATTGATGACAGCCTCTTCACCATGAACATGGACCCGGCCAATGCGAACACGTTCGTGAGCTGCAACAGCGCAGCCGCAGTCCACAACAGCGCCACCGCGCTGGGCTTCGCCGATGGGCATTCCGAAAGCCACCGCTGGGTCAACACGCAGAAGAACGCCGCCACCCAGGGCCAGGAGGAGGTCAACCGGATGCTTCCCAATCCGACTCCTGACGCCACCTGGCTCAAGGCCAAGACGACCGAGTCGCAGTAACCTCTCAACCCCAACCCAACCACCCGGTGACGCTCTTGCAGCGCCACCGGGCTTCTTTCGCCCCTGATGAGACAACGAGCATCACTGCTCCAAAACGCAAACTCCCTCTCCCTTTGCGGAGCAAGGGGAGAGGGCTGGGGTGAGGGGTTGGCCGTGTCGGCGTTGGGGGCCGCACCCCTCATCCGGCCTGCGGCCACCTTCTCCCTTCGCTTTGCGAAGAGAGAAGACAAGCGGTGCGTGACCCTCGTTTGCTTGTCAAGACTTGTGGGCGGGTGGATGCCAGTATTGTTCTGCGCGTGGCTGTGCTCGGCTGCCGTTTCTTCCACTGCATCGCCCACCGGCACCTTCGACATCCGCACCTTCGGCGCGGTGCCGGACGGGAAGACGAAATGCACCGAGGCAATCCGCTCGGCTATCCGCGCCGCCAGCGCGCAGGGTGGCGGCACGGTGCGCGTGCCGGCGGGCCAGTTTCTCACCGGCTCGATTCATCTCCTCAGCAAAATCACTCTCGACCTCGACGCCGGGGCGGTCATGAAGTTCAGCACCGATTTCGATGACTACCTGCCGATGGTCCCGTCGCGCTGGGAAGGCATCGAGGTGACGAACTTCTCCCCGCTCATCTACGCGCTCCACGCCACGAACATTGCCATCCGCGGGCGCGGCGTGCTCGACGGCCAGGGCAAGGCGTGGTGGAGCCAGTGGTTCAAGGTCAAGGGCGCGGCCAAGGACGCGCCGCGCTCGAAGTGGGAGGAGGAGTTTCTCCGCCGCAATTCCAGCGGCGTGCAGGTGAGCGGCAACAAGTTCCTGCCCGGCGCGTTTCTGCGCCCGCCGTTCCTCCAGCCCTACGGCTGCACCAACGTCCTCATCGAGGGCGTGACCATCGTTGACTCGCCGTTCTGGACGCTCACGCCGGTCTATTGCGACAACGTCACCATCCACGCCGTCACCATCCGCAATCCCGAGGCTGGCCCGAACACCGACGGCATCAACCCCGACTCCTGCCGCAACGTCCGCATCTCCAACTGCGACATCAGCGTCGGCGACGACTGCATCACGCTCAAGTCGGGCCGCAACGAGGACGGCCGCCGCGTGGGCCGCCCGTTGGAGAACGTCAGCATCCTCAACTGCGTCTTCGCGCACGGGCACGGTGGCGTGGTCATCGGCAGCGAGATGTCCGGCGGCGTGCGCAACATCACCATCGCCAACTGCATCTTCGACGGCACGGAGCGCGGCATCCGCCTCAAGTCCGCGCGCGGACGCGGCGGCGTGGTCGAGGACTTGCGCGCGAGCAACCTCGTCATGCGCGGCATCCGCCGAGAGGCGCTGCTCATCACGACGTTCTACGAGAAGAGCGACCCCGAGCCGTTCTCCGAGCGCACGCCGGTCTTTCGCAACATCCGCTTCAACGGCATCACCGGCGACGCGAAGGTCGCCGGCGAGTTCACCGGCCTGACCGAGCAGCCGCTCGAAGGCATCTCGCTGACGGACGTGCAGCTCGACGCCGAGACTGGCTTCAAGTTGACCGACGTGCGGCAGGTCGGGTTCCACAATGTTACGGTCAACGTGAAGAAAGGCCCGGCGCTCCTCGCGGACAAGACGACCGGGCTGGAGTTGAACGGCTTCAAGTCGCTCAGGCCGCTGCCCAAGACGCCGGTGGTGGACCTGCGCGACGTGCGGCAGGTCTTCCTCCACGGCTGCGTCGCCGCGCCGGACACGCACATCTTCGTCCGCGTGCAGGAGATGTTCGCCGACGAGCTGGTGCTGGGCGCGAACAACTTCAAGACGGCGGCGCAAGCCGTCGTGCGCGTGAAGTGAGTGTCATGTCCATGCAAGCGGGTGAACTGCAACCAAGCGCCGCCCAGCGAGCCTTCTCCCTTCGCAGAGCGAGGGGAGAAGGTGGCCGCAGGCCGGATGAGGGGTGCGGCCACCAACGCCGCCGCGCGCAACCCCTCACCCCGGCC
>JACRKB010000052.1 GCA_016235545.1 Verrucomicrobiota bacterium | reverse complement strand
CCGCCACGCCGCCGCCCGGTTGCCAAGGTGACGCGCTTACAGCGCTCGGCTTCCTCGTGGCCTCGTTGACCTGGGGCTTCACCCCAGGCTAGCGAATGCCGGGCTTTCAGCCCGAAGCACCGACTCGCGTCCGGTCTGCAAGAAACTGAGTTGCACCCGGCTGCGGATGGAACGTTGCCTCAGCCGAAGGTTTCCGCCACGGCAGCCACGTAGGCGTCATAGGCGGGCTTTTCGAAGCAGATGAAGGCTATGAGCTTGAGGCTGAAGTTGCGCTCCAGACACGCACGGGACTCACGAACGGCGATGCGAGTGGCGCGGTCGAGCGGGAAGCGATACGCGCCCGTGCTAATGGAGGGGAGGGCGACGCTCGTGATGGCGTGCTGCTCGACCAACTCGAACACGCTGCGGTAGGCGCGGGCCAGCTGGTCTTCTTCTCCACAGTCGCCGCCCTGCCAGATGGGGCCGACGGCGTGGATGACGTGCTTGGCGGGAAGGTAGTAGCCCTTGGTGATGCGCGCGCCGCCGGTCGGGCAGCCGCCAAGTTTGCGACATTCCCATACGAGGTGCGGACCGGCCTCGCGGTGGATGGCACCGTCCACGCCGCCGCCGCCGAGCAGCGTCGTGTTGGCCGCGTTGACGATGGCGTCAACGGCCTGTTTCGTGATGTCGCCCTGAATGACTTTGACCCGGTCCAACATGGTTGGCTTTTTCCAACGGCCCACAACTGAACGGGGGAAAAGCTGCCTGAAAGCCGCCGGGGGCGACAGAGAAAAGAGGACGCCGCGCGCGAGGGAGGAAAAGTCAGCAGTATGAAAACGGAATGCCCCCGCCAGACCTTGCGGCCCGACGGGGGCAAAACGGGGGATGGGAGTGCGCCAAGCTCTCTTTCCCGGACCGGCATTAGGCGCGCCCTCGCGGGGCTGCCGGCTTCCCGACGCTGTTCTCCACGGCAAGCGGAGTCTTCGGCCTCGCAGCAGGGCCGTCCAGCGCCTTGCGGCCACTGGATTTCGAGTGAGGCTTTTCAGCTCGCTTGGGCTGGTGGTTGCGCCACCGGCCTGCGAACCAGGTCAAGACACGACTATGTTTGCGGTCCGCGTCTTGACCACTTAGCTCGGGGACAGCCGCCGCTTTTAGCAGCGCGTTTGCCCCGTGCCACGGGTCTCGCCTCTTAACTCTCAGGTTGCATTTGGCTCACAGGCCAGCGGTGCCGTTTGTAGCATCGCCGACATTGCGGAAGGTTTTCACGGGCCTTGCCCAGACCTCGTGTCCTTCCCGGTGCGGACGCATTTTTTGTCCACCTTTCGGTGGCTTTGACTGTCAGCCGCCTTGCGACGACCGGCAGAGCTGCCCGCCCCGTGCTGATACACGGTAGCAACCGGATACCCTCTGGGTAACCGCGATTCACACAGGCCCGAAACCAGCCTGCGCTACTTGACCCAACTCGGGGCGGCTTCTAATCGCCCCTCGCTGCCAAGCTCCTCAATCGCGTGTGACGGGCTGCGACGCCCGCCAGAGGAGCTGGTGAATTCTGCCTCCCCGCGCGCGCCTTGCGGCATCGCGCTTCAGAGGGGCCAGGCCAACCAGCCTGTCCTGACCTTTCCCCAGTCACCTGGGATTATCCTCGGAACTTCCTCGGCTTTCTTTCGTCCGCCGCACCCGCTCCGGTTCTTTCAATGAACTGCGATGAGACTATCACGGGCCGCCCACCCGGCAACGAATTGATACGCACAGCTTGTTCACGGCAAGGATCGGGCGCAGGCGTGCTGATGCGCGCGCACGCCCAATGTTCACAGGCTTCTCAAACAGTTGATGAAACCATATGCACACGTATCAATCTGGCAGGAACAGGCTTTGTGAACAACCCGCGCCGGAAACCCCCGCGTCAGAAAACAAAAAAGCCGCCCATCACCGGGCGGCTGAAATCGGAAGAGGCGAGCTCAGGACTTCTTGGCCTTGGCCGAAGCCTTCGAGCTGACCTTTGCCTTGATCTCTTGTTTTTTGCGCTTGATGTAGCTCTTGCGACGCTGACGTTTCTGCACTTTGTTGGATTGTCTGCCCATAATTTCTTTACTTTGCCGAACTGGTTTTGTTGGCTGGCCGGACTATGAAGTTACGCCCGTTGCGCTTCAACTCCTATTTGTTCGTCCTCACCGCGGCCTTGCTCTCCGCGTGCGAATCCACCAGTCCAACCGGCTCCGCAAAGGCCGCCTCGGAAGTCGCCACCTTGCGTGTCCACATGGAGACGCACGCCGACCCGATGGGCAGAAGCCGCCAAATCTCCGTGGGCCGCGAGGAGCGCCAGACCTTCTTTGTCGCCCCGGCGATGCTCAGCGAGAGGAACCTGGCCGCCGCCCGACTTCTCGAAGGCGTCGAGGGCCAGTTCGCAATCCAGCTCCAGTTCGACCGTGACGGCGTGCGCGAATTGGAAATGATGTCCATGTCCTACCGGGGCAAACGCCTCGCCCTCGGGAGCCAGTTCCCCGAACCCCGCTGGATCGGCACCGTGCGCATGGACCGGCGCATCGCAGATGGCACACTGCTCTTCCGCCCGGACGCGACTTACGAAGAGGCGCTCAGGATAGTCCGGCTCCTCAACTCCACCGTGGAGAAGCTCAAGAAATACAAGGATTGATGCGCGCCCTGCCCTGCCCTGCCCTCCTTCTGCTGCTACTCGCCTCCCTCGCTGTTTCAGGCCAGCCCTTCCAACTGCCCACGCCCAACCGCGCCCTATTCGCCCCCGGCGGCGAGGAAAAATACTTCGCCCCAACGCCTGGCAAGACTTGGCTGGCAGGCACCTTCGGCTGCGTCCGCTCCGATGGCCATCAGCTCCATGAAGGCGTGGACATACTCTGGACCCAGCAGGACAAACGCAGCGAGCCCACCGACCCCGTGACCGCCGCCGCCGCCGGCACCATCGCCTACATCAACCGCAAGCCCAGCCTCTCCAACTACGGCAACTACCTCATCCTCCGCCACCGCATCGAAGGCCTCGATGTCTGCACCCTCTACGCCCATCTCGCCAGCATCCGAGATGATTTGCAGAAGGGCGACACCCTCAAGGCCGGCGAAAAGCTCGGCATCATGGGCCGCACGACCAACACCAAAACCCGCATCGCCGCCGAGCGCGCACACCTCCACTTCGAAATCATCCTCGTCGCCAGCCAGCGCTACGCCGCCTGGCACGAAACCACCCTCAAGGGCCTCCGCAACGACCACGGCAACTGGAAAGGTCGCAATCTCCTCGGGCTCGACCCCCGCGCCGTCCTCCTGCGCCAGCGCGCCGAGGGCGACAAGTTCAGCCTCGTCCGCATCATCCACGCGCAGACCGAGCTGTGCCGCGTGCTCGTCAAACAACCAGACCTCGAATTCGCCCGCCAGCATCGCCCCCTCGTGCGGGCCAACCCCGCAACCGACAAGGAAGGGATCGCCGCCTACGAACTCGTCCTCAACTTCAACGGCATCCCCTGCCAGCTCATTCCCCGCGCGCCCTCCGAGGTGAGGAACTACACCGCGAAATTTCACCTGCTCTCAGTCAACGACGCCGAGCAGAAAAAGAATGGCTGTCGAAAATTCCTGACAGAGAAGGGTGGTAAATGGGCGCTGACCCCCGAGGCACTCCAGCATCTCGACCTGCTGACGCACTGACGCGGGTCACTTCGCCAGCAACTGCACCGCGTCGGCATGGACGTTGCCGTCGGCGGGCTTGCCACCAAGAGTCACCACTGCGGGCCTGCCGGGGGCGAACTTGAACGTGCCCAGGCTGATGAAGTTTTGCGGGAGCGGCGGCTTGGTGCGCTGGTTGATGGTGCTTTCTGTCACGCCGTCCGCGCTCTCGATGGTGACGCGAGTGTTGGTGGCGCGGTTCTCGTGCGGGCTGTAGCTGACGCGGACTTCGTAGTCGCCAGCCTTCGCGATGGTGAACTCGTAGCGGGCCGCGCCTTCCTCCTTTGCGCCGCGATAGCGGTAGCCGTTGGCGACGTAGGGTTGGAGTGACGGGTTGCCTCCAGTGGTCCACTTGCCGGTGAGCTTGGCTTGCGCGTCGTCGAGAACGAGGCCGGGGAGTTTCTTCAAGTCAATGCCCGGCTCCACCGCGCCATCGGCGGCGACGACCTGCGCGGGCAGCGGTTTGTAATCGGCAGGGAGCTTGGGCGTGCCGTTCACATTGTCGCGGCGTGCGGCACCGGGAAGTTTCAGCAGCGCCTGCAGCTCCTCGAAGTGCGAGTGGTAAACCGCGCGCGGCGTGGTGGCGTGCTTGATGCAGAGGCTCGCGGCCTTGCCGACCACTTCGCCAATCATCCCGCCGGTCTTCATCACGCGCACGGTGCCCAGCGCCTCGTGCGTGACGCTGACGTTGCGGCCCGCCATGAAGAGGTTCTCGATGTTGCGCGAGTAGAAGCAGCGGTAGGGCACCGGGTAGCCGTGCTGGCGGTCCACCGCTTTGTCAAAGACGGCCCGGGAGATGAACGGGTCGTTGGGAAACTTCTTGGCGTATTGTTCCTTCGGGTAGTGGAGGTCAATGTCCCACGTCGTCGGCACGGTGCCGTCGGGGAACATCTTCTTCGACACGATGTCCTCGCGCGTGAGCACCACGTCGCCGAGGAGCTGGCGGCTCTCGCGCGTGCCGCCGATGTGGGCGACCCATTCGAGCTTGGCGTTCGCGTGCTCGGCCTTGCCGTCGCGGTTCTTCATCGCGTTGAACGCGCCGAAGATGGCGCGCAGGTTCCAGTCGCGCGTGGATTCGAGTTCGAGGATGGGATGCTTGTTGAAGCCGCTTTCCCAAAACCATTCCGCGTGCCCTCGACGCGGGTAGGGAAAGTCGTCCATCACGAGGTCCAGCGCCCACGGCGTGAGCGGGAAGGGCACGGGTTTGTCGGCGTCGCTCCAGCGCCACATGTTGCTCATGCCCAGGTGGCCGTCGTCCTTCGTCGTGTGGTCCGCGCCCGCGAGCGCGCCGATGCCCGCGTGGCCCGTGCTGTCCACGAAGAGCGTGCCGGCGAAGCGCCGGATGTGGCCGGTGCGCGTGTCGAAGGCGGTGACGGACTTGAGACGGCTGCCGTCCACCTCGACGCGGAAGGCGTGATGGTTGAGGAAGAGGGAAATGTTCTTCTCCGCGCGGACGAGGGCTTCCTTCTTCGCGTCGCCGAACTCCTCGAATGTGCCGGGCGATGACTTCGCACGGTCCATGTATTCCTCGACGATTTCGCCCAGCATCGGATAGATGCCGCGCCGGATTCCGCCCTGCGCCCAGACGCGGATTTCGGAGCTGCCGTTGCCGCCGAGCACGGGGCGGTTCTGGATGAGCGCGACCTTGCAGCCCATGCGCGCCGCCGCGAGCGCCGCACCCATGCCGCCGTAGCCGCCGCCGACCACGACGAGATCGAACGTGCCAGCCTCCTCGGGCTTCGCCGGCAAACCCGCGAGCGCCATGCGCCACGGGGCGAGCGGCGCGGAGTCATTCGCAGGGCGGAAGACGGGGTCGGTGGTGAGCAGGACGGCGTCGCAGCGTCCGTTGAAACCAGTGAGGTCGTGAAGCGTGAGCGTGGCCTCGGGCTTCGCAAGGATCACCGAGCCGCCCTCGTGCCACGCCCAGTCCGCGCCCTGCGTGCCAAAGGTTGTGTTGAGCGGCGTGCCGTCCACGAGCAACTGAAACTTCCCGGGTGCGCCGGTGGCTTTCCAACGCCCCACCCAGTCCATCGTGCGCACCCAGACGCGCCAGTTGCCGGCCTGCGGGAGCTTGATGGTCGTCGTCGCGTCCGCGACAGGCGTGCCGAGTCCGTGGGCCATGAGGTAAGGCGAGCCCATCGTCTCTATGAACTGTGTGTCCAGCACCCAGCCGCCGGGGGCTTTGAAGGACTCGGCCTCGACGAGGACGGTGGCGGCGTGGGCGCGAGCGGCGACCAAGATGAAAGCGGCGAGAAGCAGGGAGCGCACGGGAATAGCGATTAGTAGTTAGTGATTAGTCGAGTCGGCCGGACGACCGAATGACAACTGCAACGCCGGCGGGGAGAAGTGTGATTCCGAAAGAAGAGGTCACTGGCTCAGGACCACCACTTGCATATGCACGCGGTCAACGGCAAACCGCTTTCCGGCGGGAGGCTGCGGCATCGCGGTGATGTATTTGCTCGTGACCAAGGTGTTGAAGTCCGGAGGCAACTTGCCATAGGTCTCGCTGTAGCGGTGCAAAGCCTCGGTGAGCTTCAGGTCCACCGGGTTGCTTTTGGACGAGTTGGGCGGGGCGGTGGGCAGGCGGTCTTCAATCTTGTCCACTCCTGGAGCGGAGACCGGCGCGGAAGGGGCGGCCACAGCGGGTCCGACAGTCGGTGCGGCCGGGACCGCCTCGGGGGCGGGTGCCTCCGCCGGAGGCGGAGCTGGCTGCGAGCGTTTGCGGCAGCCGGACACGAGAGCTACGGAAGCGGCGAGCAGGAGAATAGCTGTGCGAATCATAGGCTAGAAAGCGCGGGTGTAGGAGAGGCTGAAAGAGTTGGTCCAGGAATCGGTGGCCGGGATGAAGCCAAAATCTCCGCTTCGCAGCTTGTCGCCCTTGCGGAACTCGGCGTGGCCATCGAGGAAGGGCAGCATCCCGCCCTGCTGGTGAATCACTGTGTAATTTTCAAAGAGGCCAGAGACGTTGCGAGTAACATCAGTGAAATGCCACCATGTGTAAGTGCCCGCCGCAGCACTGACCAAGCGAGGGCGCAAGAAGGCGGCGTTGCGACTCTGGTAAAGCTCTTGGAGGAAGATCAGACTGGCTGGAGTCGAAACTTGGGTGATGCGAACCGGCGCACCATTGGGAATGCCCATCACCGCCGCGTTGCCCAGGTAGCTGGTGCTGTTGGTCGGGTTGGGCTTGCCCTGCGTGGTGTCTGTGCCCATGGCTGTGAACTGCTCGGCCTCGCGTGAGGCCGGGCAGGTGAAGGTGGGTGAGTTCGTTGACATGTAGGGTTGCAGCGAGTTCAGAAAATTCTCGGTGTTGGCACCGGTCTTGGTGGCGAAGTTGAGCACACCATCATTGCCTGTCGGGCTTCTGTCATCAAAGCCGCTGGCGTAGATGCTGAAGGCCAGCCCGATTTGCTTCATGTTGCTCAAGCACTTTGTCTGAAGAGCCTTGCCCTTCGCCTTCGACAACGCGGGCAACAGCATCCCGGCCAGGATCGCGATGATGGCGATGACGACGAGCAGTTCGATGAGGGTGAAGCCGAGGAGGGCCGGCCGCCGGCGGATTTGTGTTGTCATGATGCGTTCTTCGTCGAGCTGTCTTGGAATACAAGATTTCGACGCCGGCGCACAATGACACATTGATGTCATTTTGGGAATCCACCACGGCCACCACCACCAATGTGCCTTGCATTGGGACCGTGAACCGGACGCGGAGGGGCAGGATCATGGAAAGATGCCGTTGAGCCACGGGTGGAACACGGACAGGCAGATTCATAAGGAGAGCAGGCATGCAGGAGGCAGACAGGGTTCCTCGCTGTTTCCAGTGGAAAGACAGTCAGCGGGCGAAGGGGCTTCTCCCGGAGGGAGCTAGGAACTTAGCCGGGGGTAGAGCGTGAGCGTCACCCCCGGTGAACCGGCCCCAAACGGTGCAGCACCCCGGAGGGGTGCCGGAAAAGCCAGCGCGAGCACGAGTTTCCGCGACCCCGCTGGGGTCGGAACCTGATGGCTGCGGTTCCGGGGGTAGCGTCGCTGACGCTCCTCACCCCCGGCTAAGTTCCACCATCCCTCCGGGATGCCCGCCACCGAACCCGCCTTCACCGCCCATTCATCCCAGCGGAAACAGCGGGGAACCGCAGACAGCAGCATTCGCCAACCTCATGCCTTCCTGCTCTCCTTTTAAAAGTCTTCTCCTGCATCCGTGTTCCATCCGTGGCTAATGAATCGTCCCGGCTAAAGAATCGCTGGCATAATCTTGCTCTCCCTCGGCGCGTCCGAGTTGTCGGGAGTGGGGAGTCAGGAAGAACGGTTCTTCCCCACAGCGCCGAGCGGGGTGCGCCGCGCACTTTCAACCCACTGCGCAATCAGTCGCGCAGTGTTTGCTCCCTGACGCGATGGCGTAGATGAGGAAACTGCCCAAAATGCAGCGTGGCACTGGTGCTGCTAGGCGTTGGCCGAATGACCGACTTCCCGCATCGCGCTGCATCGCGACTGACCTCGCCTGCGTTGCGCCATGAGCGCGGACGGACAATTGGATTGCGGAGGAAGCATTGACCCATGAAGGGACGAGAAGACAAAACCATCGCCCCGCCCGCTCCGCCCGCCGCCCCAGCAGCTGCTTCGGCGCGCATGCTCGCACCGGCGCTCAGGAACACGGGGATTCTGATCGTCGCGTTGGGGGTCGTGGGGGGGGCTTGGTATTGGAGGCAGCCCGCAAAGGAGGGCCGCCCGCCGGAGCGGGAGATGACGCGCCGGTTCAAGAGCGATCCCGGCCCGTGGGGTGACTTGGAATACGTGCCCATCGTGATCGAGACGCCGGACGAGTTCCTGTCCGTCACTCGACAGGCGAACTACGAATCGTTGTGGACGTTTCAGCAGTTCTCCCCGGCGCAGTTGCACAGCCTCTTCAAGGGCGCTGGCCTGGCCCCGGTGGAGGAGGCGTGGCTGCAGGACGAGCATCATTGGCAGGCTTCCACCAACGGTGTCGTGATCTCCCCGCCGCCAGAGCTGGTCCTGTCGCTGAACCGCGTGGCGCGGGAGAAGATTTACAACACCCTCGCGCAGTGCGGCGGCAACGCCTTGCACGAGATGCCCATGACGCACCGGCTCGCTGGTTTCGATGACTGGTTCAAACACAGCGGGCTTTCCTCCAACACCATCGCGATGACCAAAAGCCTGCTCTACCAGCGGGGCAACGCCTGGTGTCTGTCAGACTGGCCGGTGATCCTGCGGCAGATCGAATCCCCGGCGGAACAGCACCGGCTGCTCAAGACCGTCTCGCGCCAGTCCACACTTTTGGGACGGATTCGTGTCAACCGGGACACCGATGTGGAAAAGCTCGTCTCCTACTGGGGACGCGGCGGTCGCTCCAAGGACATCCGCGCGCTGCTGGAATCGCTCACCCGCGTCGAGAACGGGGCCACCCTGGACATCGTGCATCTGCTGCCCCGGTTTGTGCGCGCGCGCCTCTACACCTACCCGTTCCCCGCCAACTCCCCCTCCACGCGCACGCCAAACTGCTTCTGGACGAGCATGAACTTCTTCTCGAATCAGAATCCAACCGACCGCTTCCACGACCCTGAAACGATGCTCAAGGTGCTCGAGAAGGATTACTTCCCCGTGGAGGAGAGCTACCTGCTCGGCGACGTGCTGCTCCTGAGCAAGCCCGACGGCAGCCTGGTCCACGCCGCCGTCTTCATCGCCGACGATGTCGTGCTGACCAAGAACGGTGCCCATCACACCCAGCCTTGGATGCTCGCCCAGATGGACGACCTCGCCGCCAGCTATCCCTCCGTCACCCCGCTCAAAATGCGCGCCTTTCGTAGGAAGGACCTCTGAACCGGAACTCCGAAGTTCGCGCTCGGAAGGAGCATCAGCTACCAGCCCGTGGCAACGCCCCGGGCGACCCAGCCAAGATTGGCAAGCCCTGAGCCGGAACGATGCAGTTGAGCCACGGATGGAACACGGATTCAACACGGAGGAGCAGGCGACTGTCTTGACGATGCTCGCCTAGTTCGCCATCACCGTTTGGTGTGCGCGTTCAGCTCGTTGGGAGGATGCCTTTTCCTCGCCCCATCTGTGTTTCATCTGTGTTCCATCCGTGGCAAATGAATCGTTCCGGCTGAGAGGGCGGCACAAAATGTCCCCCTTCAGGGCGGGGACGCTTCAACTCCATCACCGAGTTCCGGGCAAAGCGATGAAAGCCCCGGTCTTCTTTGCGTCTTCTTGCGCCCTTTGCAGGCAACTTCGGAAACCGGGTTGAAGCGCCTCAAGGTTCATGGAGAATGCACAGACGCAGCGCAATTTGCCGCAAGCGTCATTTTCACGCACTTGGCGTGAGAATCCTCGCCCGCTCGCCGTTTCGGGGCGCTCAGGACCTGGCTGGCATCCACCGTGCAGCCTGCGACGTTTCTTTCGTGGATGTTTATTGGAAGCCGATTTTGATGCAATCCATTGGAAAAACGAAAGTTGAAGAAACTCCCTGGAGCAGTCAGAGGCGTTGGCTGAAAATACTTCAGCAGCTTGCCACCGGCTGGCACCGGCACTGCTAAAACCCGGTCAGACCTAAGTTGGAGCTTCGAGAGCGGTTCTCGGAGTCGCCCGACCGGACAAACAGAACAACAACAAAAACACATGAAAAGCCTACGCAGTAAGAAAATTGGGGCCTTCACGCTCATCGAGCTGCTCGTCGTGATCGCCATCATCGCCATTCTGGCCGGCATGCTCCTGCCCGCCCTCGCCAAGGCCAAAGCCAAGGCTTCGCGCATCAAGTGCGCCAACAACCTCAAACAGGTCGGCCTCGCCTTCCGCGTGTTCGCCAACGACAACGACGACCGCTTCCCCTATCGCGTCGCCAACTACTCAGCTCAGGGCTCCTATTACAACACGGCTGCGGCTGGCAATGCCCCCAACGCTACGACGGCGGCAAACCAGCGCGTGTGGGCGCACTTCACCGCCATGTCCAATGAGCTTGGCTCCGCGAAGATCCTCACCTGCCCCGGTGACCGCAACAAGCTGAATGCCCAGAAGTCTGACTTCAGCACTGTGTCCACGACGGGTTACAAATTCCCTGTCAACACCACTGATGACACGCCCGCCCGTGCAGCTGGCGGCGCCATCCCGGCCTACACCCAGGGCAAGGACGCCTGCACCTCCTTCACCGTAGGCTTGAACGCGGATGAAACACAGCCCAACGCGCTGCTCTCCAGCGACCGTAACTTCGTCCAGTATAACAACACTGGTGCGGCTCCTGGCAACACAGGCGTCTACATCAAGGGCGTTGGCGGCAATGCTGCCGTCGCCGGCACTTCGTTCGTCTTCACCGTCGCCACTCCCACGAACTTCCGTGCCGCGTGGACCGTCGGTGTCAACGCCGCTGGCGTCGCTGCGGGTGCCGCTGCCCAGCATGATGCCGCTGGCAACCTGGCCTTGGCTGACGGCAGCGTCCAACAGGTGACCTCCTCCGGCCTTGAGACCCAGCTCCGGCAGGGTCAGTCCGGCCTCGGTGACAACCTGCGCGTTGCTTTCCCGAACTAAGTTCGGACATAAGCTATCCACGGAAGGGGCACTCGCGAGAGTGCCCCTTCTTTTTTTGTTCTCGGCTGTTTTGCCACGAACCCCGAAATGGAATGGCCGCGAAAGGGCGCAAAGAGCGCAGAGGAATGGAGTCAGAAGTCAGAAGCCAGGAGACCGAGCTTGCGCTTCCCCCCATTTTGACTTCTGACTTCTTTCCGTTGCGCCCTTTCGCGGCTGAACTTCGGATTTCGGGTTGAACAGGTGGTGGCGATTTACGATCGCGGCGTTGGGGGGTGCTGCTCGGGTCCGCCTCGAACTCCTGGCTTCCCACGGACGGTGGTTCCAAACCGCCGGCACGGGTGCAGAGAGAGTGTGGGCAGGGCAGGAGGAGGGAGTCTGGCCTTGTGGCTCAAGGAACCGCGCCGCACTCCGCGACTTTGAGGATATAGAAGTCGTTCGAGAGGAGGCCTTCTTCAAAGAGGAGCTTGAGGTCCCGGAGGCGTCCGCCGACTTGCTTCTTGGTGAAGGGAGGCGTCTCCGAAGTTGAAATGGCGGCGGCTGCCGCCTTGGCCTTTACAGCGAGGGCGGGGCTCATCACCGGGAGGTTTTTGGGTGGGGTTTTGTGGGCTGGATCGAAGACGTGGACGCGCAGGTCGGTGGCGGGGACGAGGTGCCGCCAGAGGAATGCCTGCATCCGGTCTTCTGCCGGGAGCGCCTCGTGGGTGACGGTGCGGTTCTCGATGCGAGCTGTGCCGGCAATAGTGGGGGTGAGGTTGAGGGGTTCCTTGATGGAGGCCCAGTCGGCACGAAGCGTGACCTGGGCGATTTGCTGTGTGCCTGTGAGGGTGACGATGGAGGAGGAGAGTCCGCGCGGGCCTTCTTGCAGGCGCACGGTGATGGGGCCGGTGAAGCCGTCTTTCCGGAAGACGTGCACGTTGACGGAGGCAGTGGATTTGTTGCGGATGCTGACTGCGGAGGGCACGACGCGGAGCGCGAAGTCTGGCCGGGGCGGACTGATGCGCAGGCGGTAACCGTGTTCGTCGCTGCCGCTTTGGGCGGTGTCGCCAAGGTGCAGGTAGTAGGTGCCGTCGGCTGGAAGGGTGAGGGAAATATAGGGGTCGGCATGGTGCGTGTTCATTCCGGTGCCGGGGTCATCCCGATCATCGTTTAGCGCGAGCAGTTTGCCGGCTGCGTCGGTGAGCTTGAGTGTGGCGTCGAGTGGTGAATCGAGGCGGCGCGCGAGGACCTCGGCGACGATTGTTTCGCCTGCGTGCCCGGAGAACTGGAACACATCCCAATCGCCGGGGTTGTCCACATGGCCGTTGATCGTGATGGGGAGCTTCACTTTCTGGGCGTCGCCCGGGTGGTTGTTTGGCTCGCGCTCAAACGCTTCCGGCAGTGTGTCCACGTCGAAAGGCATCGGGTTCAAGGCCGAGCCATCCCTGGTTTCGGCGAGTGAGTGGATGCCTGGTTCGGCATTGCGCTCCGGTGGCTTTAGTGCAAGCGCCCCAAGATTGACTCCTTTGAGCGTCATGGTCGCCGGGTCACCCAAACGGCCGCCCAAGGGAAAAAGGCTTGTGGCATAGGGCAGCTCACCCACGGTGATGCGATAGACGAAGTCCTCGCGCCCCCGGTAGATGCTGTCACGGATGCTGAAGACGTATTCGCCATCCGCCGGCACTTGGTAGAAGAGGATGGGGTCGGGCTTGAATCTGAAATCGTCCACGTAGGCGACCTCCTTGCCGGAGGGATCCTGGAGAGTCAGGACGGGCTGGAACCAGCCGGGGACGGCGTCGGCGATGTAGGGAATCAGTTGGCGGGCGAGGGCGGCGATGACGAGCTGCTGGCCCTTGCGTGCGGTGAAACGGTAGCGATCCACCTCGCCGGAGGAAGTCTGGCCGTTGACGACGCACGGGATGGTGAGGGGCACGATGGCCTCCTCGCCGAGGTTGTTGCGGAGGGCAAGCTCCTCCTTGCCGAGGACCTGGACCTCGCAGGTGATCATGGGCTTGCGGGAGATTTCGGGGAGGTTGCCGATGTGGAAGGCGAGGGGGTTGGAGACGCCGGTGGGCGTGCCCAGGCGCAGCTCGCGCGGGCCGGGCCGGGCGTTGGGGGCTGCTGTGATTTCGATGATGGCGATGTTGGCGATGGAGGCGCAGGCGGGACGGTTCACGTAATTGGCGATGCGGCGCTCTATCCTTGCCTTGAGTGCCTGCGCGGCTTCTGCGGACTTGGGAGAATCCGCAGGCTGCTTCGCGGCCTTCCTCAGTTCGCCCAATTGCTCGCGCATCAAGGTCATTTCCTGGGGGCCAAGCCGGCGGTGATACTCGACGACCTTGGCCCGCACGCCCTGTCCGGTGACAAAGACTTGGTTGACGCCATCCAACCCTTGGCCGCCCACGTTGACTTGAAATGTGGTGCCTTGCTGCCCCCCGGCAGGGTAGGCGAATCCGATGTAGGGACGTGTTTGCGCCTGCGCCCAGGCAGCAAGCACCAGCCACGCGGCCAGCCCGAGGATTCGGAGGGATGATGCCAGTTGCCGATGCCAGTCGATGAAATGCCAACTGGAGGGCACGCTGCGCGCTTTCTCTCTTCCTCGGAGGAGGAGAGAAGGTGGCCGCAGGCCGGAAGAGGGGTGCGGGTGCCAACGCCGACTTACGCGACCCATCTCCCCAGCCTTACCCATGAACCCGATTCCCGAACACCCCTCACCCGCCCTTCGCGCACCCTCTCCTCTCCTCGGAGGAGAGGAGAAAGATGGGGTGAGCGGTGTGCTCCGGTGAGGTTTAAGGGCTGGAATCGCGGGAGTTTTGGGACCGTGGTTTCTCTCCCCTCCTGCGATAGATGGAGCGGGAGATGGATCGCGTCGCAGATGCCCAGCCATTGCGCAAGATGTCATTCCGAAATGGGTTGATGAGTTTTTCATCGGGTGCTCCTGTGCGGCGCTAGCATCCGGCCCGGCTCAGGCGAGCGCGGGCCGGATCGTTGTGAATGGCTACATTATCTCTTTCAACAGCCCCCCCGACTTCACGGTTTCTGAAGCTGCGGGCAGCACATGGGCCTCCATGCCCATCGGGTGGGGCAACGCCGCCGTCGCGTCGATGCCAGCGAGCCGGTAGATGCTGCCGAGCAAGTCCACGGGATACACGGGCCGGTCCTTGACGTCCTCGCCCTTTGCGTCTGACTCGCCGACGATGTGGCCGCCCTTGAACCCTCCGCCGGCGACCAGCGCTGTGAAGACGGCGCCATGATGGTTGCGCCCGCCATTCCACGGCGGCTGCCAGTCCACCTTCGGCCCTCGGCCAAACTCGCCGCAGCACCAGACGAGAGTGGTGTCGAGCAAGCCGTGATCCTTCAAGTCCTCAAGCAGCATTGCCAGGCCCTGGTCCAATTGCGGGCACTGCCGGCCCATCGTCTGAAAGTGGTTGCTGTGCGTGTCCCAGCCGCCGGGGTAGTTGATGACGATGTAGGGAACGCCCGCCTCGACCATGCGCCGCGCCGCCAGACAATCCTGCCCGAAGGTGTGGCGACCATAGCTGTCCCGCAGCTCGGACTTCTCCTTGGAGAGATCGAAGATTTCCCGGCCCTCGCCAAGAATCAGGTTGTAGGCTTGCCGCTTGGCCGCGTCCGAGGCCGAAAACACGGGATTGGCCACCATCGAGCTGCCCATCGTGTTGACCCTTTGGAGCAGCTCCCGGCGCGCCTTTTGCCGGTCGTCGGTGATGCCCTTTGAGACGACGCCCTCCACTTCGAAGCGCGAAGCATTGGGATCGCCTCCGGTGGCAAAGGGTTTGAGTCCAGGACCGAGGAAACCCTCCTCCGAGAACCGCCCCTGCGGCTGCGTCAGCACGACATAGGGCGGGATGACACCCTTGTATTCGTGCCTCTTGAAGTAGGAGAACACTGCACCCGCGCTGGGATATGCCAGCCGTTCGCCGGGCATGTGCGCCGTCTGCACCAGGTAAGCGGCCGTCTCATGGCCGTTGTTGCGGTGGGTCATGCTGCGGATCAGGCTGTATTTGTCGGCCTGCTTTGCCAGTTTTGGAAACCACTCGCTGACCCGGATCCCGTCCACGTTCGTGGCCAGGGGAGACTTCAGCGGGCCGTTGTAATCGTAGCCGGCATCCGGTTTTGGATCCCATGTGTCCGAGTGCGACATGCCGCCCCAGAGGAAAATCTGGATGATGGATTTGGCTCTGACCCTCGGCGGCTTGGCGCCGGGAAGCTTCGCAGGTGGCAAGGTGGTGGTGGCTGACGCCCATCTCTGGCTGGCCAGCAGACCACCAGTGCTGAAGAGGCCGATTCTGGCGGCTTCCCGCCGGGACACCGGCAGGCTCAAGGTCATGCCCAGCGAGTGCGGCGCGGGCGAGGCGATTTCGGGGCGATTCTCTGTGTTCATATTGGACCTTTTCATTTTCAGGTGCGCTAGTGCCGATACAAAAACTCTTCGCTGTTGAGCAATGCCCACGCGATATCCAGCCAATCCTCGCGCTTCTTCCCAACGCCCGGACCGGGCGGCTTGCCGGACTTGGCATCCGCAACGGGCGCGCCGTAGGCTTGGACGGTTTTCAACTCCTCCGCAGTCGGGAAGCGGGACAGGATGGCCAGGTAAAGCTCCTCCACAGTTTCCGACTCCGCGCGCTTGGCTTCGAGGATCGCCCTCAGCTTGGCGCCTTGCTCAATCTTGCGCTGGATGTGGCTCGAATTCAGCAAGTGGAGCCACTGGGCGGGCTGCACCTTGTTGATCCGTTCACTCTCCATTCCGGTGGCCCGCGCCGAGCGCCCGAACAGCGCCAGGAACGGGCTCGTGATGCTGCCATCCGCCAGCGCGACAGCCGGCGTGTCCTTCGGGATGTAGGTGAACGGCTCCGGAATCGGGCTTGTGTAGAGGTCCGATGTGCCGGTGACCTTGTTGATCGCGTCCAGCAACACCTCCGCCTCCAGGCGCCGTGGGGCGCAGCTCGCAAAATGCGCCTCGGCCAACGGCCCCGTGGCCTTGGCACGGGACGAGAGCTGATACGTGCGCGAGTTGAGGATCAGCCGGTAGATGTGCTTGAGATCGTAGCGGTGCGTGACCAATTCCCGCTCCAGATACGCGAGGAGATCGGGGTTGCTGGGCGGGTTGCCATCCCGAATGTCGTCAGGCTCATGGATGATCCCGCGCCCGAGAAACCAGGACCAGACGCGATTGACGATGCTCCGCGCAAACCAGGGATTCTTGGGCGTGATCAACCAGTCCGCGAACACCTCCCGAGGGTCGCGATCCGGCGTCAGCTTGACGGGCGTCCCGTCCGGGAAGACCGCCGCCTGCGGGGGCGCATTGGTCGGTCGCGAGGCGGAAACCACTTTCACCGCGTTCGTCGCCGTCACCGCGTTCGTGGGCTTCGCCAATAGCTTTTGGGAATCCCAGAAAACGATCTCCTCCTTCCACTCGCGCGTCGGCTTGTAGCCCACTTGCTCAAAGCAGGCCGTGATGCCGGACAGGGAACGATCCGGCCAAGCATCCGCCCGCGCGCCCATGAAGGTCAAGGCCGCCGTCATGGCAATGCCCTCCGGCGTCCGGCTCTGCATGGCGCGGTAAAAGTTGACCTGCCCGACGCGAAAGTTGCTGCCGCTCGATGTAAGCATCTCGCGCACGAACTTGTCATAGGGCTTGTTCTCCGCGAGAGACGCCCGGACCCACCGATGATATGCTTGCGCCGCGTTTGGCCAGAGGTTGATGGGAAACTCGGCCTTGATGCGCAGGACATCGCCCCACTTCATCGCCCAGTAGTCCGCGAATTCATCCCGCTCCAGCAGCCGGTCAATCAAAGCGCCGCGCTTGTTCGCATCGCGGCTGGAAAGAAACTCCCTCGCGTCCGTGGCTGTGGGCAGTGTGCCCGTGACGTCCAGATGGACCCGCCTGAAAAACTCAGCGTCAGTGGCAGGTTCGGCAGGCTCAATCTGCAGGTGTTTGAGCCAGCCAAACACAAAATCATCAATGGACTTGGCCCCTTCAAGTTTCAGCGGCGCAGCTTCACGCACAGCTTCCAATGCCGGGCCGGCCTGAGCTGGCCGCTTCTTCCCACACCCAGCCAGCGCAACAGAGATCAAGGCCACCACACCGGCGGCCCACACCACGCGGAGCGGTGCCCAGCAGCTCCAACCCCGGTGACTGGTGGCCTCGTTCAGCATAACCCCGTTTCCTTCCGGTCCGTTCGAGTGGCCGCGTCCCCGTTCAAGCGCGTCGGCTCCGCGCTGGCCGCAACGGGCGAGAACGCCACGGCCTCTATCTCCACCAGCAAGTCAGGCCGGCACACATCCGCGTGCAGGTAGATCGCCGGCGCGCCCGGCAGCCGGCGCTCGCAGACCTCGCGGCATTTCTCGTAATCCTCGGCATGCTTCACATACACGCGCAGCTTCGCAATGTCGCCCAAGGCCGCCCCCGTCCCTGCCATGCCATGCCGCGCGAAGTTTTCCGGCGCGATCAGCCGCTCGATGTTCTCGATGGTCTGCTCCGTCTGCCGGACGACATCCCCGGGATGGCACGTCTTCGAGTCAACGATGCTCGCCGTGCCGGACACGAGAGTGGCAACGAAGTGGCCCTGCACTACCGCCATCGCGCGCGAAAACTTCGGCGACAGCGGCGAGTAATTCGCCTGGTAATCGTAGGCGGGCGTCTGCTGGGGGTTTTCCAACGGCATCAGGAACACGTCCGGCCGTCTCGTGTCCAGCGCCATGCAACTCATCGTAATGGCCGCCCCGCGCGTTCCAATTCCTGTGCTGGCGGGATAGATCGTCTCGGGCGCCCACGCGGCGCGGGCCTTGTTGCCGAACCGCACACCTTGGAAAACATCCGTCCGCGCTCGGTTGAATTCCTGATAGCGCTGAAGCCCATCCTCGCCCGCTGTGATCTGATTCAGATAAATCCACGTCCGCACCACCTGGTCGAAGCCCACCCCCGCCAACGCGAGTTGCTCCTGCATGAGCCGGAAGCCAGACATGGACTCCGAATAAGGCCCGTCGGCGGCATCATCGCCGCGAATATCGCCGCAGTGAACCCAGCGAATCCCATCCGCCTCCGCCGCCACCAGGTGCGGACCAAAACGCTCGACCTTCACACCAGGCCCGCCCAAGGCCCAGAGCTCCATGCCCAGAGCAGCACCGCAGCAGGGTGGTTGCACCACGAAAGTGGTGACGGGTGACTCGTCACCAAAACGGCACCGGATGATCTTCCTGCACTCGGCCTCGTCCTCAACGTCCCGCAGAAACACCATCATGGTGGTCGGCCTGAGTGGCGTGGCCTGATGCCGGACGATGCAGGCCGCCTGCGCGAACATCTCCTCGGCCTGGTTGCGAAAGCTGCCCCGGCTGCCCGGAACCGCCATCAGTGCCAGACGAGCCAGGCTCCCAAGGTTCACGGTCGAGTGCCGCTCGGGGCCAAGATGCAGGTCGCACGGCATTCCGCACGGGGCCGGGATGCTGCACGGAGTTGGAAAACTCAGCCGGCATCCGTGGTCCGTCGGCTGGCCTCCTCCCTCCAAGGCACTCGCGCCTGTTCGTGCCGGTTCATGCTTCGCTTTTGGACTGGCTTGGATGCGTGTCATCGTGGTCACGCCAGACACTCGCACCAAGCGCGGCCCGATCAATTTGATTCAGGTCAAGAAAGGAGCCGATCCGATTCGTGAGCCCTCTGGACCCAGCCTCCCACGCCGGCTCAATGCCTGCTTGCTTCGGATTTCGGCTTGAAACCCACGGCTGCCATCGCGTCACTGCTCCGCGACATGGCAAGATGACTTGCGCCCATGCACTGAGCCCATGCACTGCGCTCGCGCACGAGGCGGCGGTCCGGCCAGTTCCCCGGCTGTTCGACTGAAAATCCTTTGCCCTTCCCGCCCTCGCCGCTAGCTTCCGCGCGTGGACCATTCGCCTGGCTTTCTCAAGCTCGTCAACGAGGCCCGCGCCGTCGTGCGCGAGCTGACGCTCGATCAGTTGCGCGCCCGGCTCGCCGCAAACCCGCGCGCGGTGCTGCTGGATGTGCGCGAGGATTCCGAGTGGCAGGCCGGCCACGCGGAGCAGGCGCAGCATCTTGGCAAAGGGGTTCTGGAGCGCGATCTGGAGCAGCGCTTCCCCGACCCGGACGCGGAACTCATCATGTATTGTGGCGGCGGATTCCGCTCCGCGCTCACCTGCGAAGTCGCGCAGCGCATGGGTTACCGGAACGTCGCGTCGCTCATCGGCGGCTACAAGGGCCTCGTCGCCGCAGCCTGGCCGATGCGGAAAGATGACTGACCCCGTCGCGAAGTTTGATTTTATGAGACACCTGCTTCCCTTGCTCTGCGGCCTGTTCGTCACGCAGCTTTGCGCCCTGGCGCAAGCCCCGGCCACCGTCGTCACCTTCGAATCTGCCAAGGTCACTGCCGGCAACGCCCTGCCCGGCAGCAATGCCATCGTGACAGTGAGCTTCAAGATTCAGCCCGGCTATTATCTGCATTCCAGCCGTTCCAATGTGGCCCGCGTCACGCCTACGAGCTTGCAGGTCGGCGCGTTCGGGGCCACGCGCGCCCTGCCGCCAGCGTATTCAAGTCCGGGGCAGAAGACCCTCCCCGGCAAGGCGGTGACCGCGCAGGTTTATGAGGGCAGCCTGACGGCGCAGGTCGTCGTGGTCATCGCAGCGAACGCCACTTTCCCCATCACGCTGCCCGGAGTCATCGCCTACGCACCGGTCAACGAAAAGACCCACGCGGCCGGACGTGCGGAGCAGGTGCGTTTCAACATCACCCTCCCGCGCAACACGAACGCGCCGCCCGCCACCGCGAAGAAGAAGTGACGCACCGCGCTCCTTCGGGAACCGTGCCAAGATGCGCCCCGGCGGATTCCGGCCTTTTACTTTCAATCTTCAACCCGGGTCTGCCTCGTCAGTTCGGCGTCGGCACTCTGCTGGCCGCTACTTCCCCACACCCAGCCACACTGCCGCCGCGCCGGACGCCGCGTGCAATCCCCAAATCGCCGCCACTGCCTGCGGCTTGCCGAGGCCGCTGCGGACGAGCCGGTGCGAGAGGTGGTTCGTGTCGCCCACCCACACCGGCTTGCCAGCGCGCCAGCGAATCCACATCACGCACACCATGTCGCCGAGCGGCACGGCCAGCACGAGCAGCGGAGCGAGCACGGCCAGAGGGCGCGGGTTTTGCGCGGTGTAGAAGTGCGGGAGAATCGCCAGCACTGCGAGCAGGAAGCCGGTGAGGTGGCTGCCGGAATCGCCGAGGAACGCGCTTGCCTTCGGATAGTTATACGGCAGGAAGCCAGCCAGCGCGCCCGCCGCCAGCAGCGCGAGGGAGGCGACGAGGTATTGCCCCTGCATCGCCGCCGTCGCGCCGAACGCCACCGCGCCAATCGCCCCGAGGCCGGAGCAGAGGCCGTTCATGTTGTCCATGATGTTGACCGCGCTGATGACGGTGAGAATCCACAGCACCGTGACGCCGCAGCTCAACACGGGCGAGAGCGGGCTTTCGGGAAACAGCTTGATGCGCACGCCTGCCAGCGCGACGAGCAGCGCGATGCTGAGCTGCGCGGCGAACTTCGGCCCGGCGCGCAGCTCGTGTTTGTCATCCAGCCAGCCGAGCAGGACCATGCCCAGCGCGCCTGCGAGGATGGCGGCTAGCTGGAGGCCGCGCTGCTCGAAGCCGTAGCTGATTTTCTCCACCACGCCCGCCGGGAGCAGTCCGAACTGCAACGCCGCCGCGCCGAAGATCAACGGCAGAAGCAGCCCCGTCAGCACCGCCAGTCCGCCGGCGAGAGGGATTGGCGTATCGTGGATTTTCCGGTGGCCGGGGTCATCCACCAAGCCCGTGCGCACGCACCACGCGCGCCATGGCGGCAGCGCCGCGACGGTCGCAAGAGCGCCGCCGAGGAAGGCGAGCAGGTAGGCATTGGAGGGAAAAGTCATGTCATTTCCGATTTCCGATTTCCGATTGTTCAGCCAGCAGCCGCACATAGAGCGCCTGCAGGTCATCCACCATCCGCTGCGTGGGGAACCAGTCCTTCACCAGTTCACGGCCGCGCCTGCCGAGCCGCTGGCGCAGGCCTTCGTCATGCGCCAGTTGAGCGAGGCGCTGGATGAGCGCGGTGCGGTTGCCGGGGTAAATCAGGAAACCAGTTTCGTCATCGAGGCAGACTTCGCCCGCCCCGTCGCACGCGGTGGCCACGATGGGCTTGCCCGCTGCGAGCGCCTGCGGGAGAGCGCGCGCCAGCCCCTCGCGCAGCGAGAGGTGGACGAGCGTGTCCATGATGCCGAGGTGGCGGGGAATCGCCTCCGGCGGCACGAGGCCCGTGAAGACGAAGCGGCCCTCCAGCTTGCGCGCGCGGATGAGCCGCTCGCAACGCCCGCGCCACAGACCGTCGCCGACGAGGAGGAACTTGATGCGCGGACAACGCATCACCAGCTCCGGTGCCGCGGCGATCAGCTCCTCGTGGCCCTTGAGCTTGAAGAGCCGCGCGATTTTCCCGACGACAAAATCGTCCGGCGCGAGACCGAGCTCCGCGCGCAGCGACAAGTCATTCTTCGCGTTCAAAAACGGCTCCAGATCGAAGCCGCTGAAGATGCGCGTGTATCGCTCCGGCGTGCCGATGCCGGCGGCGAGGTATTGTTCCGTCATCGCGTTGGCGACGGAGACAAAATGAGTCGTGTGCTGGCCGGCACGGCGCTCGGCCGCGCGGAAGAGGCGGTTGGCAATCAGGTTTTGAAACGCGCCGAAGCTCGGCCCGTGGATGGTGTGGACGATGATGGGCACGCCCGCCGCGTGCGCCGCGAGGCGGCCGAGCACGCCGGCCTTGCCGCTGTGCGTGTGGACGATGTCGGGCCGCTGCTCGCGGAAGAGGCGTGTGAGCTTGCGCAGCGCGAGCCAGTCGCGAACGGGGGCGATGGGGCGGACGAGTTCCGGGACGATGGTGAGCAGGCCGGGGAATTGCGCGACGCGCGGCTCCAGCGTGCCTTCCGGGCCGGTGGTCGGGCCGGAGATGAGGCTGACTTCGACGCCGGGCTTCTCGCGCAGACCGAGGACGCTGGCGATGGTGTTCTCCTGCGCGCCACCGACAATCAACCGGGTGATGACGTGGGCGACGCGCATGGCTCAGGTAGGGTGAGGCTCCGTCGAACCCCATTTGCCAACGAAGGAGGCGCGAGCGCAGCGAACATCCCGGCCAGATGCGCCGCGCACCGAAACGCCCGCCTCGCTGCGCTCGAGATGTGGCTCGACGGAGTCTCGCCCTGCCGGTTGTGAATCACTTCCCACCGGACAGCTCCTTCAGCCGTTGCTGGGCGACTTTGGTTTCGGGCGCGTCGGCAGGGGCGTGCTTGAGGCCGGCCTCGTAATGCTTCTTGGCGTCGCCAGTCTGCTTGCGCTGCCACGCGATTTCGCCGAGACCGAAGTGGCCGTTGTGCGTGGCGGGCGCGAGTTCGATGAGCTTGCGGTAGTCCTTCGCCGCGTCATCGAGGCGGGTCAGGTTCATGAGCGCCATCGCGCGGTTCAAGTGAGCGCCGGGGTGGTTTGGCTGCAGCTCGACGAGCTTGTTCAACGGCACGAGCGCGGCCTCGAACTGTTTCATCTGAATGAGGATGCCGCCCTTGTTGACCAGCGCGCGCGGGCTGGTGGGAGCGACATTGAGCTGCGTTTCGGTCACGGCGAGCGCGTTGGTGAAGCGACCGGAGAGCAGGTAAATCTCGGTGAGCGAGTCGAGCAGCGGAAGGTCGGCGGGGAATTTCTTCAGCGCATCAATTAACGCCTGTTCAGCCTCGGCCTTCTTGTTCTTCTGCGAGAGTTGGAGCGCGTCGAGGCGAAGGAGCGCGGCCTCGCTCGTGGCGAGACCGGCGCGCAACTCGGGCCTGGCGCGCGCAGCGTCGAGCGCGGCTTTCGAGCGGTCGGGCTGGCCGAGGGCGATGAAGGTGTCCGCCAGCGCGAGGTGGGCGGCGTGGTTGCTGGGGGCGAGTTCAGTGACGCGGGTGAACTGGATGATGGCCTGACGCGGCAAGCCGCCTTGCCGGAAAAGCTGGCCGAGGGCGAAGCAGAAGTTCGGCTCGTCCGGCGGGCCGTGCTTGGCAAGGACGGTGCCCCAAGTCTGGCCGGGGCCGAGGAGTTCTTGCGCGATCTTGGCGGGGTCGCTGGCGGAGGGCTTGCCGGTGCGGAGGGATTCGTTGAAGTCGCGGTTGAGGACGGCGACGAGGTTGCTGCGGTTAGCCTGGACGGCGCTGCTGAATGCGCGATCGGCGTTGGTCAAATTGCCGGAGCGTTGGCTCTGGACGCCGAGTCTGTTGACGACTGCGGAGTATAGGTTGTCGAGGACTTGAGCATCTGGGGCGCTGATTTCACTATTTGAATGGAGCGGCAAGGGACGATCTCCGTGACGCATCGGGTCGCTCTTGATCCAGTCGAAGATGGCGGCTTGCGACGCGGTAGAAAGCTGGGGTGGAACGATCTCATTCGTGCTGTAAAGCCGAAGCTCGCTGATAGGACCACTCGGTTCGGCCCAGAGATTCTCCAAATACATCGCCGGCACTGGCGGGTGGAGCAGGAAGACATGGTTCGAGCGCGTTTGCATCCCAAGGAAACTGGCGATGGCGATGGGTGGGATGACTTGCGTGTCCGGCGTCGCGCCGGGGTCGGGCCAGCGGCCGGCGTGGCGGCGGGCGAGCTGGCGGTGGTAGCGGGTGAGCTGAAGCATCCGCGAGTCGAGCAGGATGTGTGGTGACTGCTGGCCGTGGAAGTGCGCTGCGACGAGCAGCAGATGCGTGGGCTGTTCGCTAAGAGCGAGCGCGCCTTGTCCGGGCAGACCCTTCGCCAGATGCGTCGCGAACTCGCGCACCGCCGGTCCATTCTGAGCGCGGAGCGAGGGAAGATTCTTCATCACCAGCCAGGCGGGCAGCGCGACGAGACCAAGCCAGAGGATGCCTACGCACGCGAAGTTGAGCGCCTTGCCGAGCGGGCTGGGTTTTTGCCACGCCTTCTCCTCCTCTTTGCCGCAGAGGAGCAGGAAGTAGCCCGCGCAGTAACCGATGACCAGCGCGCCGAGGTAGTAGAAGAGCAGCATCGCCCGGCCTTCGCCGAGCGCGCGCGGGCTGAAAGCGGGATCGAGCGTCATGAACACGCACCCGGCGAGGAAGATGGCGTGCATCAGGCGGAAGAGCATGTTCGAGAGGAAGCTGCCAGCGGCGCTCACGTCGCCGAAGCCGGAGGACCAGCGCACGCCGATGAGCGCGAGCGGCAGCAGCGTGGCGAAGGACAGCAGCAGCACGCGGCCTTTGGGATTGAACAGCAGATTGTTCTTCTGCGCGCCCAGCTCGGCGTTGAGCCAGTCGCCAAAGCCAAAGCCAAGTTCCGGTGAAGCTGCGAGCGGGTTGAAGAGGTAGAGCAGCAGGCCCGCGCCGCCCCACGCGGCGAGGCGTCCGAGGAAGCGGAGGTTGAAGAACTCGAAGCCCTTCACCCAAACCAACGCAGCGAGGAGGAACGGCGCGAAGCCAGTCATTGCCCAGTTGTTCGCGAAGCCCAGGCCACACGCGAGGGCGAAGCGGGCGAGCCATTTGTCATCGCGGCCCTGTCGGAACTCCATCAGACACCAGATGCTGGCGGCGAAGAGGAGGAGGTCGAGAGCCTCGCCAGTCGCGGCGGTGGCGTGCTCCCAAAAGCTGAGTTGCAGGCCGCACGCGAGCACGGCGAGGAGCGGCGGGAGCCAGTTCGCGGGGATGGCGAGAAGGCCCGTCTCGTCATTCAGCCGCGCGCGCTGGTCGCGGGTGCGGTCCTGCGGCAGAAGGGCGACGCTGCGGGCGAGGAGCGAGAGAGTCAGCGCGGAGCAGAGGGCGGCGAAGGCGTTCAGCGCGAAGAGCTGCGAGCCGGCTGGAAGCGCCTTCACCGGGAACGTGAGCAGGTGGTAAAGCGGACGGCCAATCTTCGGGTTCCACCAGTCCCAGCCGAGGACCTGCGCTGTCAGGCCGAGAGCCGGCAGCGTGACCCAAGAGGCGAGGGAGGCGAGATAGAGTATCAGCGCGCCCGCAGCCACGATCCACGGGAGGAGGGAGAGGGCGAAGTTGCGCGGTGCGGAAGGCGGATTTTCCATAGTGCTGAACCGGCACACAGACTACGGAGGTCGCGGGCGAGCGACAAGGAAGTTGCGGAGCGGTTGGTGCGGCGGCATGCGCCGCCGAGTGCGATGCGAAAAGACCACGAATGCTGCCCTGCCCTGCCCCGTCAATTTTGGCACCCTATGAAAGCCTCGCTGCCAGCCCGCCGATCCCGCCTCATTGGTCACGGTTTCACGCTCATCGAACTGCTTGTCGTCATCGCCATCATCGCCATTCTGGCCGGCATGCTCCTGCCCGCACTGGGAAAGGCCAAAGCCAAGAGCCTTCAGACCAAGTGCATGAACAACAACCGCCAGCTCGGCATGGGCACCATGCTTTACGTGGGCGACTTCGATGACAAGTTTCCCTTCGGCAACCGGGCGACCAGTTCAGCCACGTTTCTGGACCCCACCTGCTGGTCCATGCTGCTGATGCGCTACGTCGGGGCCACGACCAACGAGCCGAAGATTTACCGGTGTCCCTCTGAGAAGGACACCAGCAACTACAATTTTCCCTACGTCCAAAACTTCCTCGCCAACCGCCATCTGTTTCGCGACACCTCGTCCGCCGCCGCCGCCGCGTTCGCGTTGCGCGCCGCGCAGATGAACAACCCAGGCATCTACTGGACGCACATCGAGAAAGGGAACGGCGGCCTCATCGACACTCAGGCCGGCGGGTTGGACAATCCGGTCCGGCAAAACTGGAACGCCGCCGCCGGCGGGCTGTTCCAATTCCCCTATCACATCCGGCACAATGGTGGCATGACCGCCACAGCCGCCGACGGCCACGCGGAATGGCTGCGGATGCCGCCGGTCAACCTCGGGTCTGCCGCGCCGGCCAATCTGAACGAACTCGGTGACGCGTTTCTTTCCGGCTCCGTCTGGCCCAACCCGCCACAGACCAAGCTCTGGATGCGCGTGACGCAAACAGCTCCGTGGTTCTGAGCTGCGATTGCCGCCGCACTCCAGCCCCATGTTGAAATCCAATTTTCTCGCCCTGCTGACGGCGTGTGCGGGCGCTGCGGCCACCGCTGAAGTTCCCATCCCCATCGCCTCGCATCTCCAGTTGTTCGTGGACGCGCGGCTCATCGCGTCCTCGCGCGGAACACAACTCCGGCAGCACCCGCCGCAGCCGCGCGAGGTCGTCCTCACTCTCGACGCGCCGTGGGAAGGGCCGCTGAGCGGCTACGTCACGATGATGCAGGATGGGGATCTGTTCCGAATGTATTATCGCGGCGGCGGCGAGACGACCGAGGAAGTCGTCTGCATGGCCACGAGCCGTGATGGCGTGCGCTGGGAACGCCCGGACCTTGGCCTGGTCGAGTTCAAGAAGAGCAAGGCGAACAACATCCTCCTGCGCGGCCAGCGCAAGGCGTATTGGGAGGCGCACAACTTCACACCGTTCAAGGACACCAATCCCGCCGCGCCCGCCGAGTCCCGCTACAAGGCGCTCACGCTCGGTCGGCACACGCCCCCCGGAGGCGACCGCCAGAAGGCTCTCCTCGCCATGCACTCGCCCGACGGCGTGCATTGGAAACACATCCGCGCCGAGCCGGTCATCACGAAGGGTTCCTTCGACTCGCAGAACACCGCGTTCTGGGACGCCACGCGCCGCGAATATGTCGCCTACGTGCGCGATGGGCGCACGACGCCGGACGGCCGCAGCGTCCGCAGCGTGCTGCGCGCGACCTCTAAGGACTTCCTCAACTGGACCGAGCCCGTGTGGCTCGACTTCGGCGACTCGACGCTCGAGCAGTTCTACGTGAACAACATCGCGCCCTACCCGCGCGAGCCGTCGCTCTACCTCGGCTTCCCCATGCGTTTCGTGCCGGAGCGCAAGACCGTGGGCGCGGACGCGCGCGTGGTGGATGGCGTCTCCGACGCCGTGCTCATCTCCAGCCGCGACGGGCTGCGCTTCGACCGCACCTTCATGGAGGCGTTTCTGCGGCCCGGCCTCGATGCGCAGAACTGGGGCAACGCACATGGCAACAACACTCCCGCATGGGGCCTGCTCACCACCACGACGAACGAGCTTTCCCTCTACTGGAACGAGCACTACGGCGCGCCTCCGCGCATCCGGCGCGGCACGCTGCGCGTGGACGGCTTCGCCTCCGTGAACGCGCCGTTTGCGGGCGGCGAGTTCGTGACAAGGCCACTGACGTTCACCGGCGGCAAGCTCGTGCTGAACTACTCCACCTCCGCCGTGGGAAGCGTGCGTGTGGAGTTGCAGGATGCGAACGGCCTGCCCCTCGACGGCTTCAAGCTCGACGACAGCGCGGAAATCTACGGCGATGAAACCGCGCGCACCGTGGCGTGGAAGAGTTCCCCCGACCTCGCCCGGCACGCCGGCAAGCCGGTGCGCCTGCGTGTGGTGATGAAGGACGCGGACCTCTTCTCCTTCCGCTTCGCCCCGTAGTCGCAACCTTCGGGTTGCGAATCAAAGCGCGGGCTGAACCGGAACCATTCAGATGCTCCACGGATGGAACACGGAACCAACACGGAACAGCAGGCGGCTGTCTTGACGATGACTGCCGGGTTCGCCACCACCGATTGGGGCGCATCTCAGTTTCTTGCAACCCGGGTCGGCAGGGCTGAAAGCCCGTCATTCGTCAGCCTGGGGTGGAGTAAACGTAGTGAACGCAGCCCCAGGTGGCCCCGCCAGGCCGTGCCGAGGGCTGTAAGCCCGCCACGCCGCCGCCCGGTTTCCAAGGTGACGCGCTTACAGCGCTCGGCTTCCTCGTGGCCTCGTTGACCTGGGGCTTCACCCCGGGCTAGCGAATGCCGGGCTTTCAGCCCGAAGCACCGACTCGCGTCCGGTCTGCAGGAAAGTGAGATGCGCCCGTGCCTCTTCAACTGGATGGATTCGGCTTGTCAGTGCAGATGCGTGCCGGTTAGTGGTTTGCTGCCTTG
>JACRKB010000055.1 GCA_016235545.1 Verrucomicrobiota bacterium | reverse complement strand
GTGTTATTTTGAAGGAATTGCTCGCAGATGACAGGGGTTTACGGGCCGAAGCCATTCATCCCCCACGCGGCGTCGCTCCTTCAGGGTTTCCCCCATTGAGAAAAATTCTCGACTGCTGCCACCCGTAGGTGTCTGGACCGTGTCTCAGTTCCAGTGTGGCTGGTCGTCCTCTCAGACCAGCTACCCGTCTTAGCCTTGGTGGGCTATTACCCCACCAACTAGCTGATAGGCCGCGGGCTTATCCTGTAGCATCGGGCCTTTCGGTCCCCAACTTTGAAAGTCAAAAGATATCTCTCAACCTTGTTATTCGGTATTAGCCGCGGTTTCCCGCAGTTATCCCAATCTTCAGGGAAAATTGCCCACGTGTTACGCACCCTTGCGCCGCTAAACACATCAAATATTGCTACCTAATGTATCTCGCTCGACTTGCATGTCTTATCCACGCCGCCAGCGTTCGTTCTGAGCCAGAATCAAACTCTCCGTTTTAAACTCTACTATTCTTTGCAGCGCTTGCTCTGCAAGCACCTATGCAGAATAATTATTTCCGAAACTTCCAGTTAGAGAAGCTGCGAAAAAACTTCACTTGTCGCACATTTCAGTTTTCAAAGAACACTTACTAGATTCATCAAGGCGACAACAGCGTAAAATGCATAGCTTCACATCGCTCTAACACGCGTTATCTGGTTCCTGTAGCATAACGCACACAGTAATACCGAAAACGCAATAAGCGAACAAAAAAACACCGCTGTTGTTGTTGATTGGTCAAGCTCGCCAATCGCAAGAACGGGAAGACAATAGTTGATTCCAACAATCGCGCAAGGGTTTTTATTTTTTTTTTTGGGAACTGCGATATGACGCAAAAAGAATGTTACCCGAACGAGGAGGATAAACTGGTTGCAACGGCCCTGTTGCCTCAAAATGAGTGGTTCGTCGCTGTTTCCAGTGGAATGGAAGTCAGCGGCGAAGGCTGCGCTGGAGGCGCGCATGAACCTGAAAACCGCAGTTGGTTCACGCAAAGGACGCGAAGGACGCAACGCCGAAGGGCATTTTTTCCAAATGCAGGCGCCGGCAGTCTTCACCCAATGGGTGAGAGGTCGCGGTTTCAAAAGCCTTTTCCTTTGCGCCCTTTGCGCCCTTTGCGTGAGGTTCAACTGCGGAATCTAGGATGAAGGTAGCCGGTGGGAAGCTCCGTCATCGGAGCGCACCCACCGGGGCTGGCCCCAAGTGACCGGCACCCCGGCGGGGTGAATGAATCATCACCTTTCCAAGGGGTGTTCATGCGCCCCGCTGGGGCACGGCCAGGCTGGCTGGCCGTCCGGTGGGTGCGTCTCTTCCTTCGGTCGAGGTTTCCCTCCGCCTACCCTCGATGGGCCCCGCTGGGGCGGGAGGCGCGCCAACCCAGCTCCCATTCCACCGAAAACAGCGGAGAACCAAAAGAGTGTTACCCACGGCATGCACCCAAGAATGAGCAAACAAACTAACCCGACTTCCGCAACTGGGGCGGAGGGCGGATTGGGAGGGTTGATTTTGCAGGGGTTTTCACTTGGTAGGGGGCAAAGGTCGTCACCACATCGGCGCGCTCAGCTTGCTTTGGAGGGGCTGATGCGTGGGGGCGGTTGCGGGGGAAGGGTCAGTTTCAGCCGGGCCAACAGCAGCGCCACGTCGCGCTCGGCTTCGGTGCGGCGCACCAGCAGCAGCTCCCGGCCGTCGGTGGTGGGCACGCGCACGTCCAGGAGTTTCAGGCCGGCCAGTTTCTCCACGACCACGCGGGGCATCAGGCCCCCGCCAGCGCCTTGAGCCATTGCCGCAGTGTGATGTTCAAACAATAGGTCAGGAAGGCCACGAAGAGGTGCGCTTCAATCCGCTCGGGTTTGTGATGATAGACGGGCCGCAGGCCCAAGTCGCCTTTGAGGGTGCGGAAGGCTTCTTCCACGAACACGAGTTGCATGTAGCAGCGCCAGACCCACTCGGGGTTGTCGGCGCTCAGGTCGGTGCGCCGCAGTTCTTCGAGCACGGACTCGGTGGGGATGCCGCGGTCCATGACCCAGATGTGCTGGGCCTGGCCGTGGCGCTTTTGGATGAGGGTCAGCATGTCGCGCAGCGTGGTCTTGTCGGCGGTGTTGCCGGGGAACATCTCGTAGGCCAGCGGGAGTCCCTCGAGCGTGACGGCCAGCGCGACGATGACTTGCACGCAGTCCGAGCGCTTGTCGCGGCTGCAGCCGAAGCGCCGGGGGTCCTTTTCATCCTGCGGCACATCGCACTCGAAGTAGGTGCTGGTCAGGTCGTGGAGGAGCACGTCGAACTTCGCGCCGAAGAGCTCGCTCCAGCGCCCGCGCAGATGGGCGAAGATGGCGTCCTTGTGGGCGAGCAAACCGTCCAGGCCGCGATAGAGCGTGTCATCCTGGGCGAGCCGTTCATCGACTCCGAGCAGATCGGCCAGCGCGGTGGTGGCAAACCAGTGGCGGTGCAGCCGCCATTCGCTACCGGGGGAGAGCAGGCGGTAGAGGGTGAGCACGCGCAGGACTTTCTCCCAGTCCGTGCCCTCGCGGCTGCATCCCAGGCGTGGGGCGAAGAAGGTGTCGAGGTGGAGGTCGCGCCAGAGCTGGTCGCCCAGCCAGCAGGGGCCCCAGGTGCGGGGGCGGGAGAGTTGCAGTTGGCAGAGGCGCACCTGCACCACGGAGGAGGGATCGTGCGGTGCGGTGGGCGTGCGGTCCTCGGGAAAGAGCGCGCACTGGTGGGCTTGACCTTGGGCCTCATCGAAGACGGCGATGGACTTGAGCCATGAGGCGCATTGCGGATCGTTGATCTCGCCCAGGCGGAGGACGTGGCGTTGCACCACGGAGCGGCCGACTCGACGGCTCTCGACGACGGACCAGGAGAGGTGTTCCTTGCCGTCCTTGCGGCGCGTGCTGCACTTGAGAAACATGCGCCCAGTGGAGCGGGAGAAGGGCCGGGGGGAATGGGCAGGGTCGCCACTACACGCGCTTTTGAGGAGAAGCAGCGGGAAATCCCCAGCAAATCCACGCGTTCACTCCGCAAAACAGTCGAATCAGCTGTCCAGTAGCGGAAGTCGGGCTAGTGCGAAGCCGAGTGAGTGAATGCAGTTCCCCTGTTGCACCTTCGTGCGTTCTGTGCGGCTGACTTTGGAAATCGGAAGGGTTCACAGTGCAAATCCGCGAGCTTAGGTCCTTGGCGGCGCCGCTTGAACCCCAGCGTCAATCCACTGTGTCCAACTGAGCGCCCGCGCCACGGCTGCCGCAGACCTTCGCCTCGTGAGCGGCGTTGGGCCGCAGCATCCGCTTCTGGCGCTCGCGGTCGCCCGCTCCGCGCACTACGGTGATGGGTTCGCCGGTGTTGATGTCCAGCTCAGTCACATACATCGCCGCCGAGCCGGTCATCGGCAGCGGGATGAAGTCCTGCACCTGCTGGAGGTTCCACTTCTCCTCTTTCAAGAACTGCTCGACCGCGCCCATTTCCTTCTCCGTGCAGCCGGGGAAGCTGGAGATGAAATACGGCACAAGATACTGCTCCTTGCCGGCCTCCTCGCTGAGCTGGAAAAACTTTTCCATGAAGCCCTGAAAGTCGCCGGCGGGCTTGCGCATCCGGCGCAGCACGGAGGGGTCCATGTGCTCGGGCGCGACCTTCATGTGGCCTGAGACATGGTGCTGCACCAGCTCCTTCGTGTATTCCGGCGTGCGCAGCGCCACGTCCATGCGGATGCCGGACTGCACGAAGACGTGTTTCACCCCGGGCTGCGCCCGCGAGCTGCGGAGCAGGTCGAGGCCTGCCTTCTCATCGATGCCGAACACCGGGCAGATGGTCGGCCACAGGCAACTGGGGCGGTGGCATTTCTTGCATTCCTCGGCGTGGCCGTTCTTCGCGCCGTAGAGATTCGCCGTCGGCCCGCCAAGGTCGGAGACCGTTCCTCGAAACGTGTCAGACTCGGTGAGCTTGCGGATTTCCTTCATCACGGAATCCACGCTGCGGCTGGAGAGAAACTTGCCTTGGTGGAAACCCAGCCCGCAGAAGGTGCAGCCGCCCGCGCACCCGCGCGAGACGATGATCGAGTCCTTGATCGTCGCGAAGCCCGGCACCGGCTCCGTGTAGCTCGGGTGGGATGCGCGCTGAAAAGGGAGCTCGTAAAGCGCATCCAGGTCCGGGCCGTCCACGGGGAACTCCGGCGCCTCCTGAAACACTGCGCGGTTGCCGTGCATCTGCACGAGGCGCTTGCCGCTGTAGGGCGTCTGCTGCGCCTCGACCACCTTCGTCAGCCGCATCAAATGCTTCTTGTCCGCCTGCAATTCCTCCCACGAGGGCAGGATGATGCAGTCGCTGAAATCCGCCGCCGCCGTGGCCTTGGCCCCGAGGAAGAGCGCCGTGCCGCGGATGCCGCTGAAGTCGCGGCGGCCCGACCGCAGGCGCTTCACAATCTCGCGCACCGGCACTTCCCCCATGCCATATACGAGCACGTCGGCCTTCGCATCGGCCATGATCGAGGGCTTGAGTTTGTCCTCCCAGTAATCGTAATGAGCCACACGACGCATGCTCGCTTCCATTCCTCCGAGCACCACGGGCACGCCCGGAAACGCGCGCCGCGCCATCTGCGAATAGACCACTGCCGCGTGGTTCGGGCGTTTGCCCGGAACACCGCCCGCGCTGTAGACGTCGTCCTTCCGCTTGTGCCGCGCGGCGGTGTAGTTGGACAGCATCGAGTCGAGATTGCCCGCCGTGACGCCGACGAAGAGCTTCGGCGCGCCCATCTCCTGGATGGACTCGATCTTCGTCCAGTCCGGCTGCGCGATGATGCCCACGCGCAAGCCCTCCGCCTCCAGCACGCGCCCGATCATCGCCGCGCCGAAGGACGGATGATCCACATAGGCGTCGCCGGTGATGATGAGCACATCAAGCTCATCCCAACCGCGCGCGTCCATCTCGGCGCGCGACATGGGCAGGAACGCGGAGGCGTCCGGCGGAAGATTTTTTTTCAAGGCTGCGGCCATAACACAACTGCGGAGGATGGGCCGACGCGGGCGGTTAGGCAAATGGAAGCCCATGACTGGCATCGCTTCACCGCGCCCCGCGCCATCACCGCCGATCAGGCCCGTCCGTAAAGCTTTCTCAACTGCTCGACATTGTAGCTGCGGATGGTGCCCGTCGGAGACTGCACCTTGAGCGATCCCTTCACGATCTCGACCACGACCCCCTGATAACCGGGGATGTCCACGTGCTGGCCGTAAGCGCTCTGCGGGAAACCCGGCTGGCTCGCGTAAGTCCGAATCGCGCGGACGGGTGCCGTGAAGTCCGGTTCAGTGATGTGAACCCGTGGCTGCGGCGCAGGCTCCGGCTCGTCCCGCAAAGGCCGAGGCTCGGCGACGGGCTTGGGGCGCTCCATGGACAAGGTCTGCGGAGCCGGCTTGGTGCGGTCCGGCGGCGCGAAAAGAGTCTTGAGCCGGTAGGCGTTGAACCTCTGCGATTTTCCCTCGGGCGACACCACCTTGATGGACTGGTTGATAATCTCCACCACCACCCCGGCAAAGCCGTGGATGCTCACGTATGCCCCCAGCGCGCCCTGCGGAAAGTCCGCGCGCTCGGTCCACTGGCCGATGGGCTGCGGCGTGCCGGAGAAGTCCGGGTCGGTGATTGCCTTCCTCGACGGCGCAGACGGCGCGGCCTCGTTGTCCTGCTCAGTTGTCGTGGGCGACTGCATTGGCCCGGCATCCTCGCTGCCTGCCACCGAGTTGGCGAATGGTTTCTGGAAAAACTTGGCCGAGCAACGCGCGCTCACCAATCCGTCTCACGATAGTCCTTCAGGAACTTTCCCCAGACGTGCTCGCCCGTGTTGAAGCCCGCGATGATCGGGTCCACGATCCGCGCCGCGCCGTCCACGATGTCGAGCGGCGGATGGAAGCGGTGCTGCTGCTGCTTGCGCGCCGCGATCTGCACCGGGTCCTCGTCCGTCACCCAGCCCGTGTCCACGGCGTTCATGTGGATGCCGTCGGCGTGGTAGTCCGCCGCTGCGGTCCGCGTCATCATGTTCAGCGCGGCCTTGGCCATGTTCGTGTGCGGATGCCGAGTGGTCTTGAACTTCCGGTAGAACTGCCCCTCGACCGCCGAGACGTTGACGATGTGCTTGTCCCGCTCCGGCGTGCGCAGCATGAGCGGCTTCAGGCGCGCGTTGAGAATGAACGGCGCGATGGCGTTGACGAGCTGCACTTCGAGCAGTTCGACCGCCGGCACCTCGTGCATCATGAGCCGCCACGAGTTCCGCTCGCGCAAATCCACCTGCTGCAAATCCTGGTCGAGCTTGCCTGCGGGGAACAACGCCTGTTGCGCCGCCAGCTCATCCGGCAGCAGCGGCACCTGCGAAAGCTCCGCCGCGTGAGTCAGCCCGGCGACTTCTGACATGCGCTTCTGAACAAGGCTGGGGTCGCCCTCGGGCAGCATATGATAACCGCGCAGTCCTTCGTAAGCGCCTAGCAGCTTGCGCGCAGATTCCGTCATCGCGCCCAGCGATGCCGTCTCACCCGCCATCATGTGCTCATAAAAGTCCGGCGGCCGCCGCACCGTCTGGCAGGCGTTGTTGATGATGAAGTCCAGCCGCGACCGCGTGGCCAGCAGGTGCCGGCAAAACGCCTCCACGCTCGGCGTGTGGCGCAGATCGAGGCCAAAGATTTCCAGCCGGTGGCCCCACTCCTTGAAGTCCGGCTCCGCCGCGTAACGCAGCGCCGAGTCGCGTGGAAACCGCGTGCTCACGATGACCTGCGCCCCCGCACGCAGCAGCTTGATGCCCGCTTGATAGCCGATCTTCACCCGCCCGCCCGTCAGCAGCGCCACGCGCCCGCGCAGGTCCGCCGACTCCGCTCGCTTGCGCCAGTTCAACTCCGCGCACGCCGGACAGAGCTGGTCGTAGAAGTGGTGGATCGTCGAGTAGTCCTGTTTGCAGATGTAGCAATTCTGCGGCTCCACCACCTCGCGGAACTCCGCGTCGCCCGCGACCTCCTGCTGCTGAAAGTTGTCCGGCGGGAAAACATTCGGGGTCATGAACACCTTCTCCCGCCGAAGCCTGCGGATGCCCGTCTCGTGGAGCTTCGCCTGATCGCGCTGCAGCTTCTCCGCCTTGCGCAGCTTCACCCGCGCCTTCACCAGCCGCCGCCGCTCCTTCAAGTCCGGGCAGTAAATCTCCCCCGCCGCCGTCTGCAGCCGCGTCCGTTCCTCTATCGAGAGATGTGCCAGCAACGCGCGGTTCCCCGCGACCTGTTCGAGCAGCTCCGTGGCAGCCTTGAGCTGCGCCGCCACGCCTGCGTGCGCCACGGGTGTGAGGCCGGTGTGGTCAGTCGAATGCGTGGGTGGGTGTGACATCGTGCGTGCAAAGACTAAACGGCGGCTGACGCATCCGCCAGCCGCCGTCTCGATAAGTCAGTTGAGCCTCAGTTGAACTTGTTCTTCCGATACGCGCCCATCGCCGGCGCGTTGGGGTTCACCTCGGGGCCGAAATAGCGCAGGGTGACGAGCGGCTCGGTCTCGCTGGTGTTCTCGAAGGTCACGCCGTTTTTCGCGCCGTCTTCGGTGCAGAAGTATTCGTCCTCGGTCAGCTCGTGGAAGCGGATGAGCTTGGGGCTGACGAGCGGCTGGCC